>NZ_MTJN01000002.1:3176930-3494623 GCF_002017865.1 Rhodoferax fermentans | reverse complement strand
GTGTTGCGCGCGATCTGTGGCTTGGCGCCCAAAACCGGCACGGTCCAGCTGCTGGGCCAGGCCGGGCAAAGTTTGCCCGCACCGGGTAGCAAGCCATTCAGACGGCTGGTGCAGATGGTGTTTCAGGACCCTTATGGTTCCCTGCACCCGCGCCACACGGTGGACCGGATTCTGGCCGAGCCGCTGGTCATTCATGGGCTCGATGATGAACAAGCCCGTATTGAGCGGGCCTTGGACGAGGTGGGCCTGGGCCGGGGTTTTCGCTTTCGGTACCCGCACCAGCTCTCGGGCGGGCAGCGTCAGCGTATTGCAGTGGCGCGTGCGCTGATTCTGGAGCCGCAAATTCTGCTGCTGGACGAACCGACCTCGGCGCTCGACGCCTCGGTGCAGGCCGAGGTGCTGAACCTGCTGGAAGACCTGCGTCAGCGCCGCGGTTTGAGTTTCATCATGGTCAGCCACGACTTGGCGGTGGTAACCCATTTGTGTGACCGCCTGATGGTGATGCAGCGTGGCCAGACCGTGGAGCTGCTCAGCTCGGGCGATTTGGCGGCGCATCGCGTCACAGACCCCTACACCCAAAACCTGATGCTGGCCTCGGGCGGCTTCAGGCGCAGCGCTGTGGGCTGAGGCAGTTGCTGCCGTGTTTTGAGCATGAAATGACCTTTTAGCCCTTATCCGATAAGGGCTGGTTGCTATACAAGTTGCGTTATCGTAGGCGCTTGTGTTGTAGATCAACAAAGTGTGGATGGCTGGCCTGCTCTTGGGTATCCACGGCTGAATAGCTGGAAAATGTTGATTTTGTCAATTGCCATCTAACGGAATATACAAAAATATGATATTATTTGACAATAATTTCAACAGGAATCAGCATGACAGAGGGCACAGTCAAAAAGTCGTTTTGCACAACCCGCGAGGCTGCGGTTTTGCTCGGCGTGTCGGTCGGCACGGTGCAGCTGTGGGTGGAAAGTGGTCTGTTGCAGGCCTGGAAAACCTCGGGCGGTCACCGTCGGGTGCTGCGTGATTCGATTGACGGTTTGCTGCACAAAGGGGTGGATGTGTTATCCCCCGTCAGCATCGACCCGGCGCCTGCTGCGACAAGCCGCCCGCTCAATGTGCTGGTGGTCGAAGATGACGACAACCTGCTGCGTCTGTACAAGGCGCGTTTGAGTCTCTGGCCGATCAAACCGGTGGTCAGTCTGGCCGACAACGGTGTGACCGGTTTGCTCATGATGGGGCGCAGCAACCCGGATTTGCTCATCACCGATCTGGACATGCCGGGGCTGGATGGGTTCAACATGCTGCGGGTCTTGCACCAGACCCCGGAGATGCGCCACGCCACCATCGTGGTGGTCACCGGCCTGGATCCGGCCGAGGTGGAACGGCGTGGTGGTGTGCCTCCCGGTGTCGAGGTCTTGCCCAAACCGGTTCCCTTTGATCGGCTGCTGGCGATTGCCACCGCCGTCAGCAAACAACGTCTGAGTCCGGGTCAGGTCGCTTGAGCCATGGGCCGCAAGATTGAGCAGCTGGCCATGCTCCATCCTGCGGACAGCCCCTTGGCCACAGGGCCTGACGGGCCAAGCGTTGCATCCGTTCCCACCATTCTGATGGTGGATGATCACCCGGCCATTCGGCGCTTGCTGAGGGTGGCGCTAGGCAACACCTTTCGCATCATCGAGGCTGAGAGTGGTGTGGACGCACTGGCAGCGATACAGCGCGAGCACCCCAGGCTGGTCCTGCTGGATGTGATGATGCCCGGTGAGCTGGATGGCTTGCAGGTGCTCGATGCCATCCGGGCCGACCCTAGCCACCGTGACACGGTGGTGGCCATGCTGTCAGCGCGAGGGCAGGCGCAGGACAATGACAGCGCACGTTGCCGCGGCGCAGACGCCTACTTTGTCAAACCCTTCAGTCCCTTGCAGGTGGTGTGCTGGGTCAAGGACAAACTCAAGCAGTCTGAGACACGACTTGGTTTGAAGGAGACACCATGAGCACACATCAGCCGCGCAGCCGGCGTGAGAACAAGCCAAGCGTGACGCCACCCGGTGCTGTAGCCACGGCGCAGGTGTTGGCCGATGTGTTGGCCTTGGCGCCTGAGGCTTGGGTGGCTTTTGACCGGCTGGGTTGTGTGAACCACGTCAGCCCCAAGTGGGTGTCTTTGACCCAGCTCCCGGCCGAACAGATACAAGGCCTGGATGAAGTGCAGTTTTGGCAGCTGCTGTCCAGCCGGTGTGCCTCAGCCCTGGACCAGGCGCAGCTGCAGCGGCGCCTGGCTGAGCCCGATTCACATGTGCCCCTGGTGCTGGACTTCGTCCAACCGCCGGGCGCGGTATTGCAGGTCACGCAGACCGGCAGTGATAACAGCACGGTGGCCAAGCTGCTGTGTTTTCGGGATGTGTCACAAGTGGTGGCGCGCGAGCGGCGCTTAACGGCTTTTTTGGCCAAGGCCGCCCATGAGTTGCGCAACCCGCTGGCCAATATCCAGGGTTTTGCTGAGGTATTGCTCCACACCGACAACGACGAGGCCAGCCGCCGCGAGTTTGTGGGCATCATCCACCAGCAGTCGCAGCAGTTGACCGAACTGCTCAACGAAGTGTTCACCCTGGCGCACATCGAGGTGCACGGCTACACCCGCCTGCAGCTGTCGGCCATTGCGTTGCCTTCTTTGGTGCAGTCGGTGCTGGATGGTTTGGTGTTACCCGAGGGGCGCGAGAAAGCCAGCCTGACCCAGACCGATGCGGATCTGTGTGTTTGGGTGGACGCCAAAAGAGCCAGCCAGGCGATTTTGCAGGTGCTCTCCAACGCCTACAAGTTTTCTGCCGCAGGTAGCGCGGTGACGGTTCATCTGGAGCAGGTGAGAGCCGCTTCGGCGCATTCTGAAGTGGCCGTCCACATCCGTGATCATGGTGTGGGCATGAGTGCAGAGCAGATGGCGCAACTGGGCCAGCGTTTTTACCGGGCGCCAAGCGCGTCCAAGCTGCCTGGCAGTGGTTTGGGTTTCTGCATCGTCCAGGAAATTTTGCGGCTGCTTGATGGCCGCCTGGAGGTTCAAAGCACCCCCGGCCAGGGCACCCGCGTGAGCCTGTATTGGCCAGCCGCTCAGGACAGATCGACCTAGCGCGTTTGACCCAGTACCGTGCTCTCTGCGGACGGATCACTTTTGCGGGTACGCTCAGGGGGTGAGCGTGTTGTTGTTGACAGGAGTGTTGGCCATGTATCTGTTGGGTTTGGGCTTGATCTTGCTGGTGTTGAAATACATCGAGTGGGGTCCGGTGGCGCTGTGGTCCTGGTGGCTGGTGCTGGCGCCGTTTGCGCTGGCGGTGATCTGGTGGGCTTGGGCAGATGCCTCGGGCTACACCAAGAAAAAAGCCATGGAGCGCGACGACAAACGCCGTGACGAACGCCGTGCCCGCACCAAAGAGGCACTTGACGCCACTTACCAGAAGCGCCGGCGTTGACGCTTAGACCACGGGGCAGGGCGCTGACCCCTCTGGTCGGATGGCCTTGGCGCCTGGCGTCCATGCCCTGTGCGACATAATCCCCCACTTGTTTTTCCAACGTTTTGAAGCCTTTTTTGGCGATCCATCACCATGCCTGTTTACCGTTCCAAAACCTCCACCGCTGGTCGCAACATGGCTGGTGCACGCTCCCTCTGGCGCGCCACCGGCATGAAGGATGGCGACTTCAGCAAACCCATCGTCGCCGTGGTCAACTCGTTCACCCAGTTTGTGCCCGGCCATGTGCATTTGAAAGACCTGGGCCAACTGGTGGCGCGCGAGATTGAAACCGCCGGTGGTGTCGCCAAAGAATTCAACACCATTGCGGTGGATGACGGCATTGCCATGGGCCATGACGGCATGTTGTACTCGCTGCCGAGCCGCGACATCATTGCCGACTCGGTCGAGTACATGGTCAATGCCCATTGCGCGGATGCCATGGTGTGTATCTCCAACTGCGACAAGATCACACCCGGCATGTTGATGGCGGCGATGCGCCTGAACATCCCGGTGGTGTTTGTCTCAGGCGGTCCGATGGAAGCGGGCAAAACCCGACTGCTGAACCCGGCCACCCAGACCATCGAACTCAAGAAACTCGACCTGATCGATGCCATGGTGATGGCGGCCGACGACAAGGTGTCGGACGCGGATGTGGCCGAAATCGAGCGCTCGGCCTGCCCGACCTGTGGTTCCTGCTCAGGCATGTTCACCGCCAACTCGATGAACTGCCTGACCGAGGCGCTGGGCCTGTCCTTGCCGGGCAATGGCACGGTGGTGGCCACCCATGCCGACCGCGAGCAACTCTTCAAACGCGCTGGCCACCTGATTGTGGAACTGTGCCAACGTTATTACGAGCAAGATGATGTGTCTGTGCTGCCACGCTCGGTGGGCTTCAAGGCCTTTGAGAACGCCATCACCCTGGATATCGCCATGGGCGGCTCGACCAACACCATCCTGCACATCCTGGCGATTGCGCAAGAGGCCGAGATCGACTTCACCATGGCCGACATCGACCGCCTGTCGCGTGTCGTGCCGCAGCTGTGCAAAGTGGCACCCAACACCAACAAGTACCACATCGAAGACGTGCACCGCGCTGGCGGCATCATGGCCATCCTGGGTGAACTTGACCGCGCTGGTAAATTGCACACCGACGTGCCCACGGTACACGCCAAAACCATGAAAGAGGCGCTGGACCAATGGGACATTGCCCGCAACCCGTCCGATGCGGTCAAAACCTTCTACCAGGCCGGACCGGGTGGCGTGCCCAGCCAGGTGGCGTTCAGCCAGGCCAGCCGTTGGCCCAGTCTGGATCTGGACCGTGCCCAAGGCTGTATTCGTTCGGGCCAACACGCGTTCTCGCAAGAAGGTGGTCTGGCGGTGCTGGTTGGCAACATCGCTTTGAATGGCTGTGTGGTCAAAACCGCTGGTGTGGACGATGCCTTGCTGGTGTTTGAAGGCCCGGCCCATGTGGTCGAGTCACAAGACGAAGCTGTGGCCCACATCCTGGCTGATCAAGTGAAGGCAGGGAACGTGGTGATCGTGCGTTACGAAGGTCCCAAAGGTGGCCCCGGCATGCAGGAAATGCTCTACCCCACCAGCTACATCAAATCCAAAGGCCTGGGAAAAGCCTGCGCGCTGCTGACCGACGGGCGTTTTTCGGGCGGCACCTCGGGCCTGTCCATCGGCCACGCTTCCCCTGAGGCGGCGGCGGGTGGTGCGATTGGTTTGGTGCGCAATGGCGACCGCATCCGCATCGACATCCCGAACCGCAGTATCAACGTGCTGGTGTCTGACGAGGAACTCGCCAAACGCCGGGTGGAGCAGGATGCCAAGGGTTGGAAACCCGTTTTGCCGCGGCCGCGCAAGGTGTCGGCGGCGCTCAGGGCGTATGCCAAGCTGGTGATGTCAGCAGACAAGGGCGCGGTGCGCGACCTGTCTTTGCTTGACGATTGATCAGCCTGGCTGCCCTGACCCATGCTGATTCATCCTGAGATCAACCCGGTGGCCCTGCAGTTGGGGCCAATTGCTGTGCACTGGTACGGCCTGACTTATCTGGCGGCCTTTGGGCTGTTCATGTGGCTGGGCAATTTGCGTCTGCGCCATGAGCCGTTTGCCTCGCTCACTGGCGCACAGGCCTGGAGCAAGCGTGATGTGGAAGACATCCTGTTCCTCGGTGTGATGGGTGTGGTGCTGGGTGGGCGCATCGGTTACTGCCTGTTTTACAAGCCCGACTATTACGCCGCCAACCCGCTGGAGGTGTTTGCGGTGTGGCAGGGCGGCATGAGTTTCCATGGTGGTTTGCTCGGGGTGATTGCCTCGATGCTCTGGTTTGCCCACAGCCGAAAACGGCCTTGGTTGCAGGTGGCGGATTTTGTGGCGCCCTGTGTGCCGACCGGTCTGGCGGCAGGGCGCATGGGCAACTTCATCAACGGTGAGTTGTGGGGGCGGCTGGCCAGTCCGGACCTGCCCTGGGGCATGGTGTTTCGCGGTGCGGGAGACGCGCCGCGCCACCCTTCGCAGATTTACCAGTTTTTGCTCGAAGGTCTGCTGCTGTTTGTGCTGCTGTGGCTGTACGCCCGCAAACCGCGCCAGCGCGGGCAGGTGGCGGCGGCTTTCTTGTTTGGGTATGGCGTGTTTCGTTTCATCGCCGAGTATTTCCGCGAGCCCGATGCCTTCCTGGGGCTGCTGGGACTGGGTTTGAGCATGGGCCAGTGGTTGTGTCTGCCGATGATCTTCGGCGGTATTGGTTTGTGGTTGTGGGCCCGTGCCAACTCACCCAAGGTTTAAGGAAAATCATGCTCTAGCCCTTATGTAAAAAGGGCTGGCAGCTACACTTTGCATAGTTAACTCGGCGTCTTCATCCGTTCAAGCTTGATCTCATGCCAGGCCATATCCGTTACCAACAAGACCCGCTGGTGGCGTCTGTCACGCTGGTCTACCCCGAACGTTTTAACACGATGTCGCGCGCCATGTGGGCTGAGCTGCGCACGGTGGCACAGGCCATCCAGCGCCACGACACCGTGCGCTGTGTGCTGCTCTCTGGCGAAGGTGCCCACTTTTGCGCTGGTGGCGACATCTCCGAGTACACCTCCTTCCGTTTTGAAGAGGCCAGTCTGCGTCACTTTCATGAGCAAGAGGTGTGGGGCGCTCTGAGCGCTTTGCTGGCCTGCGACGTGCCCATCGTGGCGCAGATTGCAGGCAACTGCATGGGTGCCGGGGTCGAGATCGCCAGCTGCTGCGACATCCGCCTGGCAGCGCAGTCAGCCCAGTTTGGCGCGCCGATTGCCCGCCTGGGTTTTCCGATGGCGCCGCGCGAGGCCGCGCTGGTGGGCCGTGAAGTGGGCCTGGTGACGGCGCGCCAGATGCTGCTGGAGGCGGCGGTGTTGGGCGCACCCGAGATGTTGCAGCGTGGCTTTTTGAGCCAGGTGGTCGCGGATGATGACTTGGCAGCAAAGGCCCAGGCCACGGTGCAGCGCATCATCCGTTTGGCGCCGCAGGCCGCGCGCCTCAATAAACGGACACTTCGTGCTTTAAATCCGCTTCCAGCCCTTTTGGATCAAGGGCGGATTGCTACAAATACCACAGCATCCGGCGACCCGCTGCAACCACTGTTGGCCAGCGCTTATGCCTATGCCGACAGTGCAGAGCAGCTCGAAGGCATCACCGCGTTTCTGGCAAAACGTCCACCGGTGTTTTGAGCAGGTGCCCGAAGATGCTGGCTGCTTGTTCCTTGGAAAAAATGAGATACCACGCATGAGCCCTGCCTCGTTCAACCTCTACCAGGCCCTGCGCTCCGTGTTTCCGGCAGACCTGGACGGTACCGTGCTTGAGACTGACAACGGCCTGGTCTACACTTGGTCTGATCTGGAGCGTGGCAGCGCCAAACTGGCCAACTTCCTGCAGTCGCTGGATGTGCCACCGGGTGCACGGGTGCTGGTGCAGGTTGACCCATCGGTCGAGGCGCTGATGTTGTACCTGGCCAGCCTGCGGACCGGGCTGGTGTTTGTGCCGCTTGACATGGCCTGCCTGGGTGCTGAGGTAGCGTCTGTCATCGACGACGCCCAACCCGCCGTGGTGGTCTGCAACGCATCCCACTTTGGCTGGCTCAGCAAACTGGCCTTCCAGGCTGGCACCGCCTGGGTCTTTACCCTCAACAACGACCGCAGCGGCAGCCTGCTGGAGCGCGCGGCCCAGGCCTCAGACCAGCATAGCTCGGTAGCCAGTTTGGCCGATGACCTGGCGGTGATCACCTATACCCGCAACACCACTGGCCGCGCCCATAAGCTGCTGCACACCCACGCCGACCAACTCGGCCGGGAGGGGTTGCCGCTGCCAGGTCTGAGCTTGGCCGCTCAACAGGTTCTGAGCCGCCTCCAAGCTGAGCTGGCCAGGACCCAGTAGCCCACGCTGTGGCTCAAATGGCCTCGCCGGGCCAGGGACAAAGTGCCAAAATCTGCGGTGGGCGCCATGTCGCAGCACACAGAGTCGTTAGCATCATCGACACAAGACAAAGGGACAAGCCATGCGTGTTATCCAAACCGTCCTGCGGCAAGCCAGCGATCTGGCCGAGATGCTGGTCGCCTGGGGTGATGTCAAGCCCCAGCTGATGTTGGCCTTTGGGCCGGTCCACTGGTTAAAGGCTTTGGATACGCAGTTGTCCAGCCAACTGGCGCATGTCCCACGCCTGGGCTGTACCTCGGCGGGTGAAATCTCCAACCAGGGGGTCACCGATAACAGCTGTGTGGTCACCGGCATCCGTTTTGAGTCGGTCCGGGTGTTGGCGGCCAGCGCCTGTCTGGCGCAGATGAGTGAGTCGTTTGTCGCCGGTCAGCGCCTGGGGCAGCAGCTGCCGAAAGCTGGTCTGCGCCTGGTCTGGGTGCTGGGGCAGGGCATTCACATCAATGGCAGTGCCCTGATTGCCGGTCTGGTGGATGTGCTGGGTGATCAGGTGCTGATCACCGGTGGCCTGGCCGGTGACGGGGCGGCGTTCAAGACCAGTTTTGTGCTCGACAACAGCGGTGTGCACCCCGATCGGGTGAGCTGTGTGGGTCTGTACGGTGAGCAGCTGCAGGTGGCGCATGGCTCCTTTGGCGGCTGGGAGCAGTTTGGCCCGGCGCGCAAGGTGACACGTTGCCAAGACAATGTGTTGTTTGAACTCGATGGTGAACCGGCGTTGGAGATTTACAAGCGCTACCTGGGTGACCATGCCCGCAACCTGCTCATTTCGGGTTTGTTGTTTCCGATGGCGATGCTGGGGCAGGACCAGAGTGACGTGGGGCTGATCCGGACCATTTTGGGTGTCGACGAAGCCCAGGGCAGCCTCATTCTGGCGGGTGACATTGACCCGCAGGGTTATCTGCGGCTGATGCACGCCAGCACCGACGCGCTGGTGGATGGCGCCGAGACCGCCGCACGTTTGGCCAGCGCGTGTGCCTCGTCCAGCGCAGAAGGGCTGGCCCTGCTGGTGAGCTGTGTCGGGCGCAAACTGGTCATGGGCGACCGCGTGGACGAGGAGGTGGAAGCGGTGGCCGATGTCTTTCGTCAGAAAGCCACACTCGCGGGGTTTTATTCGTATGGCGAGATTTGTCCGATGTCCGGTGCGCTGGATTGCAAGCTGCACAATCAGACCATGACCATCACCTACCTGACAGAAACACCGGTGGCATCGTGAGCAACCCCCATGCCATGCACCGGCTTCTCAGCCGCCAGATCAGGCGTTTGCTGGGGGTGGACGACGAACAGGTGCCGTCCGTGTTGGCCGAACTGGTGCAGCTCTCGCGCAGCTCGGGCGTGTCCGAACCTGCCGCCCGTTTGCTGGCAGGCATGGAGGGATTTTTGGCGCGGGTGCTGGACACCTATGAACAGAATGACCGGGATCTGGAGTTAAAAACCCGCAGCCTGCAGCTCAGTTCCGTGGAGCTGTCACATGCCAATGACCGTTTGCGCCACGAGTTGGACAGCCGCACCCGCGCGATGGAGTCCCTGCGCGAGACCGCCAACGGCCTGATGCGGCAGATGGGGCCGTACTCACCGGTGCTCAAGGATGACAGTCTGGAGTCGCTGTCCAAGCTGATGTCGGACCTGGTGGCCCAGCGCGAAGCCAGCCAGCGTGAGCTGCAGGCCGCTCTGGCCGACTTGGCCAACCAGAAGTTTGCGCTGGACCAGCATGCGATTGTCAGCATCACCGACTTGGCAGGCGACATCACCTATGCCAATGACAAGTTCTGCCAGATCAGTGGTTACACGCGTGAGGAGTTGCTCGGGCGCAACCACCGCATGATCAACTCCGGCAGACAACACACCAGTTTCTTCAAGCACCTGTGGCAGACCATCCTCAAAGGCGAGGTCTGGCATGGTGAGATCTGCAACCAGGCCAAGGACGGCAGCATTTACTGGGTGCAGGCCACCATTGTTCCCTTGATGGACGACGGTGCGCCGCGCCAGTTTATTGCGATCCGCACCGACATCACCGCACGCAAAGCCATGCAGGCGGCGATGGCCCAGGCCGAAGAGCGCTTGCGCCGCATCACCAACGCGGTGCCTGGTGTGGTGTTTCAGTGTGAGGTGGGGGCCGCTGGCATCCGCTACACCTTCCTGAGTGAACGACTGAAGGAAATTCGTGGCTTGGACCGCGATGCGCTGATGCGCAATGGCCTCATCAGTTTTGATCAGATTCTGGAGCCTGACCGCAGCCGCTGTCTGGCTGAGGTAACGGCGGCGGCCGAGCGGCGCGAGGCCTGGAGCGCTGAATACCAGGTGTTATTGCCTGACAAACGCAAACGCTGGATTCGCGCTGAGGTGCGGCCCGAGCCGCTGCCCGCTGCCGATGGGGCCACGGTGTTCACCGGGATTTGGCAGGATGTGACGGTCATCCGCGAAGCCAGTGACCAGCTGCGTGAAGTCACCGAAAACATCCCGGTGGTGGTGTTCCAGTACCGGCTGTGGGCCGATGGTCACCAGAGCTTCCCGTTCTGCAGCTCGGTGATGGAGCAGATTTGCGGGGTGTCGCACCAGACCATCATGAACGACGCCAGCAGCTTCTTTGCGCTGATTTACGCTGACGACCAGCCGGCCTTTGTGCAGGCATTCAAGAATTCGGCACGTTTTGGCGCTCGGATTTCCCTCGACTTCAGGTTACGCCACCCGCAAACTGGTGCGCTGATCTGGGTGCATGGCGAGTCCATGCCCAAGGCCGCCGCCGACGGCGGGGTGTTGTGGAACGGTTACCTGGCCGATATTTCCCAGGCCAAACAGGCCTCCGAGGATCTGCAGCGCGCCAAAGAGGCTGCCGAGGTGGCGAGCCGGGCCAAGTCGGATTTTCTGGCCAACATGAGCCATGAGATCCGAACCCCGATGAACGGCGTGATTGGCATGACCGAACTGGTGCTCGACACCGAGTTGAGCACCGAGCAGCGTGAGTACCTGGAGATCGTCAAGCTGTCCTCGGACACCTTGCTGCGGGTCATCAACGACATTCTGGATTTCTCCAAGATCGAAGCCGGCAAAGTGCAGATCGAGGCGATCCCGTTCCAGTTGCCACAAATGCTCCATGAAACACTCAAACAACTGGCCGTGCCCGCCCAAGCCAAGGGCCTGGCGCTGGTGTGTGATCTGGACCCGCGTGTGCCCCAGGCGCTGGTGGGTGATCCGGGCCGGTTGCAGCAGATCCTGATGAACCTGATGGGCAATGCCATCAAGTTCACCGATCATGGTGAGGTGGCGCTGTCTGTGCGTTCGGAACCCGCGCCGGGCGCACGGGTGCGCTTGCGCTGCTCGGTCAAGGACACCGGCATTGGCATTGCCCAAGCCAAGCTCGACAGCATTTTTGAGGCTTTTTCCCAGGAAGACAGCAGCATCACCCGGCGTTTTGGTGGCACCGGTCTGGGTTTGTCGATTTCTTCGCGCCTGGTGGCCGCGATGGGTGGCCAGATGTCGGTGCGCAGCGTGCTGGGGGAGGGCAGTCAGTTTGATTTTGATGTGCTGATGGATGCTGCGGTGTCGACCGCCTCAGAGAGAGAAAGCGTGGCGTCACCCTCAGATCTCACCCCAGCGCAGCGCAACAGCGCCGCCAAAACAACGGCGGGGCTGGACATCTTGCTGGTGGAAGACAACGAGATCAATCAGAAGCTCGCGCTGGTGCTGCTCGGGCGCGAGGGGCACCGGGTCACGCTGGCGGGCAACGGCCAGATTGCCCTGGACATCCTGGCCCTACGGCGGTTTGACCTGGTCCTCATGGACATGATGATGCCGGTGTTTGACGGTCTGCAGGCCACCCGCCGTTTTCGTGCCACCGAGCGGGGGCGCCGCACCCCGATTGTGGCGATGACCGCCAATGTGATGCCGGGGGACCGTGAGCGTTGTCTGCAGGCAGGCATGGACGACTACCTGTCCAAGCCGATCTCGACTTCTGAGCTTTATCGTGTTCTAGCCCGCTTTGATGAAGGGGTTGCTGCTACTGAAAACACAGCGCTTGAACCGTCCCACCCAGCCCGCCTGAAACCTGCGGTCGCAGCGGACGCCGGGTTTGATTACGCCCAGGCTTTGCGTCAAGCCGACCAGGAGGTGATTGCGATCATCACGGATGCTTTTCTGGCGCAGTGGCCTGGTGATCTGGCCCAGATGAAGCAAGCGCTGGCGCTGCTGGACTGGCCCAAGCTGCTCAACAGCGCTCATGCGCTCAAAGGTGTCATGGGCATGTTTGGCGCACGTCCGGCCGAAGATCTGGTGGGTGAGCTGGAGCAACTCGTCTCGGCCATGCCAGGCTCTGGGCTGCAGGGTGATGCTCAGGCGGTGCATGCCACCCTGGTGGCTCTGGCCGCTCAGATCGAGCATCTGGTGGCGGCACTCCATGGGCGCCAGAGTGCGGTGGTACATTAAAACGAGCTTGTGTTCCAAGTCCTGTCAGCGCTCTGTCCGCAAGGGTGCCAGATTCTGAGAATGTTTGACCATGACCTACAAGGTACTGATTGTTGACGATGCCGAAATCAACCTGATTTTGTTCGAGGCGCTGCTCAAACGCATGGGCAACTGCGAGAGTCGCTGTTTCACCAATGCCGTGGCCGGACTGGCCTGCGCCAAAACCGAAGACTTCGACCTGATCATTGTGGACTACATGATGCCGGAGCTCAACGGCATGGAGTTCATCACCGCAGTGCGGCTGACCCCCGGGCGGCAGAACATTCCGGTGTTGATGATCACCGCCAACGACCAAAAGCAGGTGCGTTACCAGGCGCTGGAGGTCGGTGCCACCGATTTTTTGACCAAGCCGGTGGACAAAATCGAATTCATGGCGCGTGTGAAGAACATGCTGGACCTGGGCGCCAGCCGCAAGGTGTTGGAGAACCGCGCCGCCTGGCTGGCCGAAGAGGTGCAAAAGGCCACCGCAGCGATCCGGGAGCGCGAGCGCGAAACCGTGCTGCGGCTGTCCAAGGCGGCCGAGTACCGCGACCCCGAAACCGGCGCCCATATCCTGCGCATGGCGCACTATTCCGAGTTGATTGGCCGGGGGCTGGGTTTGTCAGACGCCGACTGTGAGCTGCTGCTGGAGGCCGCGCCGATGCACGACATTGGCAAGGTGGGCATTGTTGACAACATTTTGCTCAAACCCGGGCGCCTGACTCCGCAGGAGTTCGAGGTCATGAAACAGCACGCTGTGATTGGCCATGAGATCCTCAAAGGCAGCGCCTCGCGGGTGTTGCAGGCGGGGGCGGACATCGCCCTGGGCCACCACGAAAAATTTGACGGCTCAGGTTACCCCGCTGGTCTCAAGGGGGAGGCCATCCCGATCTTCAGCCGCATCGTGGCCGTGGCGGATGTGTTTGACGCTTTGGTGTCGAATCGGCCCTACAAGGAGGCCTGGTCACTGGAGCGCGCCAGCGCCCACATCCAGGCCCAGGCAGGCAGCCACTTTGACCCGGCCTGTGTGGCCATGTTTTTTAAACACTGGGACCGTATACTGGAGATTCAGCAGCGTTTCAAAGACCCGGACTGAGGGTCTCAATTATCAAGCTGGATAGCAGCCAGCCCTTGTTGTAAGAGGGCTGGAGGCCTATTTAACGCAAAACCAGCACCGGGATGTGGGAGTGTGTCAGCACTTGCTGGGTTTCGCTGCCCAGCAGCAGGCGTTTGACACCCTTGCGGCCATGGGAGGCCATCACGATCAGGTCGCAGTGGTGTTTCTTGGCGGTCGAGATGATGGCGTCGGAGACGATGTCGGATTTGACCGTCACCGCCAGGGTCGTCACGCCTTTGAGTTCAGCGTCTTTTTTTACCTCGTCCACCACCGCCTGACCTTCTTCGGCCCATTGTTGTTCAATGCGACCGACCTCGGTGGCTTGCAGCGCCAGCCCACCTTCAAAATAACTTTGTGGGTACTGCGGCACCACCTTGATCACCACCAGCTCTGCCTGGCACAGTGCCGCCAGCGAAATGGCGCTGTTGACGGCGGTTTTTGACAGTGGCGAACCGTCTGTGGCCACAAGAATCTTTTCATACATGATGATTTCCTTTGCAGATCAAAAAAGAGCGCGTTCCTATACTATCAGCCGATTTTGCTACTGCTCAGGTAATTGTGATGAGTTTTCCCATCGATGCTGACCGCCCCCCCGCCCAACTGGAAGCTGTTGCTGGCCGTGGCGCGGCAGATGCTGTGCCACAGCCTGATGTGCAGGAGGACTTGCGGGTTCTGGATGATGAGCAGGAGTGGTCGGCTTTCAGCCGCCCGGACGTCGGTCACGCGGGGTGCTGGGAGTCCAATGTCATGATCGAAGGCATGCACTGCGCGGCCTGTGCGCTGACGGTGGAGGACGCACTCAAACGTGTGCCCGGCGTGTTGTCTGCCGATGTCAGCGCCAGCAGCCAGCGAGCCAAGGTGGTGTGGGACGCGCAGTCGGTGCAGCCGTCGCGCTGGATGCAGGCGCTGGCGGGATCGGGTTACCGGGCGCTGCCAGCCAACGACACGTTTGCCCGGGAGCGGCGCCGGGTCGAGGCACGCAAGGCTTTGTGGCGGGTGATGGTGGCCGGCCTGTGCATGATGCAGGTGATGATGTACGCCTACCCGGCCTATGTGGCCGAACCGGGCGATTTGTCGATGGAGATGGAGCAGCTGCTGCGCTGGGCCTCCTGGGTGTTGACGCTGCCGGTCATCTTGTTTTCCTGCAGTCCGTTTTTTGCCAACGCCTGGCGCGACATCGTGCACCGCCGTGTCAGCATGGACCTGCCGGTGGCGCTGGGCATGCTGATCACTTTTGTGGTGAGTACCGCAGGCACCTTTGAGCCCCAGGGCATGTTTGGTCATGAGGTGTACTTTGACTCCCTGACCATGTTCGTTTTCTTTTTGCTGGCCGGGCGCTGGTTTGAATTGCGTCTGCGCGACCGCACAGCCGGTGCGCTCGAGGCCCTGATGAACCGTTTGCCCGACAGCGTGTTTCGGCAACAAGCCGACGGCGTGTTCGAGCGGGTTCCGGTGCGGCGGTTGCAGCGTGAGGACATCATCCAGGTACGCCCCGGCGAGGCCTTCCCGGCCGATGGGGTGGTGGTGCGCGGCCAGACCTCGGTGGATGAGTCGCTGCTGACCGGTGAGTCCAGGCCGGTGGCGCGTGCCGAGGGTGATGCGGTGATCTCGGGCAGCCACAACTTGGCAGGCGTGGTCTTGGTCCGGGTGGAACGCCTCGGTCAGGAAACCCGTTTTGCACAGATTGTCAGTCTGATGGAAAGCGCATCCACCAGCAAACCCCAACTCGCCCGGATGGCCGACACCGTGGCCAAGCCGTTTCTGATCGGGGTGCTGATTGCGGCCGCGCTGGCCTGCGCCTACTGGTGGGACACCGACCCGGAACATGCCCTGATGGTGGCGGTGTCGGTGCTGGTGGTGACCTGTCCTTGTGCCTTGTCGCTGGCCACTCCGGCTGCGATGTTGTCGGCAGCCGGTGCGCTGGCGCAACGGGGTGTGCTGGTGCGCCGGCTCGATGCTTTTGAAGCCCTCGCCGCAGTTGATACCGTGATGTTTGACAAAACCGGCACACTCACGCGCGACGCCATGGTGCTGGGCGCCATCCAGGTGGCAGACGGGCTGGACCCACAGCAGGCGCTGGCCATGGCGGCGGCGCTGGCACAGCAATCCCTGCACCCGGCCTCGCGGGCACTCGAGGTGGCGGCAGCGCAGCGCGGTTTGTTGGGACGCTGGCAGGTGGCCGATGTGGTGGAGTTGCCAGGGCGTGGTTTGAGCGCCAAGCTGGCCCTTGCAGGGGATGCCAACTCGGCCATCGAGGTGCGGCTGGGCTCGGCCGAACACTGTGGTGTGACACAAGCTGATTCAGACACCTTGAAGGTCCACCTGGTGGATGCGCAGCGCTGGCTGGCTAGCTTTGAGCTTCAGGAAGACGTTCGCGCCGATGCGGCAAGCACCATTGCCAGCTTGAAGGCGCGTGGTTTGCAGGTGTCATTGTTGTCGGGTGATGCCAGTGACGCGGCCCGCCTGGTGGCAGGGGCGGTGGGCATTGATGTGTTCAAAGGCCAGTGCTCACCGCAGGACAAGCTCGACTTTCTGCGTCAGGCTCAGCTTGACAAGCGCAAGGTGGCGGTCGTGGGGGACGGTCTCAACGATGGTCCCGTGCTGGCCGGGGCGCACGCCTCGTTTGCATTTGGCCAGGCGGTGCCGCTGGCGCAGGCTCAGGCCGATTTTCTGGTGTCGGGCAGTCGGCTGGGTGATGTTGACCAAGCGATCGGCCTGGCCCGACGCACCATGACGGTGGTCAGGCAGAATCTGTGGTGGGCGGCAGCCTACAACGCGATTTGTGTTCCGCTGGCTGTGGCGGGTTGGTTGCCCGCCTGGCTCGCCGGTATCGGCATGGCCAGCAGCTCGCTGCTGGTGGTGGCCAATGCCCTTCGGCTGTCCCGCTTGCAGCCGATCAACAAGGAGATTTGATGGACATCATGTATTTGTTGGTCCCGCTTTCGGTGGTTCTGGTGTTTTTTATCATTGGCGGCGTCTGGTGGGCGATATACCGCGGGCAATTTGAGGATGTTGACAAAGAAGGCGAGAGAATACTTAAAGATTGAAGGGGAATTCAAGGGATAATTGACATGTGTCAAATCGGCGGCGCAGGTGAAACAAGACACTTTGCGCCTCAAACTAAGAAGAGGTGAACATGGCATTTGTAAATTCGCAGGCGACGACGTACAGCGATAAAGTTGTACGGCAGTTCGCCATCATGACCGTGGTCTGGGGTGTGGTGGGCATGCTGGTTGGCGTGATCATTGCTGCACAACTGGCATGGCCTGAGCTGAACCTTGGTATTTCCTACCTGTCTTTTGGTCGCTTGCGACCCTTACACACCAATGCTGTGATTTTTGCGTTTGGCGGCTGCGGCTTGTTTGCGACGTCTTACTATGTTGTCCAGCGGACCTGCCATGTTCGGCTTTTTGCTGAGAAGCTGGCGGCCTTCACCTTCTGGGGCTGGCAAATCGTGATTTTGTCGGCAGCGCTGTCCTTGCCACTGGGTTTCACCAGCGGTAAGGAATATGCTGAGCTGGAATGGCCGATTGACATCCTGATCACGGTGATCTGGGTCTCGTACGCCATCGTGTTTTTTGGCACGGTGGGTACACGCAAGGTCAAACACATCTACGTGGCCAACTGGTTCTTCGGTGCCTTCATTTTGGCGGTTGCTTTGCTGCACTTGGTCAACAGTGCGGCCATTCCGGTGGGGGCCATGAAGTCTTATTCTGCTTACGCAGGTGTGCAAGATGCCATGGTGCAATGGTGGTATGGCCACAATGCGGTGGGCTTCTTCTTGACCGCAGGTTTTCTGGGTATGATGTATTACTTCATCCCTAAGCAGGCCGGTCGCCCGGTGTATTCGTACCGTCTGTCGATTGTTCACTTCTGGGCACTGATCTTCACCTACATGTGGGCGGGTCCCCACCACTTGCATTTCACCGCGCTGCCTGACTGGACCCAATCGGTGGGTATGGTGTTCTCCCTGATCCTTTTGGCACCCAGCTGGGGTGGCATGATCAACGGCATCATGACCTTGTCTGGTGCCTGGCACAAACTGCGTGACGACCCCATCCTGCGTTTCTTGATCGTTTCCCTGTCGTTCTACGGCATGTCGACCTTCGAAGGCCCGATGATGTCCATCAAGACGGTGAATGCCTTGTCTCACTTCACCGACTGGACTGTGGGCCACGTGCACTCGGGCGCCTTGGGTTGGGTGGGTATGGTCACCATGGGTTCCATGTATTACCTGATTCCTCGCCTGTTCGGTCAGAAGCAGATGTACAGCGTCAAAGCCATTGAAGTCCACTTCTACACGGCCACGATTGGTATCGTGCTCTACATCGCCGCACTGTGGATCGCTGGTGTGATGCAGGGTCTGATGTGGCGTTCGATCAATGCCGACGGCACCTTGACCTACACGTTTGTTGAATCCGTGAAGGCCAGCTTCCCGTTCTATGTCTTGCGCTTGGTGGGTGGTTTGTTGTATCTGGGCGGTATGGTCGTGATGCTTTGGAACACGATCAAAACAGCGACCAGTGGACGGGCTGTGTCAGTCAACATCCCTGCTGTTGCAGCGCACGCTTGAGGAAAAAATATCATGGCGAATTCAAATAACGAAGGTGGTTTTTCCCACGGTGCCATCGAGTCCAACAATGGCTTGATGATTGTTTTGATCCTGATTGTTCTGTTGTTTGGTGGTTTGGTGGAAATTGTTCCGCTGTTCTTCCAAAAGACAACCACTCAAGCAGTTGCGGGTTTGAAACCCTATACCGCGCTTGAGTTGGCGGGGCGCGATATCTACACCCGTGAGGGCTGCTACAACTGCCACTCGCAGATGATCCGTCCGTTCCGGGCTGAAACGCTGCGTTATGGCCACTATTCGCTGGCGGGTGAGTTCGTTTACGACCATCCCTTCCAGTGGGGTAGCAAACGCACGGGGCCTGACCTGCACCGTATCGGCGGCAAGTACAGCGACCAATGGCAGATCACCCATTTGAACAACCCGCGTGATCTGGTGCCTGAGTCGATCATGCCTGCGTACCCCTGGTTGTCCAAGGCGATGGTGGATGCAGACAGTCTCCCTGCTCACATGAAAGGTCTTCGTACGGTTGGTGTTCCCTACACGGATGAAGACATCGCTGGTGCAGCTGAGGCTGTGAAAGGTAAAACCGAGATGGAAGCACTGGTTGCTTACCTGCAAGGTTTGGGTCTGCACGTCAAATAAACCGGGATGCAGTGATGGAAATTGATGTCAACACTGCAAGAGTTGTGGTTACTTTGCTGAGCTTTGTCATGTTCATCGGGATCATGGTGTGGGCTTATTCCAGCAAGAACGCTTCTGAATTCGATGAGGCCGGGAAACTGCCTTTCGATCAAGACTGACTCAGACACTGAGAGGTAAAAGAAATGAGTGATTTTGTAAACGGATTCTGGTCCATGTATGTCGCGGGCCTGGTCGTTGTGAGTATTCTTGCGTGCCTGGTTCTGCTGGTCATGTCGGGCAAAGCCAAGGCCATGACCGCCAGTGACAACACCACCGGCCATGTGTGGGATGACGATCTGCGCGAGATGAATAACCCGCTGCCCAGGTGGTGGAGTTATTTGTTTGTGCTGACCGTGATCTTTGGTTTTGGCTACCTGGCGCTGTACCCAGGTCTGGGAAGTTACCCGGGCCTGCTGGGCTGGACCTCCAGTGGTCTGCATGCTGCCGAGATCAAACAAGGTGAGGAACAGACCGCGCCGGTGTATGCACGTTTTGCCAACATGACGCCTCAAGACATCGCCAAGGATCCGGCGGCGATGGCCATTGGTGAACGTTTGTACAGCAATAACTGCGCGCAATGTCATGCGTCTGATGCCCAAGGCAACAAGGGTTTCCCGAACCTGACCGATGGCGATTGGCTGCACGGTGGTACACCTGAGAAGATCACTGAGACCATCCAGCTGGGTCGGGTCGGCAACATGCCACCGATGGCCGCAGCGCTTGGTACCGAAGACGATGTCAAGAACGTGGCTCAGTACGTGTTGAGCCTGTCAGGCAGCCCGCACGATGCGGCCAAGGCCGCTCTTGGCAAAGAGAAGTTTGCTGTCTGTGCCGCCTGCCATGGCGAAGATGGCAAAGGTATGCAAGCCCTGGGGTCCGCCAATTTGACAGACAACATCTGGCTGCACGGTTTTGGTGAAAAGGCCATCATCGAACGCATCAACAACGGCGTGGTTAATGTCATGCCTGCACAGGCCTACCATTTGACTGAGCCGCAAATCAAGGTGCTGACGTCTTACATCTGGGGTCTGTCCAACAAGCAGTAAGCATGTTGGTTCTGGGTGGGGACTGAGTCCCACCCGCGCCAGAGCTGGACGCATGATGAGAGGGAAACAGCCATGTTTCCCTCTTTTTTGTTATAAGGTCAATTGTTCTTTGCAGAACCTGAGGATGAAAGAGGTATGCCGATGAGAAACGAGTCTCTGAACGACGACAAACCCTGGTGGTCTTACGGTCACGTGTGGCTGGTAATCAGCGGCCCGGTGGCTGTCATTCTTGCGTGTATCGTGACTTTTTATTTCATTGCCAACAGCCCGAACCAGATCGTCTCGGGTCAGGACATTGAAATAGAGCACATCAGGTCGTCAAAAACCATCGAGAGTGGTGACGCACCCGCGATGATGGCGCGCAACCACGCGGCCACGGGTGTCATCCCCGCCCCCAAAGCGTCTCCTGAGTTGCCGACGAAGTAAGGGCTACTTCGGGTTGACGATGTCTTGCAGCGCGCTGGTGTTGAGGATGTGCACGTGGCGCTGCTTGACAGCGACGATGCCGTCCTCGACAAACCGCGAGAAGGTTCGACTGATGGTTTCCAGTTTGAGACCCAGGTAGCTGCCAATCTCTTCCCGGGTCATTCGCAGGATCAACTCCGACTGTGAAAAACCGCGTGAATGCAGACGCTGCGCCAGGTTCAGCAAAAAGGCTGCCAGACGTTCTTCGGCCCGCATGCTGCCTAGCAGCAGCATCACACCATGTTCACGCACAATTTCACGGCTCATGATTTTGTGAACGTGGTGCTGCAAGGCATTGACCTCTCTTGACAGTGCTTCAATCTGGGCAAAGGGCATGGCGCAGATTTCGGCATCTTCCAGAGCCACCGCATCGCAGGAGTGGTAGTCGTTGACGATGCCATCCATGCCAATGATTTCCCCGGCCATCTGAAAACCTGTGACCTGATCGCGCCCGTCTTCAGAGGTGATACACGTCTTGAAAAAACCGGTGCGGATCGCATACAGGTTGGTGAAGCGTTCACCGTTATGAAAAAGGGTCTCACCACGCTTGACCTTGCGCCTGGAGCCAATCATTTCATCGATACGATTGAGTTCGTCCTGGGTCAGGCCAATGGGCATACACAGCTCGCGCATATTGCAGTTGGCACAAGCGATTTTGATGGTCTCATAGTTCATGATCACGATTTTGACATTGTTCTTCACCAACAGCTGACAAATGTCAAATTGGGCTTATTCGGTTTCTCCCTCTTGGTTGATCAATATCAAGTGCCAAAAAGAGGGCAAGCGGCACAGTTACAGCGTCTGAAATAAGGGAATTTTCAATGATCGAATCTGCAGCAGAACCCATCTCCGAAGCTTTGATCCGGCAGTACGATGTGTCCGGGCCCCGGTACACCTCCTACCCAACCGCTGATCGCTTCGTGGAGGCATTTACCGCTCAGGATTACGCTCTGGCGCTGGAACAGCGTCGCTCGGGTGCGGCTGCGTTGGCGCTGCCACTGTCTTTGTATGTGCACATCCCGTTTTGTGAGGCCTTGTGTTACTACTGTGCCTGCAACAAGATCATCACCAAACACCATGACCGGGCGGCGGCTTACCTGCGTTATCTGAGCCGGGAAGTCGACCTGCACACCCAACACATGGGTCTGGGGCAGGCCGTGTCACAACTGCATTTTGGTGGCGGTTCCCCCACCTTTTTGTCAGACGCCGAATTGCGTGACCTGATGGCCTTGTTGCGCCGCAGTTTCAAGCTGCTGCCGGGTGGTGAATATTCGATCGAGATCGACCCCCGCACCATCGACAACCAACGACTGGATGTGCTGGCTGAGCTCGGCTTTAACCGCCTGAGTTTTGGTATCCAGGACTTCGACCCGGCGGTACAAAAAGCGGTGCACCGCATCCAGCCCGCAGAGCAGGTGTTTGCGCTGGTGGCTGCAGCGCGCGAGCGCGGTTTTGAATCGGTCAATGCGGACCTGATCTACGGTCTGCCAGAACAGACCCCCGAGTCGTTTGACCGCACCCTGGCGCAGATTGTGGAACTGCGGCCTGAACGCATCGCTTTGTATGCCTATGCCCACTTGCCAGAACGCTTCAAGCCACAGCGCCGGATCTCCTCGGTCGAGATTCCAACGGCTGCCGCCAAGGTGTCGATGTTGGCCCGTTCGATGGCAGCCTTCATGGCGGCGGGTTATGTGTACATCGGTATGGACCACTTCGCTTTGCCCACTGACTCGCTTGCCATTGCCAAGCGCCAGGGGCGGCTGCATCGCAATTTCCAGGGGTACAGCACCCAGCCCGATTGCGACATGATTGGCCTGGGCGTATCGTCGATTGGTCGGGTGGGTGCCACCTACAGCCAAAACGCCAAGACGCTGGAAGAGTATTACGACTTCCTCGACCAGGGGCAGTTCCCGATTGTGCGGGGTCTGGCGCTGTCGCGTGACGACCTGGTACGCCGGGGTGTCATCATGGCGCTGATGTGCCAGGGGCAACTCTCCTACGAGTCCATTGAGTCGGCCTATCTGATTGATTTCAAACAGTATTTCGCCAAGGAAATGGAAGTGATGCAGGCCCAGGTGGAGCAGGGCCTGGTGACACTGGAGGAATCCGGTATCCAGGTGACCACCAAGGGCTGGTTCTTTGTTCGGGCGGTGGCCATGGTGTTTGACCGCTATTTGCAAACTGACCGTACACGCACCAAGTTTTCCAAAATCCTCTAACCTGAGGGCATGCAAACAGCCCTCGCCACCACCGCCTTGTTCATGGGACTCGCAGGCGGCCCCCACTGTATTGCCATGTGTGGCGCAGCTTGTGCCGGTATTGGGCGTGCTGCGGGTGAACGCCAGCTTTCGGCCATGTGGGTCTTTCAAGGTGGCAGGGTCCTTGGTTATGCGGCCATGGGCGCGCTCGCTGCCGCGTCAATGCAGGGCCTGGGCTGGATGACGGTGCAAAGCGCGGCCTTGCGGCCGGTCTGGACACTGTTCCATGTGGCAGTTCTTGTGCTGGGTCTGCTCTTGGTCTGGAACGCGCAGCAACCCATCTGGCTCGAACAACTGGGCAAAAAAATCTGGGCCAAGGCGCGCAGCCTGGTGGTCAGTCGGGGTTTGTCGGGCACCCTGGCTCTGGGGGTGTTGTGGGCTCTGTTGCCTTGTGGCCTGTTGTATTCGGCGCTGCTGGTGGCTGGTTTGTCAGGGCATGCGGTGGACGGTGCCCTGGTCATGGCCTTGTTTGCCCTGGGCACCACGGTGTCGATGATGCTCGGGCCCTGGTTGTGGCTGCGTTTGGGACGCAACAGCCAGGGGGATTGGGGTGTCAGGCTGGCTGGCCTGGCCCTGGCGGGTAGTGCGGCCTGGGCGCTGTGGATGGCCTACGCCCACGATCAGGCGCCTTGGTGTCTGCCTCCCGGATAGGTTGACTGAGCTCAAAGACGTAGCGTTCGTTCAGCTGGATGGGCGCCAGCGGCTGGCTGGGATAATCCAGCCCATGCAACCCAAGTTTTCCGTAGAACCCCAAAGATGGCGCCTGTCCGTGGCGCCTATGCTCGATTGGACTGATCGCCATTGCCGTTATTTCCACCGGCTGCTGTCGCGCCAGGCCCTGTTGTACACCGAGATGGTGACCACCGGCGCGCTGATCCATGGGGATGTGGCGCGCCACCTGCGTTTTAATGTGGAGGAGCAACCCGTCGCCCTGCAACTGGGCGGCAGCGATCCCGCCGATCTGGCCACCTGCGCCAAATTGGGCGCGGAATGGGGGTACTCGGAGATCAACCTCAATTGCGGCTGCCCGAGTGAACGGGTGCAGCGCGGCGCGTTTGGCGCTTGTCTGATGGCCGAGCCGCAGCTGGTGGCGTACTGTGTCAAGGCCATGGTGGATGTGGTTGATGTGCCGGTCACCGTCAAACACCGCATTGGTATCGACCAGGTGGAGAGTTATGACTTTGTTTGCGACTTCATCGGCGCAGTCAGTCAGGCGGGTTGTTCCACCTTCATCGTGCATGCACGCAACGCCTGGCTCAAAGGCCTGAGCCCCAAGGACAACCGCGACATCCCGCCGCTGCGCTACGACTGGGCCTACCGCCTCAAACGTGATTTCCCGCAGCTGACCATCGTGCTTAACGGTGGTATCACCACCACCGAACAGTTACAGACCCATCTGGCCCAGGTCGATGGGGTCATGCTTGGCCGCGAGGCTTACCAAAACCCGTGGTGGCTGACCGAGTGGGATGCGCTGGTGGGGGCTTCACCGGCTGCTGGTGAACTCAGCCGCGAAGCGGTGGAGCAGCAGATGGTGGATTACATGGGGCGTGAACACGCCGCCCACGGCACTCCCTGGCCAACGATGGCCCGGCACATGCTGGGTCTGCGCCATGGACTGCCGGGTGCGCGCCATTGGCGCCGTGTCTGGAGTGACCACAGCCTCAAGACCTTGCCCCCAGCCCAGGTCATGGCCATTGCTCATGGGCACCAAAAAACATAGGAAATTGACTTTTGGCCCTTTATTTGAAAGGGCTGGATGCTATGGTTTTTTTGACAAACGATGCTGTTTTTTCGTGGTCAAACTGCTCTCGCCCGCACCTGTGGGTGGCTGTGTGCCAGGCTGCGTCACCGCTGTGCCAAGTCAGGCAAGTTATCATGATGCCGTTGTGGCAGGCCGCCTGTGAAACGCTGATGCCTTCCCACCTTTAGCCCAGAATCCTCCCCACCCGTGCGTCTCAATTCCATCAAGTTAGCCGGCTTCAAGTCGTTTGCTGAGCCCACCAATTTTCTGTTGCCCGGCCAACTGGTCGGCGTGGTGGGTCCCAACGGCTGCGGCAAATCCAACATCATGGATGCGGTGCGCTGGGTGCTGGGTGAAAGCAAGGCCTCCGAGCTGCGTGGCGAATCCATGCAGGACGTCATCTTCAACGGCACCACCACCCGCAAACCCGCCAGCCGCGCCAGTGTGGAGCTGGTGTTTGACAACGACGACCACCGCGCCGGTGGCCAGTGGAGCCAGTTTGCCGAGATCGCCGTCAAACGTGTGTTGACCCGCGACGGCACCAGCAGCTACTACATCAACAACCAGGTGGTACGCCGGCGCGACGTGCAGGACGTGTTCCTGGGCACTGGCCTGGGGCCACGCGCCTACGCCATCATCGGCCAGGGCACGATCAGCCGCATCATCGAGAGCCGTCCCGAAGAGCTGCGCCTGTTCCTCGAAGAGGCCGCCGGTGTCTCCAAATACAAGGAACGCCGCCGCGAGACTGAGAACCGCCTGCACGACACCCGCGAGAACCTGACCCGGGTCGAAGACATTCTGCGTGAACTCAACGCGAACCTGGACAAGCTGGAAAAACAGGCCGAGGTCGCGAAAAAGTACAACACTCTGTCTGCGGCCGCGTCACTCAAGCAGCACCAGCTCTGGTTTTTGAAGCGCGCCGAGTCCGAGACCGATCAGACCCGGGTCCATACCGAGGCGCAAGAGGCGGTCAATGCACTTGAATCTCGCATGGCCGACTTGCGCCATGTGGAGGCAGAGTTGGAGACCGTGCGCCAGGCCCACTATGCCGCCGGTGACCAGGTCAACCAGGCGCAGGGCAAGCTCTACGAGGCCAGCACCGAAGTCGGCCGCCTGGAGGCTGAAATCCGTTTTGTGGTCGAAGGCCGCCAGCGCGTCGAGCTGCGCCTGAACACCTTGCAAGAGCAGGCCACTCAATGGGCCACGCGCAGCCAGGACGCCCAGACCGAGTTGGAAAACCTGTCCGAGCTGGAGCTGCTGGGCGAGGAAAAAAACGAGTTGCTCGCCGCCCAGGTGGAAGACCAGGCCCAGCAGCTGCCCGAGCTCGAAGAAGCGCTGCGCCAGGCGCAACGCGCCGCCAACGAACAACGCGCCGGTGTGGCCCAGGTGCAGCAGCAGATTGGCGTGCTGGCCGCTGAGCAGCGGGGCATTGAAGAACAAACCCGCCAGCTTGGGCTCCGCCGTGAGCGCCTGCAACAAGACCGCCAGAACCTCACTGCGCCCGACGAGGTCGCTCTGCTGGACCTGCAAGCCCAGCTCAGCAACGCGCAGGAACAGGCCGAGATCGAGCAGGCCCGGCTGGCCGAGTTGCAAACCAGTGCCCCTGAACTGGACGAACAACGCCGATTGCAACAGCAACTGGTCAACACCGAGTCCGCCAGCCTGGCTGATTTGTCGGCTCGGCTGGAGGCACTCAAGGCCTTGCAAGAACGGGTCAAGACCGACGGCAAGTTACAACCCTGGTTCCAAAAACACGGGCTGGACCATTTGCAAGGCCTGTGGAGCCAGTTGCACATCGAACCCGGTTGGGAAAACGCGCTGGAGTCCGCCCTGCGTGAGCGCCTGAGTGCGCTCGAAGTCAGCCGTCTGGAACTGGTGCGTGCTTTTGCCCAGGACGTGCCCCCAGCCAAATTGGCCTTCTACAGCCCGGCTACCCCGGTGGCCACTGCGCCCGCGACCACGCTGGTGCGCCTGGCCGGCTTGCTGCGTGTGCACGATGCAGGCCAGCAAGCGGTGCTGGATGACTGGTTGCAAGGCTGCTTCACCACCGAGAACCTGGAAGACGCGCTGAGCCGCCGCGACAGTCTCTTGCCCGGCCAGACCATTTATGTCCGGGCCGGTCATGCGGTCACCCGCAGCAGCGTGAGTTTCTACGCACCGGATTCCGAACAGGCTGGTCTGCTGGCCCGCGCGCAGGAGATCGAGAACCTGGACCGCCAGCGCCGCGCTCAGGTGCTGATCCATGAGGAGGCCCGCACCCGGCTGGCCCGCGCCGAGGCTGCGTATGCCGACGCCTCGCAGCGTCTGCAAACCGCGCGGCGTGAGGCCACCGAGGTCCAGGCGCGGGTCCACACCCTGCAGGTCGACACCCTGCGGCTGAGCCAGGCGGCCGAGCAAGCGCGCCAGCGCAGCGCCCAGATTGCTGAGGACCTGGCCGAGGTCGATGCCCAGCTCGAAGACCTGCAGGAGCGCCGTGTCAGCGCCGAGGTCCGGTTTGAAGAACTCGACATGCAACTGGCCGACACCCAGGAGCGTCACGCCCAGCTCGACGATGCGGTGATCACCGCCGAACGCCGTCTGAATGAATGCCGCGAGCAGCAGCGGGGTCTGGAGCGCCAGATGCAGGAAGCCAGCTTTGCGCTGCGCAGCCTGGGTGCACGCCGTGCCGAGTTGTCGCGCGCTATTGAAACAGCAGTGCAACAATCAGATTCTGTCAGGGCTGAGGCCCAAAGAGCCCAAGATGAGTTGCTGCGCCTGAACGACGCAGCGGCGCAAGGCGGCCTGCAGCAAGCGCTGGCCGAGAAGCTCGAGCGTGAAAAACACCTGGGCGCCCAGCGCAGCCTGTACGACGACCTGACCGCCAAATTGCGCGCCAGTGACGAACGCCGCCTGCAGCTGGAACGGGCACTGGACCCGCTGCGCGCGCGCATCACCGAGTTCCAGCTCAAGGAGCAGGCGGCCCGGCTCGGCTTTGAGCAATACACCCAGCTGCTGGCCGATGCCCAGGCCGATCTGGAGGCCGTGGCGGCTTCGGTGGCTGACGGCGCGGTGCGCTTGACCGGTCTGCAGTCTGAAATCGACCGGCTTAACCGTGAAATCACCGCGCTGGGTGCGGTGAACCTGGCCGCACTCGACGAGCTGGCGGTGGCGGGGGAACGCAAGGCCTTTCTGGATTCCCAGAGTGCCGACCTGGTGGAGGCCATGAACACGTTGGAGAGCGCCATCCGCAAGATCGATGGTGAAACCCGCGAGCTGCTCTCGGGCACCTTCAACACCGTCAACGAACACTTTGGCCGCATGTTCCCCGAGCTGTTTGGCGGCGGCAATGCGCGCCTGGTGATCAGCGGTGACGAGATTCTGGATTCTGGCGTGCAGGTCATTGCCCAGCCGCCTGGCAAAAAGAACCAGAGCATTGCGTTGTTGTCCGGGGGTGAAAAAGCCCTGACCGCGATTGCGCTGGTGTTTGCCATCTTCCAGCTCAACCCGGCGCCGTTTTGTCTGCTCGACGAGGTGGATGCGCCGCTGGACGACGCCAACACCGAACGTTATGCGCGGCTGGTGAAAAGCATGAGTCACGAGACGCAGTTCCTGTTCATCAGCCACAACAAGATCGCCATGGAAATGGCACAGCAACTCGTGGGTGTCACCATGCAGGAGCAAGGTGTCTCGCGCATTGTGGCGGTGGACATGGACATGGCCCTGAACATGGCCGATCAAGGGGAAATAGGATGAATTCGTTGCAATTGGGGCTGGCCGCGGCGGGAGGTCTGCTGTTGCTGGTCATGCTGGGGTATTACCTGTGGCTGTCGGGCAAAAGCCGGCCACGCCAGCCACCAACCGCAGCCGCCGTTGACACCCATCCCTTCGAGCGTGAACCCACGCTCGACATCGACGCGCTGGACGGCGGTTTTGAGGACCCCGGTTTTGTCATCCCTGCGCCCGAGAAAAAACCCGCGCTGGACAGCTTGCTCGATGTGATCGCCCCGATCGCATTGGACGCGCCAGTCTCGGGTGATGCGGTGCTGGCGGCGCTGCCGCCGACCCGGCGCGTGGGCAGCAAACCCTTTGCGGTGGAAGGTTTCAACTCCAGCACCCAGCGCTGGGAGGCACCCCACGCCGGCCAGCGTTACAGCCAGCTGCAGGCCGGTTTACAACTGGCCAACCGCGCCGGAGCGGTGAACGACATCGAGTTTTCAGAGTTTGTGGTCAAGGCCGAAACCTTTTGTGAGCTGATCAACGGCACGGCTGACTTCCCCGAGATGCGCCGCGAGGTCAACCGCGCGCGCGAGCTGGACCAGTTTGCCAGCGACCATGATGCACAGATCGTGTTTGTGCTGCGCGCCCGGCGCTCGGCCTGGAGCGCCAGTTATGTGCAGCAGATGGCAACGCGCCTGGGTTTTGTGCCAGGTTCGATGCCTGGGCGCATGGTCTTGCCCGGTGCCAGCGGCCCGGTGCCGGTGCTGAGCCTGAACTTTGATGCGCAGGCGGCGCTGTCCGAGGACATGGCGCAGTCCGCCTTGCGTGATTTGACCCTGGCGCTCGATGTGCCGCAGGTTGATCGCAGCGAACAGGCCTTCACCCGCCTGTGTGAAAGCGCCCAGGTGCTGGCCAAAGAGATGGATGGCATCGTCACCGACGACCACGGTGTGGCGCTGCCGCCCGAGGCCATGTCGGTGATTGCCGCCGAGCTGGAGCAGCTTTACGCCACGCTGGAGCAGCGCGAGCTCAGCGCCGGTTCGGTGTTGGCACGCCGCTTGTTTTCTTAATAGACCATGCAGACACCCGATTTGTTTGCCGCACCGCCGGACGACACCCAGCGCCTGGCAGAACTGCGCCAGCTGTTGCACACCCACGCCCACCGTTATTACGTCGAGGATGCACCGACCATCCCTGATGCCGAATACGACCGGCTGTTTCGGGAGCTGCAGGCGCTCGAAGCCGCTCACCCCGAGCTGGTCACGACCGACTCACCGACCCAGCGCGTCGGCGGCAAGGCGCTGGACCAATTCAACCCGGTGCGCCATGTGGTGCCCATGCTCAGCATCCGCACCGAAACCGATACCAGCGCCAGCGGCGCCGAAAATTTCGATGCCCGCATCCGTCGTGAATTGGGCTTGACCGAGAGTGACCCAGCGGTAGGCTATGTGGCCGAACCCAAATTTGATGGCCTGGCGATGAGCCTGCGTTATGTCGACGGTGTGCTGGTGCAGGCCGCCACCCGCGGTGATGGCGAAACCGGTGAGGACGTGACGCAAAACATCCGCACCATTGGTCAGATCCCGCTGAAGCTGCCTGCTAGCGCACCTACGGTCTTGGAAGTGCGGGGTGAGGTCTACATGCGCCGCGACGACTTTGAAGCGCTTAATGAGCGCCAGCGCCAGAAGATTGCCGCTGGTGCCAAGGGTGAAAAAACCTTTGTGAATCCGCGCAACGCCGCAGCCGGTGCGGTGCGCCAGTTGGACCCGGCGATTGCGGCGCAGCGGCCCCTGAGTTTTTTTGCCTACGGCCTGGGTGACATCACACCACCTGATGCCGGTGGCCCGGTGTTTGCCAGCCATTTTGAGATGTTGCAAACCCTCAAGTCTTGGGGTTTTCCGGTCTCTGCCCTGGTTCAACAAGGGCAGGGCGCTGCTGATTTGGTAGCGTATTACACCCGCATTGGTGAGCAGCGCGACAGTTTGGGGTTTGACATTGACGGTGTGGTCTACAAGGTCGACAGCCTGGCCCTGCAACGCCAGCTCGGCTTTGTCACGCGTGAACCACGCTGGGCGGTGGCGCACAAGTTCCCGGCGCAAGAGATGTTGACCACGGTGCTGGCCATTGACGTGCAGGTAGGACGCACCGGCAAACTCACCCCGGTGGCCAAACTGGCGCCGGTGTTTGTCGGTGGTGTCACCGTCACCAACGCCACCCTGCACAACGAAGACGAGGCGCGCCGCAAGGACGTGCGCGTAGGTGACACGGTGATCGTGCGCCGTGCCGGGGATGTGATCCCCGAGGTGGTGTCGGTGTTGCTCGACAAACGGGTGGGAGAGCCCGATGTCTTCACCATGCCCAGAAAATGCCCGGTGTGTGACAGTGCGGCGGTGCGTGAGGAGGGTGAGGCCGATTACCGCTGCACTGGCGGGCTGTTTTGCCGCGCCCAGCGTAAACAGGCGATCCTGCACTTTGCCCAGCGCCGCGCGGTGGAAGTTGAAGGCCTGGGCGACAAGCTGGTGGACCAGCTGGTGGAGCGCGACGTGGTGCGCACCTTGCCCGATCTGTACCGGTTGGGCTGGCGCGCGCAGGCCGAGCTGCTGGCCATCAGCCAGGAGCAACTGGCCACCGAGCTGGACCCGAGCAAACAGCAGGCGCTGGCGATGGCGACCTTGTCGGAGCTCGACCGTATGGCGGTCTTGTCCGCACAGAATCTGCTCGATGCGCTACAAAAATCCAAGCAGACCACGCTGCCGCGTTTCCTGTTTGGCCTGGGCATCCGCCATGTGGGTGAAGCCACCGCCAAGGAGCTGGCGCGGCATTTTGGCCAGCTCGATGCGATCATCGCGGCGTCTGAAGAACAGTTGCTCGAAGTCGCTGATGTGGGCCCCATCGTGGCCCAAAGCATCCGTACCTTTTTTGCACAACCGCACAACGTCGAGGTGGTGGAGCAGTTGCGTGCCTGTGGTGTGACCTGGCCCGAAGGTCCACCCGCCGAGCGTGCACCCACCCCTTTGAGTGGCAAGACTTTTGTGCTGACCGGCACCTTGCCCACGCTGGGCCGCGAAGATGCCAAGGCGCTGATCGAAGCCGCTGGTGGCAAGGTGGCCGGTTCGGTCAGCAAAAAGACCAGTTACGTGGTTGCTGGCACCGAGGCTGGCAGCAAGCTCGACAAGGCGCAGGCGCTGGGTGTGCCGGTGTTGGATGAAGCCGGGCTGCAAGCCCTTTTGCAAGGAGTCGAGACATGACCGTACGAACCATTCTCAAAATGGGCGATCCGCGCCTGCTGCGCCTGGCGCTGCCCGTGGTGCAGTTCGACTCAGACGAGTTGCATCTGCTGATCACCGACCTGCTCGACACCATGCTCGCCAACGACGGCGCCGGTCTGGCGGCGCCGCAGATCGGGGTGGATTTGCAGGTGGTGATATTTGGCTCGGACCAAGTCAACCCGCGTTACCCGGATGCCCCCATCGTGCCCCGCACTGTCTTGATCAACCCGACCATCCTGCCGCTGCCGCCCGGTCTGGATGACCCCAAGGTGTCGGCAGTGCAGGCTGATGGTGCAGCGCTGCAGCCGCAAGTGGTGGAGGACTGGGAGGGCTGCCTCTCGGTGCCGGGCCTGCGCGCCAAGGTGCCTCGGTACGAGCGCATCCGCTACACCGGGTTTGACCAATATGGTGACCCGATTGACCGCACGGTGTCGGGTTTCCACGCGCGTGTGGTGCAGCACGAGTGTGACCACCTGGTTGGCACGCTGTACCCGATGCGGGTGCGGGACTTCAAGGCCTTTGGTTTCACCGAGGTGTTGTTCCCTGGGCTGGATACACCCCAGGATTAAGCCCCCTGTTTGGTATTAAATAGATAGCTATCTGCCCTTATTAAATAAGGGCTGGCGGCCAAAAAAGCTTGTAAGGCTTAACTCAGGGTGTCGAGCAGCTCGGTCTCGATCTGGATCTGGTTGCGGTTGTGCTGCAGCGCTGCGCCCTGGATCAGGAAGGTGTCTTCCACCCGCTCACCCAAGGTGTTGACTTTGGCCAGGTTCAGGTCGATTTTGTGGCGCGCCAGCACCAACGCCACGCTGTAGAGCAGGCCCGCGCGGTCGCTGGCCGAGATGTTGAGCAGCCAGCGTTGTGCCTTTTCGTCGGGCTTGAGGCTCACGCGTGGTGTGATCGGAAAACTCTTGACCCGGCGTGACACCCGGCCCCGACTGGGTGCGGGCAGGGCGGCGCTGGTGGCAATCACATGGCCCAGCTCCGACTCGATCATGTTGACCAGCTCGCGGTAGTGGGCGGTCAGGTGGGTGGCCACCACCTGGAAGGTGTCCAGCGCGTAACCGTTTTGGGTGGTGTGGATGCGCGCATCCAGGATGCTGAAACCACGCTGGTCAAAAAAGCCGCAGATGCGGGCAAACAGGTCGGCCTGGTCAGGCGTGTAGACCAGCACCTGCAGACCTTCACCCACTGGCGAGGGGCGCGCCCGCACGATGGGGGCTGTGCCACCCAATTGGCGCGACAACATGCGGGTGTGCCAGGCGATCTCGACCGCATCGTGGCGCATGAAATAACCCACATCGAGTGTGGCCCACAAGGCCTTGTGCGACTCAAACGGCTGCGCCAACAGCGCCAGCTCGATCAAGGCGTCGCGCTGGCGCTCCTGCACCTCGGCGTGCACATCGGGCGCGTGGCCACCCAGCGCGCGTGAGGTGGCGCGGTACAGGTCTTCGAGCAGCTTGCCTTTCCAGGCGTTCCAGACCTTGGGGCTGGTGCCACGGATGTCGGCCACGGTGAACAGGTAGAGCGCGGTCAGCGCGCGTTCGTTGCCCACATGTTTGGCAAAGTTGGCAATCACATCGGGGTCGCCCAGGTCGGACTTCTGCGCGATGCGGCTCATGGTCAGGTGTTCACGCACCAGAAACTCGATCAGCTTGGCGTCTTCACCACCGATGTCGTGCTGTTTGCAAAAGCGCCGCACCTCCATCGCGCCGAGTTTGGAGTGGTCACCACCCCGGCCCTTGGCAATGTCGTGGAACAGTGCCGCCACATACAGAATCCAGGGCTTGTCCCAGCCGCTGGCCAGTTGTGAGCAAAACGGGTACTCGTGGGCGTGCTCCACCATGAAAAACCGCCGCACATTGCGCAGCACCATCTGGATGTGCTGGTCCACCGTGTAGACGTGGAACAGGTCGTGCTGCATCTGGCCGACGATGCGCCGGAACGCCCACAAATAGCGCCCCATCACCGAGGTCTGGTTCATCAGCCGCACCGCATGGGTCTGGCCACCGGGCTGCATCATGATCTGGCGGAAGGTGGCGCGGTTGACCGGGTCGTGGCGGAAGGTGCTGTCCATCAGGTTGCGCGCGTTGTAGAGCGCGCGCAGGGTGCGGGCCGACAGGCCCTTGAGGCCGTAATAGGTCTGGTAGACCAGAAAGGTGCGCAAAATGGCGTGCGGCTTGCGCTGGTACAGGTCGTCGCTGACCACCTCGATCATGCCGGCCTTGTCCAGGAAATCTTCGTCCAGCGGGCGCAGCTGGCGCACCGTGTGGCTTTGCGGGTTCAGCCGCTCTTCGATGTTGAGCAGCAGGATGTGGCTGAGCTGGGTCACCGCCTTGGCCGCCCAGTAGTACTGGCGCATCAGCTTCTCGCTGGGGCGAACAAAGGCGCGCTGGTCTTTCTGGATGTCTGGCGGCTTGTAGCCAAACGAGGCCGCCACACTGGTTTGCAAGTCAAACACCAGCCGGTCTTCACGCCGACCGGAGAGCAGGTGCAAGCGGGCACGGATCAGGCGCATCACCGCCTCGTTGTGTTTGATCTGGCGCACTTCGAACGGCGTGGCCAGACCGGCCTTGGCCAGCGCACTCCAGTTGGCGCCCAGGCCCGCCGCCTTGGCCACCCACAACACCGTCTGCAGGTCGCGCAGGCCGCCGGGTGATTCCTTGCAATTGGGCTCGAGCGCGTAGGGGGTGTCCTCGTACTTGTGGTGGCGCTGTTCCATCTCCAGGGTTTTGGCGACAAAAAAGGCGTGCGCGTCGATGGTGGCGAAATAGGCTTTCTGAAAAGCCGCAAACAGGCTCTGGCTGCCGGTAATCAGGCGCGCCTCCAGCAGCGCGGTTTGTACCGTGACATCCTTGGCGGCTTCTTCCAGGCAGTCACTGATGTTGCGCACACTCGAGCCAATCTCCAGACCAGCGTCCCAGCAGCTGCCGATGAAGCCCTCAATCAGTGTCTTGAGCGCCGGGTCGGCTTCGGGCGAGACATCGTCGGGCAGCAGCACCAGCACATCCACATCCGAGTGCGGAAACAGCTCGTTGCGGCCAAAACCACCCACCGCCAGCAAGGCACAGCCGCTGCTGAATCCCGCCTGCTGCCACAGCTGTCTCAGTGCATCGTCTGCCAGCCGGGACAGGCCGACCAATGCGGCGTTGACACCACGTGTTGCGGCACCACTGCCAGCCAGTTCGGCCAGCAGCAAGGACTTGTCGGCGCGGTACTGGCTGCGCATGATTTTGTGTTGGGTCATGTCGGGCACCGTTGGAGGGGGAAGCAGCTTTAAGCGCTGGGTGTCACAAAGGCCGGGATGGCCGGGCTGTTGGCCGACAGCGTCAGCACCTCGTAACCGGTGGGGGTGACCAGCACCGTGTGTTCCCACTGCGCTGACAAAGATCGGTCCTTGGTGACGATGGCCCAGCCGTCGCCCATTTCCTTGATCTCACGCCGACCGGCGTTGAGCATCGGCTCGATGGTGATGACCATACCCGCCTTGAGTTGGTCCAGCGTGCCGGGGCGGCCATAGTGCAGCACCTGCGGGTCTTCATGGAACTTGGCACCAATGCCGTGGCCACAAAACTCGCGCACCACACTCAGGCCCTGGCCTTCGGCAAAGGTCTGGATGGCGTGGCCAATGTCGCCCAGGTAAGCGCCCTCGCGCACTTTCATGATGCCTTTCCACATGGCGTCATAGGTCAGGTTGCACAAGCGGCGGGCCGCCACCGACACATCGCCCACCATGTACATCCGGCTCGAGTCACCGTGCCAGCCGTCCTTGATCAGGGTGACGTCGACATTGACGATGTCGCCTTTTTTGAGCGGCTTGTCGTTGGGGATGCCGTGGCAAACCTGGTGGTTGACCGAGGTGCAGATCGACTTGGGGTAGGGGGTGTGGCCGCTGGGGGCGTAGTTCAGCGGGGCTGAAATCGCGCCCAACACCTCGGTGGTGTAGGCCTCGGCCAGGTCATTGAGCTCGTTGGTGGTGACGCCGGGTTTGACAAATGGCGCCAGGTAGTCCAGCAACTCGGCGGTCAGGCGGCCAGCCACGCGCATCCCGGCAATGCCTTGGGCGTCTTTGATGGTGATAGTCATGGGGTCCGATTATCCCCGAGGGTCTGGCCCCCTGTGGCAGTGGGGGCAGATGGCCCAGCGCTGGTTGGACCAGGCCCCAAGGTTCTGCTATCGTGTTTCCGATGCCAAACCTACCCACCCCAAGCTTCCGCTGGCCTTTGCTGAGGCCGTGAAACAGATGCACCCCTGCGTGTGGCTGCTGTTGACGGGAGTTGTGGCGGGTGGCCTGAGCTGGGCGCTGCCTTGGGGGCTGACGCTGGTATCGGTCACAGTCGCCTGTGTCTGGCAGAAAGAGAGGTGTGAAGTGAGTCTGACAGGTGTTGACTTTTTGGTAGGAGCTCTTGATGGTTGAGGCAAGTGTCATCGCTGTCCTGGTGGCCACGGTGTTGCTGATGTTGTGGCGCTGGCTCGGCTCCAGGCGCTGGCTTGTGCTGGCGCTTGTCTGGCTGGTCTATGCGATCTACGAGGTCTTGATGGCCAAGCGTGTGTTGTGCAGCGGTGAATGCAATATCCGGGTGGACTTGTTGCTGCTGTACCCCTTGTTGTTGGGTGACACGCTGTGGGTGGCTGTGTCAGAGGCCAGGCGGGCCCTCAAACGCCGTCGGGAGATGTCGCACGATGGTGCCCGGCACTGACAAGCAGCCGCTTTGGACGCGGCCGTTGCGCGTGGCGCAGCTGGTGGCCGCCGCGGGTGTGCTGAGCCATCTGGCGCTGCTGCTGCGCGACTTTCACCCGGGTGGGAAGATCGTTTTTGCGCTGTTTTTTGTGACCTGGGTGGCCTTGCCCTGGGTGTTGATCTGGGGCTGTGCCCGGCTGGTGCGGGGCCGCGCTGTGGCGACCTGGTGGGTGCTGGGCCTGGCGGCGCTGTATCTGGTGCTGGGAACCTGGGCCTATGTGGACACCCTCTACATTCACCCCGATCCGCAGGGCGCCTTGATTTTCCTGTTTGTGCCGATGCTGGGGGTGCTGGCGGCGCTGATGCTGATGGCGGGCCTGTGGCTGGGCCGCCCTCGGCCCCCTGCACCGCGCTAGCGCGGCCCCAGGCCGATGGCGGGCAAGTTCGCCCGGCTAAAATTCGGTCCAGTTTCGGCCCCGTCCGGCCAGCGGCTTGCGCCGCCAGTGCTGTCCCGTTTTGTCCATCTCTTTCCAGGCCCCCACCGTGACCCTGCATCTCACCCCTTTTGAGGGCGGCAGCGCTCTCAGCGCCTTCCGTGTCCAGCAACTCCTGCCAGCCCTGCAAGCTGTGCATGACAAGATCAACGGCATTGCCGCACGTTATGTGCATCTGGTGGCCAGTGTGGACGCACCTACACCCGCCCTGAAAGACCAGCTGGCCGCCTTGTTGACCTATGGCGACCCCTACGCAGGTCCAAATGATGGCGCACTGATTGTGGTGACACCCCGTTTTGGCACCGTGTCACCCTGGGCCTCCAAAGCCACCGACATTGCGCACAACTGCGGTCTGGCCATCAAACGGGTGGAGCGCATCGTGGAATACCACGTGTCGCTCAAAAGTGGTTTGTTGTCCAAACCGACCCTCAACACCGAACAACTGGCGCAAATTGCCGAGCTGTTGCACGACCGCATGACCGAAAGTGTGATGTTCGATCGCGCCCAGGCCCTGGACCTGTTCACCGAGTTACCCGCCACACCGATGGCCCATGTGGATGTGCTGGGTGGTGGCAAGGCCGCGCTGCTGGCCGCCAACACCGAGTTTGGCCTGGCTTTGGCGGCGGATGAGATCGAATACCTGGTCAATGCCTTCACCCAGCTGCAGCGCAACCCCACCGATGTCGAGCTGATGATGTTTGCCCAGGCCAACAGCGAACACTGCCGCCACAAGATCTTCAACGCGCAGTTCACCATCGACGGTGTGGCGCAGGACAAGAGCCTGTTTGGCATGATCCGCCACACGCACCAGACCAACCCGCAGCACATGCTGGTGGCCTACTCTGACAACGCCTCGGTGATGGCCGGGGCGCAGGTGGAACGCTTCAGTGCCAAATCGGCCTCTGGCCCTGATGAGGTAAGCGCCCCCAGCTATCAAAAAGAAAGTGCCACACAACACATCCTGATGAAGGTGGAAACCCACAACCACCCCACAGCGATCTCTCCATTCCCCGGCGCGGCCACCGGTGCCGGTGGTGAAATCCGTGACGAGGGCGCCACCGGGCGCGGCTCCAAACCCAAGGCGGGGCTGACCGGCTTCACCGTCTCCAAACTCGATTGGGGCCAAAGCGCTGCGTATGGCAAACCGGCCCACATCGCCAGCCCGTTGCAGATCATGACCGACGGCCCACTCGGTGGCGCCGCCTTCAACAACGAGTTTGGTCGCCCCAATTTGCTCGGTTACTTCCGCGAATACGAGCAGTCTTTGAGCTACACCGTCAAAGACGCCCAAGGCCTGGCCACAACGCAGACCGAACAGCGTGGTTACCACAAGCCGATCATGCTGGCCGGTGGCCTGGGTGTGATTGACCAGAGCCAAACCCACAAGATCGAATTCCCCGCAGGCAGCCTGCTGATCCAGCTCGGTGGTCCGGGCATGCGCATCGGCATGGGCGGCGGCGCCGCCAGCTCCATGACCACCGGTGCCAACGCCGCGCACCTGGACTTTGACTCGGTGCAGCGTGGCAACCCCGAAATCCAGCGCCGTGCGCAAGAAGTCATCAACCAGTGCTGGTTGCAAGGCACAGCCAACCCCATTCTGGCGATCCACGACGTGGGCGCCGGTGGCCTGAGCAACGCCTTCCCCGAGCTGAGCAACGACGCCCAACGTGGTGCCTTGTTCGACCTGCGTTCGGTACCGCTCGAAGAAAGTGGCCTCGCGCCCAAAGAAATCTGGTCCAACGAAAGCCAGGAACGTTATGTGCTGGCCATCGCTGCCGATGCTTTGCCGGGTTTTCAAGCCCTGTGTGAGCGTGAGCGCTGCCCGTTTGCGGTGGTGGGTGTCGCCACCGAGGCGCGCCAGCTGACCGTCGGTGCAGTGGATTTGGCCGAGCGCCAAGTGGTGCAGTCCGAGGCCGACTTGCCGGTTGACATGCCGATGAATGTGCTGCTGGGTAAACCGCCCAAGATGCACCGCGATGTGGCTTCGGTCGAACGTGTGTTTGCCCCCCTGAATCTGACCGATGCCACGCTGCAACAAACCGCCATCGACGTGCTCGCGCACCCCACCGTGGCGTCCAAACGTTTTCTGGTCACGATTGGTGACCGCACCGTGGGTGGTTTGAGCCACCGCGACCAGATGGTTGGCCCCTGGCAGGTGCCGGTGGCCGACTGCGCGGTGACGCTGGCCGACTTCAAGGGTTTTGCCGGTGAAGCCATGGCCCTGGGTGAACGCACCCCGCTGGCCACGGTGAATGCGCCCGCGTCGGGCCGCATGGCGGTGGCGGAGGCCATTACCAACCTGCTGGCCGCACCGATGGAATTGGACCGCGTGAAACTCTCGGCCAACTGGATGGCCGCTTGTGGTGAGCCTGGCGAAGACGCGGCACTCTATGAAACCGTGAAAGCGGTTGGGCTGGAGTTGTGCCCGGCCTTAGGGATCAGTATCCCGGTCGGCAAAGACTCCCTCTCGATGCGCACCCAGTGGCAGGCCGATGGTGAGGCCAAAAAGGTGGCTTCGCCGGTGTCGCTGATCGTCACCGCGTTTGCGTCGCTGGCGGATGTGCGTGGCACGCTCACGCCGCAGTTGAACGCGCTGGACGACACCTCGCTGATCCTGGTCGATCTGGGCCGTGGCCAGAACCGTATGGGCGGCAGCATCCTGGCGCAAACCCTGGGCCAGATGGGGGACACCGTGCCCGATCTGGACCAGCCGCAAGACCTGATCAACCTGGTCAACGCGGTGAATGCCTTGCGCGCCCAGGGCCAGATCCTGGCTTACCACGACCGCAGTGACGGCGGCCTGTTTGCCAGCGTGTGTGAAATGGCCTTTGCCGGTCATGTGGGTGTGGCGCTCAATGTGGACATGCTGGTCACCGAGGGTGACGGCATTTCTGACAGCCGCATGGATGTGGGCGACAGCAAAAACTGGGCAGGCCAGATCAGCGGCCGCCGCGACGAACTCACGCTCAAAGCCCTGTTCAACGAAGAACTTGGTGTGGTGCTGCAGGTGCGCACGGCAGATCGCAGCGTCGTGTTGCAAACCCTGCGTGAGCACCACTTGAGCCAACACAGCCACATCATCGGCAAAACCCGTCCGGTGGCGTCCGAGATCCAGGCTGGCGTCGGTGAGATCCAGGTCTGGCGCGACGCCAAGGCCGTTTTCAGCGCCAAACTGGCCGACCTGCACCAGGTGTGGGACGCCACCAGCTGGAAGATCTGCCAGCAACGCGACAACCCCGCCTGTGCCGATGCCGAACACGCCGCCGCAGGTGCACCGGCTGACCCGGGTTTGCATGTTTATCTGCCAAATCAGGCGCTAGCCCTTTTGGAACAAGGGCAGGCAGCTGCGAAAGAAATAGCATCCCCCGCCATTGTGCTGGCCCGCCCCAAGGTGGCGGTGTTGCGCGAGCAGGGTGTCAACTCGCATGTGGAAATGGCCTACGCCTTCACCGAGGCCGGTTTTGAAGCCTTTGACGTGCACATGACCGACCTGCAAACGGGCCGCGCCAACCTGGCCGACTTCAAGGGCGTGGTCGCCTGCGGCGGCTTCTCTTATGGTGACACGCTTGGCGCTGGCATTGGCTGGGCACGCTCGATCACCTTCAACCCGGTGCTGGCGGACCAATTCAAGGCCTTCTTCGGCCGTGCTGATACCTTTGGTTTGGGCGTGTGCAACGGCTGCCAGATGTTTGCCGAACTGGCCGACATCATCCCCGGCGCACAAGACTGGCCGCGTTTCACCACCAACCAGAGTGAACGTTTTGAAGCCCGCCTGAGCCTGGTGGAAGTGCTGGAATCGACATCGCTGTTCTTCCAGGGCCTGGCCGGTGCACGCCTGCCGATTGCGGTGGCACACGGCGAAGGTTTTGCCAACTTCAAGTACCGGGGCAATGCCGACAAGGCGATTGCCACCATGCGTTATGTGGACAACAGCGGTGCCGCCACCGAAGCCTACCCGTTCAACCCGAACGGCAGCCCCGGCGGCCTGACCGCCGTGACCACGGCCGATGGTCGCTTCACCGCCATGATGCCGCACCCCGAACGCGTCTTCCGCAACGTGCAGATGAGCTGGACGGACCAGGATGTGTCAGGTTTGAGCCCGTGGATGCAGCTGTGGCGCAATGCGAGGAAGTGGGTGGGGTGATCTGTTCCCCGCCCGGGCTCGTAAAGGACGTAAATCGAGAGATGGAACTGGTCCGATCATCGCCAGCACTTGTATGTAATGTTTTGGAGCTACAAGTGACCTGACGTTTTCACAGATCACAGCAAGATGGAGGAAGTCATGGCCAGCCGCTCTGTTGATATGTACGAACTGAGAGTTCCGCTTGACGCTGTCAAGAGGCTGTCAGATGAAAACCGTTTTTCGTACTACCTGTTGGGGCACATCTTCAATGAGCTGATGAGCCTGCAGAAAATTGTCAGTTTTGCTCTACCGAAGCATGAAGATTCGCGACCTGCACGCTTCCGCCCCGAAAATGGGCAGGCGATGTTCATGTTTCGTCTGGCATCAGGGAAGATACGCGAGGCAAGCAAGGCCATTCGAATGAACAAGCAACTCGCCTCGACATTGCACAACTTGATTCTGCCGAGAATGGTTGATGGTCAAAACCGGCTGGTCAAGCTGAATGCTGCAATTGATGCTGCTTCATGGTTGATCCCTCTGCGCAACGGCATGGTTTTTCATTTTCCAAGTTTTGAGGACTGGGAGCCTCACGTAAAGCCTGACGATTCTTGGGTGGATGACTATGTATTTCTTGGAGAACAGTCAGGAAACACGTTTTACGATGGCGCAGACTCGGTAGCGCAAGAATGGATGTTCAGTCAGCTCGGACATCCTAATCTTCGAGAGGCAGTCGATCTTCTAATTGGACAATTGGTTGAGTTGCTTACAGAGATGAACACATTCCTTGAAGATGTTCTCGGCACCTTCATTGCTGAAGTTATGCTGGACGGTAAAGGAATGCAGAAACATGTTGGGAAGGTTCTTTGCACCCAATTTGATCAAGTGTCTATCCCGTTTTGGACAGTGATGAAGTCGAGGAAAGACTGAATTTGCTACCCATTGGCTTATTGTTGAGTTGATTTCCACCTTTTGTTTCATCGGAGTAGGTTATGCACACCATCATCGACTACAACGACACGGCCCACCGCCGCCAGGTGATTGCCTTGTGGGAAACCGTTTTTGGTTACGAAGACAGCCACAACAAGCCGGGTCTGGCGATTGACAAGAAGCTGGCGGCGCCGGATGGCCTGTTTTTTGTGGCGGTGGCAGATGACACCGTGATCGGGACGGTGCTCGCCGGTTACGACGGTCACCGGGGCTGGTTGTATGCGGTGGCAGTGCATCCCGAGCACCGCCAGCAGGGTCTTGGCAAGGCGCTGGTGCGGTATGCCGAACAGGCACTCACCGCCCGTGGCTGCCTGAAGATCAACCTGCAGATCATTGCCGGCAATGCTTCAATGGCGTCGTTTTACGAGGCGCTGGGTTATGAGCTTGAACCACGTGTGAGCATGGGCAAAAAAGTGGTCGAGAACCTGCCGCCGACCTGATGGTTTGCATTGTGGGTTTGGTCAGCGGGTGGCCTGAGTGGGTTAACCTCCGGGTATGAGTACCAACGATCCCAAAAAACCTTTTCAGATGATTCGCGAGTTCACGCTGGCCGACTGGTTCACGCTGGGCAACGCGATTTGTGGCACCGGGGCCATGTTTTCGATCATGACCTACCTGCAAACCGGTCTGGTGACCCACGTCTACTACGCCTGCTGGCTGGTGCTGGCGGCCTTCATTTTTGATGTGCTGGACGGCCGTATTGCCCGTTGGCGCCAAAAAACCTCGGTGCTCGGGCGTGAGCTCGACTCGTTGGCCGACGTGATCTCGTTTGGGGTGGCGCCTGCCTTGATTGCTTATGGTTGTGGCATGCAGGGTCTGTATGACCGTGTCATCCTGACCGCTTTTGTGGCCTGTGGGGTGTCGCGCCTGGCGCGATACAACGTGACGGCCGAGGCCTTTTCGCAGGAGGGCCAAGGCAAGGTCAAACATTTTGAGGGCACACCCATCCCGACCTCTTTGCTGCTGGTGGGGGTGCTGGGGCTGGCTGCCTCGCAGGGCGCCTTGCACCAGGCGTTGTGGTTTGGCAGTGTCAGCATTGCGGGCTTCACTTTGCACCCCTTGGTGCTGATGTTTGCGGTGTCGGGCTCGCTGATGGTGAGCCGCATCCGTATCCCCAAACTCTGAACCTAGTTCCCGCTCCGCTGGCTCCAGAAAAAACGCAGCATCTCGGCGCTGGCGTCCACACCTTGCGGGTTGGTGAACGAGCCCTCAGCGCGACCGCCTGACCAGGCATGCCCGGCGCCATGTAATTGCCAGTATTCCACCGCCGCCTGGCCGGGCTGGGCGGGCCAGATGGTGCGGGTGTAGGCCTGCCCCTGGGCACTGAGCCCGTGTTCCACCTGAGGCTGGCCTGGGGCCTGACCCCGGGCGCTGGCCACCAGTTGTTCACCATTGTGGGGGTGCACGGTGCTGTCGGCATCCCCGTGAAACACGATGGTGGGCAGGCTGATGGCCGATGTGGCCGGTGTGGCCGATGTGCGACCCCGTTTCATGACCATCAGCGCCTGTGCCACATTGCTGGCCGCGCCCGCAGGCAGGCCCGAATGCACACCCACAGCGGCAAAAATATCCGGGTAGGCCACCGCCAGCACCGCCGCCATGGCGCCCCCGGCCGACAGCCCGGCCACATACACACGTTGGGCGTCGATACCGTACTGCGCGATGATGTCCAGGGTCAGGCTGGCGATCAGGGCGGGTTCCCCGGCGCCGCGTTGCTGGTGCTGGTGTTGGAACCAGTTCCAGCAGGCAGACGGGTTGGCATCTGCGGCTTGTTCGGGATACAGCACAAAAAAGCCCTGGGCCTGTGCGCGCTGGTTCATGCCGGTGCCTGCGGCAAAGTCGTCCGGGTTTTGTTTGCAGCCATGCAGCATCACCACCAGGGGCAGGGATTCGCCAAGGTGTCCGGCTGGCACATACAGTTTGTAGCGGCGGGTCAACTGCTGGTGGCTGTGGCTGCCGCTGATGAATTCGCCCTGGCTGAGCTTGGCCGTGCCAGCGGTGTTGACTTCAATCACGCCGCCATCGCGCACATCGGGTGCGGCAGCCGGGCTGGCGCTGGGGACGGGCGCGGCCCCTGGCCGCTTGCCGTGCAACAGGCGCTGGATGGCCGCGGTGGCTTCTGCCAGGCGGCCGGATTGGGTCAGTTGGCTGGCTTGGTGCAGCAGTTTGTGCAAGGTGTTGTTCATACCCTCTTTCCAAAGTGGGTTGGCGCAGGAACGTGGCTGGCTGGCCCCGCCGCTCAGATCAGGGCCGCTCGATCAGCACGGCAGCGGCTTTGCGTTCGTGCCGCACCACATACAGACCGCTGGCGATGATGATGGCACCACCCAGCAGGGTGTAGTGGTCGGGCAGGGTGTCCCAGATCAGCCAGTCCACACCCAGGCCCCAGGCCAGGGCCGTGTATTCAAACGGCGCCACGGCCGAGGCCTGACCATGCCGAAAAGCCTCGGTGATGGCCAGCTGGCCACCAAAACCGGCCAGCGCCAGCGCCGCGAGCAGCCAGAGGTCGTCGGTGCGGATAGTGACCCAGTTCGGTGCCGCCAAAGCCCCGGCGCCCAGCGCCACCATCACCATGATCCACAACATCATGCTCTCGTTGGAGTCGGTGCGGCTCGACAGCCGTGCCGCCACCGCCGCCACCGCGTAACACACGGCGGCCGCCAACACCGCCAGCCCGCCCCAGCTCACCAGCCCGTCGGTGCCCGGACGCAATGCGACCACCACACCGACCATGCCAGCCAGCACCGACCACCAGTGTGCACGTGGCACTTTTTCGCGCAGCACCGGGGCCGCCAGCAAGGTGATCAGAATCGGGGCGATAAAAAACAAGGTGTAGGCATTGGCCAGGGGCAGCTGTTTGACGCCGAAGGTGAACAGGCTCAGCATACAAATGCCCAACACACCGCGCAGCAGGTGCAGCGGCCAGCGGATGCGCAGCAGCGTGTGCCAGCTGCCACGCCACTGGATCCAGACCAGGATCAGCGGCAGCGCCACCCAGCCGCGCAACGCGGCAACCTGCAGGGCCGGGTAATGGGTGGACAGCACTTTCAAGATGGTGTCCATGAAAGCAAAAAAGCCCACAGCCACCAGCATGGCCGAAATGCTGCGAAGGTTGCCGTGGTGGGAATGGGTATGAAGGGGTGTCGAAGTAGAGCTCACCACAGGACTGTAACGCCAGAACATGACCACTTCGACGGGACGGCCTGGTTAGGTGTGTGCCAGCGATAATGGCGCCATGTCTACCCCCAAAGTTCTGTTCGGCTTCCATGCCGTGGGCGTGCGCCTGAAGACCGCGCCGCAATCCATCGTCGAAATCTATTTTGAGCCGACCCGGCGCGACGCGCGCATGCGCCAGTTTGTTGAGAAGGTCAATGAAGCCGGTGTGCGCCTGATCGAGGCCGATGGCATGCGCCTGGCCAAGCTGGCTGGCAGCCATGGCCACCAGGGTGTGGCAGCGCGTGTGCATGAGCTGGCGCAGGTGACTTCGCTCGACGAGTTGCTGGAGCAACTCGAAGCTGCGAACCTCGACAAACCCGTGGCTGAGCGTGAACAGCCGCTGATTCTGGTGCTCGACGGCGTGACCGACCCGCACAACCTGGGCGCTTGCCTGCGCGTCGCCGACGGCGCCGGTGTGCATGCGGTGATTGCGCCCAAGGACCACGCAGCCGGCATCAACGCCACGGTGGCCAAGGTGGCCAGCGGTGCGGCAGAAACCGTGCCGTATTTCATGGTGACCAATCTGGCGCGCACCTTGAACGAGCTCAAGGAACGCAACATCTGGATCATCGGGACCAGCGACGTGGCACCGCGCACCCTGTACCAGACCGATTTCAAAGGCCCGGTGGCGCTGGTGCTGGGCGCCGAGGGTGACGGCATGCGGGCGTTGACCGCCAAAACCTGCGATGAACTGGTCAGCATCCCGATGCGGGGTGCGGTCGAGAGCCTGAACGTCTCGGTGGCCAGCGGCGTTTGCCTGTACGAGGCACTGCGCCAGCGTTCAGTCTGAGCAGAATACTTCTCTATTGATAGCTACCAGCCCTTTCTGTATAAGGGCTAGCGGCCAATTTCCTTGTAAAAATTATTTAACCGGGATCGGCTGGTTGGCTGGCACCGGCACAGCGGTGACGCTGTTTTTGGGGCTGCCGTCAATGATCTTGTCGGAGTACACCAGATAGACCAGCGTGTTGCGCTTGACATCCACCATACGCACCACCCGCACGTGTTTGAACAAGAAAGACGAGCGGGCGTTGAACACCTCGTCCTGTTTGTCCACTTTCTCCTTGAAGCTGATCGGGCCAACCTGGCGGCAGGCCACAGCGGCATCTGAGGTGTCCTCAGCCAGGCCCAGCGCACCGGCATAACCGCCGGTTTTGGCGTGGGACAGGTAACACGACACACCGTCGACCACCGGGTCATCAAACACATCGACCACCACCTTGTCGTTGGGGCTGAGCAGCTTGAAGGTGGTGCTGACATCACCAATGGTTTCGGCGCTGGTCGCCAGTGTGGTGCAGCCCAGCAGGAGTGATAAGAGTAGTTTTTTCATAGCAGGGTGTCCTTGTATTGATTGGGCTTGAGGGTTGTTTTGCATCAAACCTGGGTTGGGGCCAGGCTGGCGGGTGCAAGCGCCGGGCCGACCCATTGTTCCAGCACACGGCGCAGCTGCTCGGGCTGGATCGGTTTGCTCAGGTAATCGTCCATGCCAGCGGCCAGGCAGCGTTCGCGGTCACCCTGGATGGCATTGGCGGTCATGGCGATGATGGGCAGGTGAGGCAGCCCGTTGGCCTGCAAGCTGCGGATCGCGGCGGTGGCCTCAAAACCGTCCATCAACGGCATCTGGCAGTCCATCAGCACCGCGGCATAACGTGGGCCGTTGCCCGCCATCGACTCGGTCACTGCCTGCACGGCCCACTGGCCGTTGTCCACGATGTCGAGCTGGTAACCCAGCTTGCTCAGCAGCAGTCTGGCCACACGCTGGTTGACCAGGTTGTCCTCGGCCAGCAACAGGTGTTGTGGTGATGGCGCGGCGTCTGCGGCTGGGCTGCTGATGGGCTGTTCCGGGTCCATGTTGGGGATGAACAGCTGCGAGTCTACAAACTGCGGTGGCTCGTTGTTATGGACCGGGTCCAGCGTCAGCAGCGGAAGGCTGAACCAGAAGGTCGCGCCATGGCCGAGTTGGCTGCTGACACCAATCTCGCCGCCCATCAGTTCCACCAGGCGTTTGCAGATGGCCAGGCCCAGGCCGGTGCCGCCGTATTTGCGGGTGGTGGAGCTGTCGGCCTGGGTGAAAGATTGGAACAACCTGGCCTGGGTACTGGGGCTGATGCCGATGCCGGTGTCGGTGACCTCGATGCGCAGCTGCTGCGTGTCTTTGTCGTGGACCGGTCGGGCCGTCAGGGTCACGCTGCCAGACTCGGTGAACTTGATGCCGTTGCCCACCAGATTGAGCACAATCTGGCGCAGCCGGGTCGGGTCACCCAGCAGCCGGGGCGGCAGGCCGGGGTCGATCTGGCAGGACAAGCTGAGGGACTTTTCCCGTGCCTTGATGCCGAGCATCTCCACCGAACTGCTCAACACCTGGCTCAGGTCGAAGCTGGTGAGTTCGATGTCGAGTTTGCCGGCCTCGATTTTCGAGAAGTCCAGGATGTCGTTGATGATGTCCATCAGCGCCTGGGCCGACTCACGCAACATGCCGGTGAAGTCGCGCTGCTCATCATCAAGCGGGGTGTCGAGCAGCAGCTCGGTCATGCCCACAATGCCGTTCATCGGGGTGCGGATCTCGTGGCTCATGGTGGAGAGGAACTCACTCTTGAGCCGGGAGTTCTCCAGCGCCTGGTCACGCGCCTGACGCAGCGCGGCCTCGGCCTGTTTGCGCAGCCCGATGTCGGTCAACACACCGATGAAATGGCTGACCTGTCCCTGCTCGTTGTGCACCGGTGACAGGTGCAGCTCACCCACATAACTGGTGCCGTCCTGGCGCTGGTAGTCCACCTCCTGGGTCAGGCTCAGGCCCTGGTTGATGGCTTGGCGGATGGGTTCGAGCTCGGCTTCGGTGGTTTTCGGGCTGCGCAGAAAACTGATGCGCTTGCCGACACATTGCTGCGCCGAATACCCGGTGATGCGGCAAAAGCCCGCATTCACATACAGGATCAGCGGGCCTTCTGGGTGGGGCGTGGCATCCATGATGTGGATGCCCTGGTTGGTCTCGCCAATCGCCGACTCGATCAGTTTGAGCTGGGTGCGGGTGCGCACCTCGTCGGAGATGTCGCGTTTGATCGCAACAAAGTGGGTGATCTGGCCGTTGTCTGTGATGGGGGTCACCGTCATCTGTTCCGGGTAAAGCGCACCATTCTTGCGGCGGTTGCTCAGCTCACCCTCCCACGGTTTGCCGCTGAGCAGGGTTTGCCACATGCTGCTGTAGAAGGCTTCGTCATGCACACCTGAGCGCAGCATGCTGGTGGGCTGGCCGATGGCATCCAGCGCGCTGTAGCCGGTGATCCGTGTAAACGCCGGGTTGACGTAGTTGATCACCCCGGCACGGTTGGCAATCACGATGGCATTGGCGGCCGCGTCCAGTGCGGCTTGCTGCAGCCGCAGCTGCGAGCGTGCCGCCAGCCGCTCGGTGATGTCCTGGAACGACAGCAGCGAACCCGCCAGCTGGCCTTTGAGTTGCAGGGGTCTGGCGCCAAAAGACACCGGGATCACATGACCGTCACGGTGCACCAGGTGGTCTTCACCATGCAGGGCCAGGCCCTGTTTCAGCGCAGCGTACAGCCTGCATTCGGTGGCCGGGTAGGGTGAACCATCGGCGCGGCTGTGGTGAATGGCTGTGTGTGCGTTGCGTCCCAACAGGTCGGCGGCGGACCAGCCCAGAATACGGACGGCTGCCGCATTGATGTAGGTGATGTTGCCGTCCAGGTCGGTGGTGTACACACCGTCGGCCAGGGTGTCCAGAATGGCCGCGTTCTGCGTGCGTTGTTCGTCGGTTTCTTCGCGGGCACGGTGGGTGTCTTGCAGGGCATGGGCCAGACGGCGCATGAACAACAGCACCAGCGAGCCACCCAACACCACCACCAGGGCAATCAAGCTGGTCTCCATCTGGCGCAGCTGCTGGCTTTGCCGCACCAGATCGGCTTGCAGGGTGCGCAGGCGCTGGTCACTGTCTTGCAACAGCTGGTTGGCACCGAGGTTAATGCGCTCAAACTGCGGAGAAATCTGTTTGAGCTCGGTCGCCAGCGCTTTTTCGGTGCCCAGAAATTCGGCTGAGCGACCGGCGTTCAACGCCAGCCAGCGCATGGACAGCAGCGGCAGCAGCGCGTTGGTGCGTTCGCGGATCTGGTTGAGCTGGGGCCGCAGGCTGGCCAGCGCCTCGGTCATCGGCTGGCTGGCGGCCTCAGGCTGGTACGTGACTTGGCGTGCCACTTCACCCGCCAAGTCAAGGGCCAAACGCTGGGTGCTGCCGCCGTTTTGCAGCACATCCAGGTTGTGCAACAGCTCGTCCAAATGCTGGTTGATGTGGTTGAGGGTGTCGGCCACACCCGCCTCATCGGGTGTGATGGCGAGCCGGTAAAACTCTTTCTCGACCAGGCTGCTGCTGCGCACAATTTCCTCACCCACCAACAGGCGGGCCCGCTCGTTGTCACCCCGCTGGCGGATCTGGGTTTCCAGATGGTCAAAATAAGCGCGCAGCCCAAACACCATCAGCAGGCACAGCAGCGTGATGCCGACCAGCCAGCGGGTGGAGGTGTTGATGGGAGATGCTGCCCCGGCCCCAGGCGGTTGTGCCTTGGTCTGTGAATGCTTTGACGAGGAGCGCGGCTGGGGCATGGCCGGATGTTAGACCAGGCCCCACCAACCCAGCAGGGCGCCTGCACCCAGCAACCACAACAAATGCAGTTTGGTGCGCCAGACCAACAACGCACAGACGCCAGACAACAGCCACAGCGGCCAATGGTCTGGCGTGTTGCCCGGGTTCAGGGCCAGGATCGCGCCAGTGGCCAGCAGCAGCCCCACCACCACCGGCGCCATGCCTTGTTTAAACGCCCGCACCGCCCGCAGATCGCGGTTGTGGTGGGCCCAGCGCGAGGCCATCAGCGTGAGTGTGGTGCTGGGCAGCAGAACCCCCAGCATGGCCAGCGCCATACCGACCAGGCCATAGGCCCAGGCCAGCGGGCTGCCCGCAATGGCACCACTGGCGTTGAGCCCCACGTTCCAGCCCAGCAGCGCTACAAACAACACGTTCGGGCCGGGCGCGGCCTGCGCCAGCGCCACCGAGGCGTTGAACTGGCTGTCGAGCAACCAGCGCTGGTCATTCACCAGCATGCGGTGCATGTCGGGCAGGGTGCTGACGGCCCCCCCAATGGCCAGCAGCGAGAGTGACAAAAAATGGGTCAGCAGCAGCAACCAGTCGGCCGCCGTCAGGGTGATATTCATGCTGTGTCTCCCGTCTTGGCGGGCTCGGAGCCAGAGTCCGGGTCGGGTTTGGTCTGGGCTGGGCGGGGTCGGGCAAGCAACCGGTATGCCCACAGCGCGCCCAGGCCACCGAGTAACAGCAGCACCCAGATCAGGCGCATCCGCAGCACCGCAATGGCTACAAAAGTAAGAGCTATTACCCCGTATTGCATAAGGGCTGGAAGCACATTTGTCTTCAAAGACGGCAGCAGCTTCAGGCCCACGGCGGCGATCATGCCGGCAGCCACCGCACTCATGCCACGTAGCGCTCCTTGCACCTGGGGCAGGTCTGAGACACCGGCAAACACCACCGCCACCACCAGCACAATCAGCAGCGGAAAACACAGCAGCCCGGCCAGGGCCGTCAGCCCGCCGCGCCAGCCAAAATAACGGTCACCGAGCATCAGCGACAGATTGACCACATTGGCACCGGGCAGCACCTGGGCCACCGCCCATTCCTCGACAAACTCCTCGCGGCTCAACCAGCGCCGTTTGTCCACCAGTTCACGCTGTACCACCGCCAGCACACCACCAAAACCTTGTAATGACAACCAGGTGAAGGCCCAGAACAGCTGGCTCAGGGACAGCGGGCGCGAGCGGCCCAGCAGGGCGAGGTCGCCGTCCTTCATGTCCGAATAGTTGGTCATGCCCCTCACGCTGTCACTCCCTCGAGCGTCTGCTTGCTCAGCTGCTTGCAGGTCCAGTCGATCACGCGCGGGTGGCGGCACATTTCCAGGTGGCCGATGCCATGAAACTCAGTGACTGCCACGCCGGGCAGCACCTGCGCGGCTTGTGGAAAACAGATGTTGTCGTTGAGGTTTAAGGCAATGTGCATCAGCGCGTGTTGCGCAGCCCCCTCGCTGGTTTGCAGGGCTTGAATCCAGGGGCTGTGCCAGTGCATCTGCACCCCGTTGGGGGTGGCCACCGGCTGCGGTATACGTGTGCCCTGGTGTGGTGTGCCCAGTGTGAGGATACGCGCCGCACGGCCCAGCTGCGCTGTGTTCTGGGTGCGCAGCCAGGCCCGGATGGCCAACCCGCCCATGCTGTGGCCCACCAGCGCCACCTGTGGTGCACCGGTCTCGGCCTGCAGACGCTGGACTGCAGCCTCAATCACCGCTGCGTAGCCATCGATGGAACCAAACAGCGGCTCCAGGTCCACCGCCAGCACCGGATGCCCGGCCTGGCGCAAGGCCAGTGTCATGTCATCCCAGACGCGGTGGTTACACAGGTAACCATGCACCAGCACCACGGGCACGGCGCCAGCGCCTAGTTCGCCAGGGGGCGTGGCCAACGGCATCTGCACACCGTTGGGGCGGCGTGGCCAAGGCTGGCGCAGCATAAACACCAGCACCGCGGAGATGTATTCGGCCCACAACACCCGCCACCACAGTGCCGCTGGCCCCCCTGTACGCGACTGGATGAGGGAGGTCAGGATTACCAAAAACTGTAGCAGCAAAGGCAGGCACAGCATGGTCAAGGGCAGCAAAATCAGGGACAAGGCGCCACCGCTTTGCTGTGTCGCCTCGATGGCCAGCCAGCTGCCCAGCACGGCACCACACAGCAGTTGAAACAGGTAAAGCGCACGCAGGAGGAGAGCTAGCATGGTCAGGCAAGGGGGTGGGATGGGTCACAATTGTCGGCGATTGAACCGCCGCAGCATGGGCCTGCCATCATGGCGGGTTCCACACCTCTTTTTTGCATCCAGCCTCAACATGCCCCAAGTCATCAGCCTCCAGACCGGCAGCGCCCGGCGCGTCTTGATCAACGGCCGTGCCGTGATGACGGCGATCCACAAACAACCCGTGGCGGGCCCGCTGCCGGTGTTGCCATTGGGTGTGTCGGGTGATGAGCAGGCCGACTTGTCGGTGCACGGCGGGCTCGACAAGGCGGTGTATGCCTACCCGTCAGAGCATTACCCGCTGTGGCAGGCTGCACGCCAGGCGGCGGGGCTCACCGGGATTGATGAGACTTTGCCGTGGGGCAGCATGGGTGAAAACCTGACGCTCTCAGGTCTGCTGGAGTCTGATGTGTGGGTCGGTGATCTGCTGTTGTTTGCCAACTGTGTGCTGCGTGTGACCAAACCACGCGAGCCCTGTTACAAGTTCAACGCGGCCATGGGCTTCAACACCGCCGCCAAAACCATGGCGCAGAACGGTTTCTGCGGTTTTTATTTGGCGGTGCAAGAGCCGGGCAGCCTGCAGGCGGGCGACAACTTTGAGCTGCTTCCCGGGCCCCGAAGCATGGGTATTCCCGAGAGTTTCAGGGCCAAGATGTTCAAGCATCAGCGCTGAACTTCGACTGCTGGCGCGTCAGGGCTTGGCCACCCGGACTTTGCCGACATAGTTGCCCTTGCATGCTGAGCCTTTGCAGTCGGTGCTGAGCATCTGCGTGATGATTGGGCCTGCGTAGTTGCGCGCGCCAAAGTGGCCGATGCCGCCCAGATCGCGCGGGACCAGTTGTTTGATGTCCTGGTCGACCGAGTCGACCCACGAGGGTGGGGGGGCCGCAGGATCGGCACCCAGATTGAGCTGAGCCCGCACATTGCTTGACGCCTCAAACAAAGGACCGCTGGTGCATTTCACGGGTGCCACAAAGGAGGGCAGTGTCAGCGGGCAGTGGATGTCGTCCTGTGGGCCAGCGCTGATGGTGTAGAAACTGACGTCGGGGTGTCGCTGTGGTGCGTGTCGCAGGCTGTGCTCACCCTGGACCGCCGTCCAGCGGTTGCGGCCACCCCACCAAGGAAAATCTGGGTAGAAACCAAACTCGTAAAAAGCACCTGCCTGGCCGCTGCGCTCGGCTTGGCAGGTGGATGCGGCGTAGATACCCCAGATGCAGGAGTTCAAGCCATGGATGCCGCCAGCAATGTTGATGAAACGTCGAACCGACGCCCAGGCCTTGTCGTTTTTGCCGTACTCGGGGTCGGAGTGGTAATCCAGTGCCGCCAGACTCATCGACACACCGAGCGAGTGGCCAACGATGTCGACTTTTGTGCTGCCCGTGTAGGCTTTCACGGACTCAATGAACTGCCAGATCACCTCATATTTGCTGGGCTGATGGAAATTGCTCGCGGTGTGGCTGAACTCCTGTTCTTGTTTGGCCGGGTCAAGGTAAGTGACGCCAAAAACCTCGCAGTCGTTGTAACCCCGCGCCTTGAGTTCCTGGTACACCGAGGGCCGCTGCGGCTTGCCTGCACGTGCCGGTGCGGGCGAGTCCCAGCCGATGGCACTGTCACCATTGCCATGCACCAGCACCACCGGCGTGTGTGTGATCTTGTCCTGGCAGCCCGCGCCGCCGCCAAAGCCGCCAAATGGCGCTGGCGGTGTAAAACCACCTGCAAACTGCGCCGGTTGGCGCAAGGCATTACTGCATTTTGGAAAGTTGAAGCCGCCGCATTCCAGTGCAAGTGCGTTGCCGACGCTGAGCAGGCTGATCAGGGCCAGACAGGGAGAGAAGGTTTGCAAGACACGTTGTCGCATGTTGCCCTCCGGTACAGGATGGATGATCCACTTCGGCGAAGGCCAGTTGGGGCGCTGCCCTTGAGGGCTGCTGCCGTGGCCTCCGGTCTTCATGATAAATCTGCTGTTTGGGCGTGGAGGTGAAAACGCTGCTTGCTACCAGGGTCGGCACGCCAGGTGTGTGTTGTGGGCCACAGGTGAGTGACCAGGGCAGGCTTAGGGGCGACGGGTTGCCCGGTACCGGCGATAAAAATCTGCACCGTGGGCCAAACCAGCCAGAGCCAGACACATCAGTACCAGCCCACTGAGAGACTGCGGCTGCGATACCCGATAGGCCAGCATCAGCAGAAAACCGGGCACCAGACCCAAGCCCAGGTCCAGCCACGGCAAGCCACGGCCACTGCGCTGGTGCATCAGTCCGAGCACAACAAACTCCACGACCGTGAAGACGAGGATGAAGTCCAGAAAATGGGGTGACAAGGCCAGGTCGTTCATGCGCGGGAACCAGGTTGCTACATTAATAGCAGCACATTGTGCAGGTTTTTTTATGGGCTAGAGCGTGTTTTTGTTCGCATTGATGCGGGAGATCAGCGCGTCTTTGTCGGCCCAGAGCTGGTTGACCCACTGCTGAACGGTCTCGCGCAACGCCTGCTCGTGGTTTTGTCCCGGTGCGGGGGGGGCCTCAGGCACGGGCAGGGTGCGCGCCTGCACCACCACCCGGCTCACGCGCCCCATCAGGAACTGGGTGAACGTTGGGCGGCCCTGTGGGTAGACGATGGTGATGTCAAGCACCGCGCCAAATTTTTCACCCATGGCGTCCAGTGCCAGGGTCACACCCCCAGCCTTGGGCTTGAGCAGGTGTTGGTAGGGTGATTTCTGGCGCTGCTGTTTGGCGGGTGTGAAACGGGTGCCTTCCAGAAAATTCATCACGCAGGTGGGCACCAGCGCGTATTTCTCGCAGGCTTTGCGGGTGGTGGCCGCATCCTTGCCACGGGCTTCAGGGTGTTGTTTCAGATAGGCCTCGCTGTGACGGCGCATGAACGGAAACTCCAGCGCCCACCAGGCCAGGCCCATGATGGGCACCCAGATCAGCTCTTTTTTGAGGAAAAATTTGAGCAGCGGAATACGCCGGTTCAGCACATGCTGCAGCACCAGAATATCGACCCAGCTCTGGTGGTTACACACCACCAGGTACCACTGGCGCGGGCTCACATCCTGGATGCCGCTGACCTGCCAGTCGAGTTTTTGCGTCAGACGCATCCAGGCGCTGTTACCGGCAATCCAGGCCTCGGCAATACGCAACAGCATCGGGTCAATCAGCAGACGTACGGCCTTGAAGGGCAGCAGCAGTTTGATGACGGAGGCGCCCAGCAAGATGGGCACCCAGAACAGGATGTTGAGCAGCATCAGGATGCTGGCCAAGATACCAATCAGCGGGGCAGGTAAAAAGTGGAACATGGTGCCATCCCGTGTGTCTGACGCCTGTGTCGCCGTCAGGACGTCCTTGTCAGGAGATTCTCTAGCTGTCAGACCTCTTTCTTAGTCTGCTTTGTCGGCACGCCGAGCACAAGCACGGCGCGCAACACAGTCTGACTGTCAGTAGGCAATCCTGGGGACATCCAGGCTGCTGGCATGTGTCATGGGAGGCAGCTTGTATTTCTCAACCAGAGCCAACAGACGGGTGGCCTGCTCAGTGAGTGAAATCGCCGCAGCGCTGGCTTCTTCGGCCATGGCAGCGTTTTGCTGAGCCAGATCCTCCAGCCCTTGCATGGCTTCACGGGTTTCCGTGATGGTTTGCAGCTGGGTGGCCGCATCGTGGTGGATCACGCCCATCATCTGAGACACCTGGCCGATGGATTCACTGATCTTGTGGGTGGAATCACCGGCGATGACCACCTGTTGTGAGCCTTGCTCCACCTTGGCCTGAGAGTCCTGGATCAAAGCCCGGATGTCTTTGGCGGCCACCGCACTGCGGCTGGCGAGTTGGCGCACTTCGGTGGCCACCACCGCAAAACCGCGTCCTTGTTCACCCGCCCGCGCGGCTTCTACCGCCGCATTGAGCGCCAAGATGTTGGTCTGGAACGAGACGCCATCGATCAGGCCGATGATTTCGGCGATTTGACGCGAAGCGGCATTCACACTGGCCATGATGGCAACCGCCCCCGAGACCACCTGTTCACCTTGTGCCGCATCGTTGCGGGCCGAGTCGGCAAGCCGATTGGCGTTGCGGGCAGATTCTGTGGTCTGTTCGACCGAGGCCACCAAGGTCCGCATGGCATGGGCGGCGCGCTGCAAATTGCTGGCGGTGTCTTCGGTGCGTGAACCCAGTTGTGTGCTGCCCTGGGAGATTTCATTGGCGCCTTGCATGATGGAGCGCGAGCTTTGCACCACGTCAAAGGCCAGCTCACCCTGCTTCACACGCAAATCCTCCAGCGCCATCAGCAATTGCCCGATTTCGTCACGACGCCCTGAAACCACCGGCTCAGACAGGTCGTGGTCGGCCATGCGTCTGGCAGCTTGCACCGCCTGTTCCACACCTTGTGTGACATTGTGGGTGATCCACCAGCCCAGGCTGGCAGCGAGCACCAGCGCAATGGCCGCACCGGTCAACAAAATCAGGTGGGTGGAGGTGCTCAGACCGGCAGAACTCTGGGCGGTCAAGAGACTTTGCTCTTCGTCCCAGGCGGTCAGTCGTTCGGAGCTGACTTTCCATTCTTCGAGCAGGCCGGTCCACTTGGGCAATTCGGAGATGAACATCAGACGGACATTAAAACCAACCGCATCCGGGCCACGGTCCCCACCTTCCTGGGCGGCGAGTTTCAGCAGTTCCTGCACAGCGGCACTGCGTTTTTCAACGTCGTCAATCAAGGCAATACCTGCCGGGTCGGAGATCATCGCGCGCGCCTTGGTGGCGCTCTCGCTGAAGCTCTTGTGAATGCCGGTCAGCTGCGCGTGCCCTTTGGCGTTGGCGTTCTCCATCGAGGTGCCAATCATGCGCAGTGTGGTGCCGTAATTACTGACACTGCGCTCAATACCCCTGACAGCCTGGCTACGTTGTGCACCTGTGCCCGCCGCCGCGTCCAGTGCGCTGCTCATCGTCTGGACTCGCTGCATGGCGATTCCCGTCAGAAACAGCAGGATCAGCAGAATCAGCCCGAAGGCCAGCATCATGCGATGAGATAAACGTAATGAACCTAAGGAGTTTGTATTTGTCGTTGACATAGAAATTTTGCCTATCCTGGACCATACAACGTGGGTTGCTGGTATGTAAATCTCATGATCCAACCTCTTCGCGGGTGTGATGATCCCTTGGTAGGAATGTAACTCAACCGTGTCATGTGTCGATCAATGTGCTGCGCCATCGGTCCCAACATCTCGTGACGGATTGGTGTCACACACCCATCTACCATACCAGAACTGGGCGCACCGGCGCAAGGCTTGGCCGCAGGTAAGATGGGCGGCTTTTAGGGGGCTCATGGGGTGGCTGTGTTGATGACGTCAATTCTTCCGATCGGTCTGGGCGCGGCATTCGGCGCGGTGCTGCGCTGGCTGATCAGCACCCGGCTCAACAGCCTGTGGCCGTCCTTGCCACCGGGGACCCTGGTGGCCAACTTGGTGGGGGGCTATCTGATTGGGGTGGCCCTGTCCTACTTTGCGCTGCACACCGAGCTCTCACCACAATGGCGATTGCTGGTGATCACCGGCTTTCTGGGCGGGCTGACGACGTTTTCGACCTTTTCTGCCGAGGTGGTGACACAGTTGCAGCAGGGCAACCTGTTCTGGGCTTTTGCCACGATCAGCACCCATGTGCTGGGTTCACTGGCCATGACCTTCCTGGGCATGGCCACGGTGGCGGCACTGACCTGAGGCCTGCCATCTACCGGGGAGTTTCTGATGAACGGTTACCAAGTCACATTCTTCACCTAGCAGGACCGCCGCAACCACGGCTTGCCGCTGGCCGACTGGCTGATCAAGGCAGCGCGTGATCTGGGCATTGCCGGTGGCACCGTGCTGGCTGCGTCGGAAGGCCTGGGCCATGACAAGCGCCTGCACTCGGCCCATTTTTTTGAGCTGGCTGACCAGCCGGTCGAGGTCACCTTTGCCCTGTCTGAGCTTGAGGTCAGCGCGCTGTTTGCGCTGCTGGCGCAGGAAAACGTCCGCCTGTTCTACACCAAGGTGCCGGTGGAGTACGGCGTGATCGGCGCCGCCAGCCACTGAGTTGACTGCGGCTTTTGGCCATCCGATTGCGGTCGTTAGCCCGTTGGACCTTGGGTTTCAGGCCCTGATGGCCGTGTTGACAAGCCCAAAACCTTACACTCGGGCGCTTCCCCATCCCCTGAAGTGTGCATGAACGCCCCTGTTGACGTGTCTTTTTTCCCGCGTGCCGCCAAGCCGCTGACCAGTTACCGCAAGTTCTGGGCTGCACGTTTTGGCACGGCCCCGCATTTGCCGATGAGCCGCGCCGAGATGGACAAACTGGGCTGGGACAGCTGCGACATCGTGCTGGTGACGGGTGACGCGTATGTGGACCACCCGAGTTTTGGCATGGCGGTGATTGGTCGCATGCTGGAGGCGCAAGGTTTTCGCGTGGGCATCATCGCCCAGCCCGACTGGCAAAGTGCCGAGCCGTTCCGGGTCTTGGGCAAACCCAACCTGTTCTGGGGTGTGACCGCGGGCAACATGGACAGCATGATCAACCGCTACACGGCGGACCGCAAAATCCGCACCGACGACGCCTACACCCCCGGTGACGTGGGTGGCAAGCGCCCGGACCGTGCCGCCATCGTCTACAGCCAGCGCTGCCGCGAGGCGTTCAAGGACGTGCCCATCATCCTGGGTGGCATCGAAGGCAGCCTGCGGCGCATCGCGCACTACGATTATTGGAGCGACAAGGTGCGACGCAGCATCGTGGTGGACGCCAAATGTGATCTGCTGCTGTACGGCAACGCCGAACGCGCCTTGGTCGAGGTGGCGCACCGCTTGGCGGCACGTGAGCCGATCGAGGCCATCACCGATGTGCGTGGCACCGCCTTTGTGCGCCGCACCGATGACGACAGCCGCCTGGGCTGGTTCGAGATCACGTCGACCAGCGTGGACGAACCGGGCCGCATCGAGTCGCACATCAACCCCTACCAGACCACCAGCGAACAGGCTGCAGGGCAGGGCAGTTCTTGTGCCAAGGAAGAAGGTCAGGGTGTTACAGATTCAGTAGCTGTCAGCCCAGAAGATACAAGGGCTACAGGCCAATTTTCCTCACAAGCCCCCGTGGCTGCTGCTCAGCCGCTGACCTTCTACGCCAATCCCGCGCTGCCCAGCGGCAAACTCAAACTGCCGCCGCGTGACCGATCCGTGATCCGCCTGCCCAGTTACGAGCAGGTCAAGGCCGACCCGGTGCTGTACGCCCACGCTAACCGCGTCCTGCATCTGGAAACCAACCCTGGCAACGCCCGTGCGCTGGTGCAGGCGCATGGTGAAGGCGCTACGGCGCGTGACGTTTGGATCAACCCGCCGCCAATCCCGCTCACCACGGCCGAGATGGACTATGTGTTTGACCTGCCTTACGCGCGGGCACCACACCCGAGCTACGCTGACGAGAACGGCAGCCACGACGGCGCCACCAAGATCCCGGCCTGGGAGATGATCCGCTTTTCCGTCAACATCATGCGCGGCTGTTTTGGCGGCTGCACCTTTTGCTCGATCACCGAGCACGAAGGCCGCATCATCCAAAGCCGCTCGGAAGACTCGATCATCAAAGAGATCGAAGACATCCGTGACAAGGTCAAAGGTTTCACCGGCACCATTTCCGACCTGGGTGGGCCGACAGCCAACATGTACCGCCTGGGCTGCAAAAGCCCCGAGATTGAGGCCGCCTGTCGCAAACCAAGCTGCGTTTACCCCGGTGTCTGCCAGAACCTCGGCACCGACCACCATCCGCTGGTGCAGATTTACCGCCGTGGCCGCGCCCTCAAAGGCATCAAGAAGATATTGATTGGCTCGGGCGTGCGTTATGACCTGGCGGTCTTGAGCCCAGAATATGTCAAGGAACTGGTCCAGCACCATGTCGGTGGTTACCTCAAGATCGCACCGGAACACACCGAGCAGGGCCCGCTGTCGAAGATGATGAAGCCGGGCATTGGCACCTACGACAAGTTCAAGACCCTGTTTGACAAGTTCACCGCCGAGGCAGGCAAAAAGCAGTTCCTGATCCCGTACTTCATCGCCGCCCACCCCGGCACCACCGATGAAGACATGATGAACCTGGCGATCTGGCTCAAAAAGCATGGTTTCCGCGCCGACCAGGTGCAGACCTTCTACCCGAGCCCGATGGCCACCGCCACCACGATGTACCACACCGGGCGCAACCCGCTGCGCGGTGTGCGCCGCGAGGTGCAGAGCGACGACGACACGGTTGACGTGGTACGCGGTGAAAAACGCCGACGCCTGCACAAGGCTTTTCTGCGCTATCACGATGCGAGCAACTGGCCCTTGTTGCGTGAGGCCTTGAAGGCCATGGGGCGTTCAGACCTGATCGGCAACGGCAAACACCACCTGATCCCGACCTGGCAGCCGCTGGGGGATGAGGGTTACCAGAGTGCCCGCAAAAAGAACTCGACACCGTCGGGTGCCAAACCTCAGAGCGCCGTTGCAGCCAAACCGGTCAAAGGCCGGATGCTGACCCAGCACACCGGCTTGCCGCCACGAGATACCGGCACAAGCCGCGCCAAACCGTCGCGTCGCCCGCGCTGACAGGTCGGTGGGTGGGATGGTGCTGAACACTGCGTCCTAAGCCTCACAGAGCAAGCGGTAGCCCACCCCGGTTTCGGTCAGCAAATGTTGTGGCTGGGCCGGGTCGGCTTCGAGTTTTTGCCGCAGATGGCCCATGTAAATGCGCAGGTAGTGGCTCTGCTCGGCGTGGGACGGGCCCCACACGTCGCGCAGCAGCTGTTTGTGGGTGATCACGCGCCCAACATTGGTCATCAGCACCGTGAGCAGACGGTATTCCAGCGGTGTCAGATGCACCTCCACCCCGGCGCGGCGCACCACGCGTTCCACCCGGTTCACCTCCACGTCACCAAACACAAAGACCGGGCTGGCCGAGGTGTCGGCGTCACCTGCTGCTTCGGCTGACACGGTCCTGGGCCGACGTAGATTGGCACGCACCCGTGCCATCAGCTCACCCAGTCCAAAGGGTTTGGTTAAATAGTCGTCGGCACCGGCGTCCAGCGCGGCAATCTTGTCGGCCTCGTTGCTGCGGGCTGACAGCACGATGATTGGCACGTTGGTCCAGCTGCGCACATCGCGGATCAGGTCCAGGCCGTCACCGTCGGGCAGGCCCAGGTCGACGATCAGCAGATCCGGCTTGCGTGTGCCGGCGTCGGCCAAACCCCGCCGGGCGGTGTCGGCCTCAAACACTTGCCAGCCCTCGGCCTCCAGCGCGGCACGCACAAAACGGCGGATCTGGATTTCGTCTTCGATCAGGATGACGACGGGCTGGGTCATGGCACTTCGGGTGGTGAGTTTCTGGGCAGGCTGAAGCTGAAGATGGCACCGGCGTCAGCCGCCTGCGCCGCGCTGATCTTGCCGCGATGGGCGTCGATGATAGCTTTGCAGATCGCCAGCCCCAGGCCCACCCCGCGGGTGGACGACTCATGGTGGCCGCGTGTGAATTTGGCAAACAGTTCATCTTCCCGGCCTTTCACGTGGTGCGGCAGGCCCGGGCCAAAATCACGCACACTGACCACCAGCGTGTTGGGTGTGACGCTGGCGCTGACCACCATGGCAGGGTTGGCCGGGGGCGTGGTGACGCCGTATTTGGCGGCGTTTTCCAACAGGTTGACCAGAACACGCTCAATCAGGCTGGCATCAAACTCCACCAAAGGCAGGTCGACCGGCAGCTCAGTTCGCACCACCAGCGCACCCAGCGCATGGCGGGCCGAACGGATCGCACTGCCGACAATTTCCTCCACCGATTGCCAGTCTTTGCGTAATTCGACCTGGCCACTTTGCAAGCGGGCCATCTCCAGCATGTTGGTAACCAGGCTGCTCAATTCACGCGCCTCCTGGCTGATGGTCTGGGCAGAGCTGCGCTGCTCTGGGTTCAAGGGGGTCGAAGCCGCCAACACCTCGGCTTGCCCCACCAGTGCGGTCAAGGGGGTGCGGATGTCATGCGACATGGCTGCCAGCAAGGTGTTGCGCAGCCGTTCGGACTCCATCTGCACCACCGCCGCCTGGGCCACATCCACATAGTGCACCCGCTCCAGCGCAATGGCGATTTGCCGCGCCAGCGTTTCCAGTTGCTGGATCTGTTCCGGAATCAGCAGCCAGCGTGGCTTGGGCACCCGCACGGCCAGCACACCCCGAATGCGCATTGGCGCCTGCAAGGGCACAAAATGCCAGGAACTGCCGGGTAGCGTGGCGGTGGCCGCACCGGCCCGCTGCCCATGGCGAAACGCCCAGTCCGCCACACTGGTGTCGAGTGAGGTCGGTAAATGGGCACCACAATCAAGCTGGTCATTGGCGTCCGGCAACAGCACCCGCGCTTCACCGCCAAACGCACGGCTCACCAGACTCTCGGCGCTCTCCACCACCTGTGAGGTGAGCAAAGCGCCAGACAAATCACGCGTCAGCTCAAACAGCGCCTGGGCGCGCTGTTCACGGCTCGCCGCCACCTGCGCGGCAAAGCGCAGGTTGGCGGTCAAGCGGCCAATCAGCAGGCCCACCACCAGCATCACGAAAAAGGTCATCAGGTACTGGATGTCGGTCACCGCAAACGAAAAACGCGGCTGCACAAAAAAGAAGTCAAACACCGCCACCGACAACACCGCAGCCAGCATCGACGGCCCACGACCCAGCTTGACCGCCACCAGCACCACACACAACAGGAACAACATGACGATGTTGGCCAGGTCAAACAAACGCGCCAAGGGCAGCGCGAACAAAGTTGTCAGCAGGCAAATACCCGTCGCCCAGGCATAACGCGGCATGTCTTCCACCCAGTTGTGGCCTTGTGTCTCGTCCTGCACTGGGCGTGGCAAGGCGGGGGGCAGTTTGCGCACACTCTCAGACGCCCCGACCTCGACCAGATCAATGCCGGGGGCCAGGGTGGCTAACTGGCGTGCCAGCGTTGGGCGCCAGATGCGCCGCAGTTGGCGCCAGTGCGAGCTGGCTGGCCGCCCCAGCACCAGGGTGGCACAGTTCAGGGTCTGGGCATGGGTCATCAAGGCCTGGGCTTCGTCCTCACCGGTCAGCACAGCGGTGCTGGCACCCAGCTCCTCGGCCAGCTTGAGCACCGTCAATACCCGGTCGCGCTCCGGCGCCGGGCGCCTTTGCAAGGCGGGTGTTTCCACATAAGCGGCAAACCAGCGCACATTGAGTTGCCCCGCCAATCGTGCGGCGCTGCGCACCGCATGTTCGGCGCCAGCCTGCGGCCCCACACACACCAGCATCGCGCCTGAAGTGTTCCAGGCCGGTGTGCCGCTGGTCTGGCTGCTGAGGGTTTTCTGGGTGTGGCGTGTGCGGTAGGTGCGCACATCGTCACCCACGTGTTCGGCGGTGCGGCGCAGGGCGATTTCGCGCAAGGCGATCAAATTGCCTTTGCGAAAGAAGTTCTGGCTGGCCCGCTGCGCTTGCTGGGGAATGTAAACCTTGCCAGCCTTCAATCTGGCCAGCAATTCCTCGGCGGTGACATCCACCAGCACCAGTTCATCGGCGTCATCCAGCACGGTGTCGGGCACCGTCTCGTTGACCCGCACGCCGGTGATGGCCCCCACGGTGCCGTTCAGGCTCTCCAGATGTTGCACATTGAGTGCACTCCAGACGTTGATGCCGGCATCCAGCAACTCCTGCACATCCTGCCAGCGTTTCGGGTGCCGCGAGCCTGGGGCATTGCTGTGCGCCAGCTCGTCGACCAGAAGGATGTCAGGCTTGGCAGCCAGGGCGGCATCCAGGTCCAGTTCCAGCAGCACCTGACCCCGGTGGGGTAACTTGCGCAGGGGCAACAGCGTCAGGTCAGCCAACAAGGCCTGGGTCTCCTGGCGGCCATGGGTTTCCACCACGCCCACCAAGACCTTGTGCCCGGCCTGCTGCGCCTGGCGCGCCGCACCGAGCAAAGCATAGGTCTTGCCAACACCGGCGCTGGCCCCAAAGTAGATGCGCAATGTGCCACGCTTGACCGTCTGCTCCTCCTCGCGCAGCTGTGCCAACAGCACGTCGGGGTCGGGTCTGGCGTCAGTGGAGAGAGGCATGTCCGGAGTGTGCATCAAGCGCCACATTCAATTGCAACACGTTGACCACCGGCTCACCCAACAGGCCCAGCAGCGGGCGCTGTGTGGCCTGGTCGATCAGGCCCTGCACCACCTGGGCAGGCAGCTGGCGCGCCTTGGCCACACGATCCAGCTGGTACTGCGCGGCGGCTGGGCTGATGTGCGGGTCCAGACCACTGGCAGAGGCTGTGACCAGGTCCACCGGAACCGCTGCGGTGTTGCCGGGGTCCGCTGCACGCAGCGCCGTCACTCGGGCTGTGACAGCGTCCAGCAGGGCCGGGTTCATCGGCCCGAGGTTGGAACCACCCGAGGCGGCGGCGTTGTTGGCCATGGGGCTGGTGGCAGATGGGCGGCCCCAGAAATAGGCCGGGTCGGTGAAGTGCTGCCCGATCAGGCTGGAGCCCAGCACTTGGCCGTCGCGCACCATCAGGCTGCCGTGGGCCTGGGCCGGAAACAGGTTCTGGGCCAGTCCGGTCACCAGCAGCGGGTAGGCCAGACCGGTCAAAAAAGAGAGCGCAACAAACAGCACCAAAGCGGGTCTGAGTATGTTTTTCATGGATGTTCCTGTGAATTGTGTCCTGGCAGGGCAGGGTGGCTGAATCTGTGAGCAAATTGGCCTCTAGCCCTTATGAATAAAGGGCAGATAGCTATATTTTGAATAGTATTGAGTCGGTGGCGAAGAACTAGGTCATGTGCAGGCCCACCAGCAACATGTCGATGAGTTTGATGCCAACAAAAGGCACCACCAAGCCACCCAAGCCGTAGATCGCCATGTTGCGACGCAGCAGCGCCGCCGCACCCACCGGGCGGTAGGCCACACCCTTGAGGGCTAGCGGAATCAGAAACATGATGATCAAGGCGTTAAAAATCACCGCTGACAAAATCGCCGAATTGGGGCTGCCTAGCTGCATCACATTGAGCGCACCCAGCTGCGGGTAGGTCGACACAAAAATGGCCGGGATGATGGCAAAGTACTTGGCCACGTCATTGGCAATCGAGAAGGTGGTGAGTGAGCCGCGTGTCATCAGCAAGGCCTTGCCAGTCTCCACAATCTCCAGCAACTTGGTGGGATTCGAGTCCAGGTCCACCATGTTGCCGGCTTCTTTGGCGGCTTGGGTGCCGCTGTTCATGGCCACGGCCACGTCGGCTTGAGCGAGCGCCGGAGCGTCGTTGGTACCGTCGCCGGTCATGGCCACCAGGCGACCTTCTGCTTGGTATTGGCGAATCAGCTTGAGTTTGTCTTCGGGCGTGGCTTCGGCCAGAAAGTCGTCGACACCGGCCTCGGCCGCAATCGCCGCCGCCGTGAGTTTGTTGTCGCCGGTGATCATCACCGTTTTGATGCCCATACGACGCAACTCGCCAAAACGCTCCCGGATGCCACTTTTGACAATGTCTTTGAGCTCCACAATGCCGAGCACCTGCTGGCCATCAGCCACCGCCAAGGGTGTGCTGCCGCGCCGCGACACCTCGTCGGCGGTACGCAGGACTTTCGCGGGCATGCTGCCACCCAGAGCCTCCACATGTTTGCGGATGGCATCTACCGCCCCTTTGCGCAACTGGCGTGTGCTGCCATCCGGGTCGCGGGCATCCATGCCACTCATGCGGGTTTGGGCGGTAAACGGCACTTCCAGCACCTCACCCGTCAAAGCCTCGTTGGCACCCAGGCGCTGGGCCAGCACCACAATGCTGCGCCCCTCGGGGGTTTCGTCGGCCATTGACGCTTGTGTGGCGCAGTTGGCCAGTTGCACTTCAGACACGCCTGGTGCGGGTAAAAAGGCTGAGGCCTGACGGTTGCCGTGGGTGATGGTGCCAGTTTTGTCCAGCAGCAGCACATCCACATCCCCGGCGGCCTCTACGGCCCGGCCCGAGGTGGCGATCACGTTGGCCTGCATCATGCGGCTCATGCCCGCCACACCCACGGCCGACAACAGGCCACCAATCGTGGTCGGGATCAGACACACCAGCAAAGCAATCAAGGCGGTGAGGCTGACCACCGTGCCAGAACCCGAAGCCTCCACGCTGAAGATGGAAAACGGCAGCAACGTGGCAGTCACCACCAGGAACACCATCGTCAGCGCCACCAGCAAAATGGTGAGCGCGATTTCATTCGGGGTCTTCTGGCGCTTGGCGCCTTCGACCATACCGATCATGCGGTCCAGGAAAGACTCACCCGGGTTGACGGTGATAGACACCACCAGCCAGTCTGACAACACGCGGGTGCCGCCGGTGACCGAGCTGAAGTCGCCACCCGACTCACGCACCACCGGCGCCGACTCACCGGTGATGGCGCTCTCGTCCACGGTGGCCACCCCTTGGATCACTTCACCGTCCAGCGGGATCATCTCGCCGGTATCGACCAGCACCACGTCGCCTTTGCGCAAGTTTTCTGCTTGTTCGGGCAACCAAGTCGAACCAAACACCGGTTCTTTGAGCTTCTTGGCCCAGGTGCTGGTTTTAAGGCCACGCAGCGAGGCAGCCTGCGCCTTGCTGCGACCTTCGGCCAGGCTCTCGGCAAAGTTGGCAAACAGCACGGTGAACCATAACCAGGCCGAAATGGCCAGGATAAAACCCGTGCCTTGTTCTGCCTGCAGCCCCAACAAGGTGGTCACGATACTGCCCAGGTAGACCACAAACATCACCGGGTTGCGCCACTGCACACGCGGGCTGAGTTTGGTGAAAGAGGCCAGAACTGCGGGCTTGAGCAAGGCCACATCCGGCAGTTTCAGAGTTGTTGTTTTCATAAAAATGACTCGCCTTTAACGTCAAATTGCACAGCGACTGTTTTCACCCTCTCCCGCAGCGGGAGAGGGCCGGGGTGAGGGAAGCTGGTTTGGATGTGTTTCATGCCGCAGGCCACAACATCAGGTGCTCGACCACCGGCCCCAGCGCCAGCGCTGGCACATAGTTCAATAAACCCACCAGCAACACGGTGCCGATCAGCAGGAAGACAAACAAGGGGCCGTGGGTTGGCATGGTGCCCACGGTTACCGGCAGCCGTTTTTTGGCAGCCAGCGCACCGGCAATCGCCAGCACCGGCACGATCACACCAAACCGGCCCAGCCACATGACCAGCCCTAGCAGCGTGTTGTAGAAAGGGGTGTTGGCAGACAGGCCCGCAAACGCGCTGCCGTTGTTGTTGGCCGCCGAGCTCAGGGCGTACAACACTTCTGAAAAACCATGCGGCCCCGGGTTGGTTATGCCCGCCGCACCAGCGCCTGCCATGAGGGCAATGGCAGTACCTGCCAATACCAGGATCGGTGTCACCAGGATCGTGATCGAGGTGAGTTTCATCTCAAACACTTCGATCTTTTTGCCCAGGTATTCGGGGGTGCGCCCAATCATCAGGCCCGCGATGAACACCGCCAGGATGGCAAACACCAGCATGCCGTAGAGCCCGCTGCCGACCCCGCCAAACACCACCTCACCGAGCTGCATCAGCACCATCGGCACCATGCCCCCCAGCGGGGTGAACGAATCGTGCATGGCATTCACCGCACCACACGAAGCGGCGGTGGTGATGACGGCAAACAGGGCCGAGGCATTGATGCCAAAACGGGCTTCTTTGCCTTCCATATTGCCACCCGCTTGTTGCGCGCTGCTCAACTGGTCGACACCCAAAGAGGACAGCAACGGGTTGCCCGCTTGCTCAGCCGGTGTGATGGCGATCACGGCCACCACAAACAGCACCGTCATCGCTGCCAACACAGCCCAGCCTTGGCGACGGTCACCCACTTCTCGCCCAAACGCAAAACACAGGGCAGTGGGAATCAAGAAAATCGCCAGCATCTGCAGGAAGTTGCTCAACGCGGTGGGGTTCTCGAATGGGTGGGCCGAGTTGGCGTTAAAAAAGCCACCACCATTGGTGCCCAGCATCTTGATGGCTTCCTGCGAGGCCACCGGCCCCATGGCCAGGGTTTGGGTGGTGGTTTGGGCGTCTTCCATCACCGGCTGGCCATTGTCATCCTGCAGGGCTTGGCCGTCTGTGCCCAGCTTGGCTTGCTGGAAGGTGTTGACTTCCAGGGTGGTGGCCTCCTTGTAGGCATCCAAGTTCTGCACCACACCCTGGCTCACCAGAGCCAGAGCCAACACCAGCGACAGTGGCAACAACACCCAGGCCGTGATGCGGGTGATATCGACCCAGAAGTTGCCAATCACCCCGGTGGCGCGGGCAGCAAAACCCCTGATCAGTGCAAACACCACGGCAATGCCGGTGGCGGCAGACAAGAAGTTCTGCACCGCCAAGGCCAGCATCTGGGTCAGGTAACTCATGGTGGATTCACCGCCGTAACCTTGCCAGTTGGTGTTGGTGACGAAACTGATGGCGGTGTTGAAGGCGGAATCTGGCGATACCGCGGCCATACCCGCCGGGTTCAGTGGCAGCCAGATCTGCAACCTTTGCAGCGCATACACCACGAGTACGCCCAGTCCATTAAAAACCAGCAAGGCCAACGCATACTGCGTCCAGTGCATGGAGCGATCAGCCGCTGTGCCAGCCAAGCGGTAGAGTGGCGCCTCCACCCGCTGCATCCAGTGTGGCAACTGGCCAGAAGCGATTCGCGCTAGCCAGACACCTAAAGGCCTGGCCGCAACCAGCAACACCCCAAGAAACAGAGCCAACAGGCCCCAGGCAGAAGGGCTCATCAAAACTCCTCAGCGCACAGCAGCGCGTAAACCAGATACACCAGCAGCAAAGCCACACACAAGCCTGCCGCGCCATAGAGGGTGGGCTGGCTGATCATGCTGGCTGCCCCTTGCCAACTTGGCCCAGCTGTTCGAAACCTTTGGCGAGCAGGGCGGTCACAGCCCACAACAAGGCCGCACCGGCCAGAATCACCATGTCCATGCACTTTCTCCTGTCAACAACGATGGGAGAAGCTTATTTTTTTGGGCGTAAAAACGGGGAAGAAAGAGGAAATGGCGCCGTAAAAAAAGCGTAAAAATGCGACGGGCGACGCGCCAATACCGAAACTTTCACACGCTGGACTTCAGAGGTCCGGCCTTGCCGTCTGTTCAGGCCAGCTGGCGTCGCCGTGCCGAGGCACAAGCCTGCGTGAGCGTCAAGTGGGCGACGCTGATGGCGCGGTGGTTGGCAGGCGCAGCACAAACTCCGCACCGCCCTGCGGGTGGTTATGGGCGCTCAGGCTGCCGCCGTGGCGTTTGACAATGCCGTAGCCGATGGACAAGCCCAGGCCCGTGCCTTTGCCCACCGGTTTGGTGGTGAAAAACGGCTCAAAAATCCGCGACATCACCTGGGGTTCGATGCCCGGGCCGTTGTCGTGAAGTGAGATCACCACCCAGTTGTCCTCGCGGCTGGCAGCAATGCGCAGTTTGGGGGAGGGGCCACCCGGTGTGGCAGCCGCGTCGTAGGCGTTCTGGATCAGGTTCATCAGCACCTGCAGCAGCTGCCCGGCGTTGCCCATCACGGTGCAGCCCGGGCAATCCTGAAAGACCACATCAAAGTCAAGCTTCATGCCGGTGCGCACCCAATGGATGGCGCGCTCAACGATGCTGCTGATGGCCACCAGCTCGCGCTCTTCACCATCGAGCACCGAAAAACGTTTGAGGCCGTCCACGATGCTCGCGGTGCGCTGGGCGCCTTCGATGGTGCCGTCCATCAATGAGGGTAGGTCTTGCAGGATGTGTTCAATGCGCAGTTTGTGCGCCAGGGCGGCCAGCTCGGGGTTGAGGCTGAAGGCGGCTTCGGCGTGTAAAGCGTCCAGGTACTGGCGCAGCCGGGTGGTGTAGCGGTTGAGCACATGCACATTGCCCAGCACAAAGCTGATCGGGTTGTTGAGTTCATGCGCCACCCCCGCAACCAATCGGCCCAGCGAGGACATTTTTTCGGCATGCAACAGCTGCTGCTGGGTCAGTTTGAGCGCTTCGTGGGCTTCGTGTAACTGGTGGTAGGCGCGTTTGATTTCGGCCATGGGTCGGCCCACAAACACATAACCCACACAGCGCCGTCGGCCATCAAAACGTGGTGTCACGGTGAAGTCCACCGGCACCGCTTGGCCTGCCTTGTCGCGCAGCATCAGCTCCACCGTGTCGCCCTGGCGCAGCTGGGTGGTGCGCTGCATCATGCCCTGCAACAGCTCGGCACCCAGGCCGTTGTGCAACAGGCTGTGCATCGGCACACCCATCAAGGCCTCGTCGCTGCTGCCCACCAGCTCGCACAGGGCCTGGTTGGTTTGTTCGATCAAGCCGTTGGCGTCGGCTGCCACCAGCACGTCCGACATCGAGGACAGCAGGCTGAACACCAGTTGTTGTGAGGCCTCCAGCTGGGCATTTTTCTGCTCCAGCGCCACCTCGTCGGCCAGCAGGCGCGAATAAACCTCGTCCATTTTCTGGATCACATCGAGCCAGGCGCCTTCGTCCACCCCTTCCTGCAGGTGGGGTGTGGCGCTGAGGTCTGGCCGGGGCAGGTCCATGGTGTTCTGCGAGCTCAATGCACGGTGCAGACCATGCAGGGGTCAAACGAACGCACGATGTGTTGCACCGCCACCGGGGTGGTGTCGCCTTCGGCCACCGGTGCACCGACCAGCGCGGCCTCCAGCGCACCCGGTGTGCCAGAGCGGTCACGTGGTGAGAAATTCCAGCTGGTGGGCGCAATGATCTGGTAATTGGCAATGCGCCCGTCGCGGATGGACAACCAATGCCCCAGACTGCCACGTGCGGCTTCACACAGCCCATACACATCGGCGTGGTCGGGTACGCGGCTGTCGACACAGCTGCTGGCTTCGGGCTCGATGCTGCGCAGGGTGTGCTCAGTCAGCAAGACCAATTGGGCCAGCTCCAGCGACCTGGCCAGCACACGGGTTAGCACATTGCCCCGGCTGCGTTGCCACAGGGCTCGAATCAGTGGCTGGCCGTCTGCCAGCTGGCGTGCCAGTGCGCCGGTTTCCAGCACCTGGCCAGCCAGGCGTGGCGCTTTGTTCCAGGTGTAGGCCTCGGGTTTGTCCATCGTGGGCAGCGTCAGACCGACAGACGGGGGCAGGGCGCTGCCGCCATCTGCCAGCCAGGCGTGACGGGCGTCTTCGGTGATTTGGGCGATGTTGGGTGCGTGCAGGCTCTGACCATCCCACACACCGGGTGCCATGGTGTAGCTGCCGTCGGGCTGGGCAAAAGCGCCGTAACTCAGGGTCAGGTCTGGGCCCCGGCCCAAGTTCTCCAACCCCAGGTCTTGTGCGATGGCCAAAAACAGCCGCAAGTCGCCGCGCAGCGGCTCACGGATACACCACTGGGCCAGTGCAGCCTCACTATCGAGTGCCACCACCTCTTCGAGTGGGGCGGCGTACAACACACGTTCCAGAAAACCGCGCATCTCGGCCACATGGGCACCCAGCCGATACCGCTCGGAGCTGCTGATGCCCCGGGTCGAGCCACCCGGAACAATCGACTGCGTGTGTGGCCACTTGCCACCCAGCGTGCCCATGATCTGCAGCCAGCGTTGCCGCGCGGCCACCGCCTGGCGGGCGTGTTCACCCGAATGGGTCGAGAAGCGCTGCAGCGCCTGCGTGTGCCAAGCTCTGTCCGCATACACCTCGCGGCTGAAGTCGGGCATAAAAAACAGGTAGAAGTGCGTCAGGTGGTCGGCCGCGTTTTCGCAGGCCAGCATCAGATTGGTCAGTAACACGCCGTTGGGCGGTGGTGTCACACCGCAGGCGGCGGCCAGCGCCCGCGCCGCAGCTACCGACTGGGTGACTGAGCAAATGCCGCAGATGCGTGGCACATACACCAATGCATCGAGTGGGTGTTTGCCCTGCAGGATCTGCTCAAAACCCCGGTACATGGTGGCGTTCACCCAGGCCTGGCTGACCTGGCCGCCAGCCACCTCCAGGCGCACCTCCAGGTCACCTTCAACACGGTTAAAAGGGCCTACCAGCAAACGTGTCATGACAGGCGTGTTTTCTTGATCACCGGCGCCACCACAATGTGGCTCGATGTGGCATTGAGCTTGACACGTTTGGGCGTGGCGGATTTGGACAACGATGCCAGTGCCACAAACCAGGCCTTGTGCATGTCGGTGGGCAAGCCAATCGGAATACCCGCCACCTTGGGGGTCTGGTCGAACCGGTGGCCGGGTTCTTCAAAACCTGGCTCGGTGCAACTGATACAGGCGTAACCACCGCGGATACAAGAGCCTTCACCGTTCCAAAGGCGCACATTGCAGTCGGCATGCGCCTGGGTGCCTTTGCAGCCGCGGTTTTCCATCATGCAGCCCAGGTCGCCGGGGGCTTCGGCGCTGGCTTTGTATTCGTAATATTCATTGCGGGTGCAGCCGTGGTGCACCAGTTTGTCGCTGTAAAAACGGGGCCGGTTCAGGCCGTCCAGCTGCTCGGCCTGCAGACCTTGTTCTTGAGCCAAGGCGGCCAGTGTCTCGATCACCCAGCCCGGGTGGGTCGGGCAGCCCGCGATGTTGATCACCGGCAGACCAGCCGCACTGCGCCAGTTGCTGCCCAGCAGTCCACCGGCCTGGTCACCTTCGTATTGCAGGCCACAGGCATCGGTCGGGTTGCTGCCGCCAGCGGTGATGCCACCAAACGCGGCGCAGCTGCCAATGGCCAGCACATGTTTTGCGACTGCGCTCAGGCGCTGCACCCAGGTCATCATCGGCTCCTGGGTGCCTGCCAGCAGGTGGAAGCGGCCGGTGCCTTCCGGCCCACGCAACACCGAGCCTTCCAGACACAGCGCGTGCAACACGGTTTTGCCACTCAGACAGTCGGCCATCAGTTGCTGGACGTCCTGGCCGGTTTCCAGCGACAGCGATGGGTGCCACAGCAAGTTGATACCGGCCTGGCGCAGTTGCCCGCGAAAGTCGGAGGTGTCGGCACACAGCAGCGACATGCTGCAGCCGCCGCAGCCCCCGGATTGCAGCCACAACACATTAAAAGCAGGTTCACGCATCGGTTTGCCCCTCCAGGCCAAAACGCGCCAGTTTTTGCCGCAAACCCACCCGAGACAGGCCCAGCTCTTTGGCCGCGTGGGTTTTGTTCCAGTGGTGGCGCAACATGGTTTCGCGCAGGATCACTGCCTCGATGGCGTCCAGGCGTTCCTGCAGGCTGCCACTTTGTGCCAGCGAGCTGCCTTGCGCGGTGGCGGCCTGGCCCGGCTGGCCGTAGAGCACCCGCCGTGAGAACGCGGTGGCCGACACGGTGTCGCCGTCCGACAGGGCTACAGCGCGGTAGATTTCGTTTTTGAGCTCGCGGATGTTGCCGGGCCAGGGGTGGGCCAGCAGATTGGCCGCCACATCGTTGGCGAAACTCAGGTTCGGGCGGCCCAGCTCGACACTGGCGCGGGCCAGCAACATCTGGGCTATCGGCAGGATGTCGGCACTGCGTTCACGCAGCGGCGGCACCGACAGGGTGATGCTGGCCAGGCGGTAATACAGGTCTTCGCGGAACTGCCCGGAGCGCACCTGTTGCTCCAGGTCGCGGTGGGTGGCGGCAATCACCCGCACATTGATGCCGACCGGTCGGCTGGCACCCACCGGGCGTACCTCACCCTCTTGCAACACCCGCAGCAGCTTGACCTGGAAAGCCGGAGAGGTGTCGCCAATTTCATCCAAAAACACCGTGCCCCCATCGGCCCGCTGGAACAGGCCCACATGGTCCTCAAAGGCTCCGGTGAAGGAGCCGCGTTTGTGACCAAACAGCTCGGACTCAAGCAGTGTGTCAGACATGGCCGCGCAGTTTTCCATCACAAACGCACGTTCGCTGCGTGGGCTGGCGTAGTGGATGGCGCGGGCCAGCAACTCCTTGCCGGTGCCCGACTCACCGGTCACCAGCACCGCCAGGTCATAACGCGCCACGCGTGCCGCCATGTCACACACCGCATCCAGCGGGCTGCCGGGCGCACGCACCATGGTGTCAAAGTCAAACGCGGCCTGGGCTGTGGCCAGTGACAGCTGTTTGCGCTGGCGCAGCACCGGTGCGCTGGTGCGCAACTCCAGATTCAGGCGCTGGGTTTGTAACTGCAGGCTACGGGCCTCGACCGCGTTGCTCACGGTGGTCAGCAGGTGCTCGGGCAGCCAGGGTTTGGGCAGGTATTGGTAAATGCCGGCCTCGTTGATGCCGGCAATGATGTCCTGTGAGTCGGTGTAACCCGAGATGATGATGCGCACCGTGTCGGGCCACAACTCGCGCACCTGCCCGAGGAACTTGACGCCGGTGGTGCCCGGCATGCGCTGGTCACACAGGATCACGCTCACCTCATGCTGCTCCAGCAGCTTGCGCGCATCTTCTGCCGAGCTGGCTGTCAGTACCGAAAAATCTTCTTCCAGGTTGCGCCGGATGGCGTCCAGCGAATGGGTTTCGTCGTCCACCACCAGCACCAGCGGCAGCACGATGTTTGAGAAGGGCAGGTCTGGGCTATTCATGTGGCTTTGGGTGTGACGTACGCAAGTTTCAGCTTGCTGATGCTGCACCAGGCGGCGGGCTGTCCAGGTGGCTGGTTTGTGAAAGAAAAAATGATGCCAAGCCACATGTTAGCTGAGGCGATAGCTATAAAAATAGGGGTTCATCCGGGTGTATTCTTCCTTGTCGTAGTAAACCCTGATCCAACACATTTCATCATGTTCGCCCGCCACCTGCCTGGTTTCTGAGCGCTGTGTCAGAGTGGGTTCGCCAGTCTGCGGCAGGCAGAGTAAGCTGATACTTGTCTAAAATGTACATTTGTTATGTGCATGAAAGGTGCTTATGTCTATTTCAATTGCCCAATCACGCCAGCAACTGTCGTCCTTGATTGCACTCGCACAGCAGCAGCCGCAGTTCATCACCAACCGCAATAAGCCGGTGGCGGTGCTGGTGTCTGCCGATTACTTTGCGCGCAACCAGGCCGGCGTGCACACTGAGACACAGAGCCTGTTCGACCGGGTAATAGGCCTGCGGGAAAAATTTGCACCGCAGGACGATACCGGGCTTGACGCAGCAGCCTCAGCGTCACGGCAAACCGCATGGCAACGTGGCAATGCGTTTTCTGACACTGTCTGAAACGTATCCCTATGAACGCCACCATTGTTTTAGCGGACACAAATGTCATCAGCGAATTTGTCAAAAAGACCCCTGACACGCGCGTGATGCAGTGGCTGCAGTCGGTGGAGTTGATGGCTATTTCGGCCGTCACCTTGGAAGAAGCGCACTTTGGCCTGGCCTGGCAGCCCAATACCCGCAAACTCAGCTTGTTTAACGCGCTGGTGGCGCAATTGCATGCGGTTTACCCCATCACGCCCGCCATAGCGCAGCGCGCTGGCGCGATGCGTGGGCAGTTTCAGGCCCAAGGCATTGTTCGCAGTACCCCCGACATGCTGATTGCCGCCACGGCCATGGAGCACCAACTGGTGCTGGCCACGCGTAATGTGCGCGATTTTTTGGGCTGCGGTGTGCAAGTGGTGAACCCGTTTGATGACTAGTGGGCAGGTCAGACACTAACAAATCCGTGGCAACTGTTCACCACTGAGCCAGTCCACCACCCGGCGGCCACCAAAACGGGTGGCCATTTGCACAAAACCATGTGCGTCTTCAATGACGGTGCCAATGCGTTGTGCGCCTTGCCCCAGCGGGTGGGCCCGCATGGCCGCCAGCAGGGTGTCAGCCACTTCGGGCGCGCAGATGGCAATCAGCTTGCCTTCGTTGGCCACGTACAGCGGGTCCAGCCCCAGCAGCTCACACGCGGCTTCCACCTGCGGCAGCACCGGAATGTCGGCCTCGTTGATCAACATGTCCACGCCGGATTGCTGCGCAATCTCATTGAGGGTGGTGGCCAGGCCACCCCGTGTAGGGTCACGCAACACATGCAGGGTCTGCGTGTCGGGCAGGGCTAACAACATGGTTTGCACCAGGGTGTGCAGGGCGGCGGTGTCGGAGGTGATGGCGGTCTCAAACGTCAGCGATTCACGCTGCGACATCACCGCCACGCCGTGTTCACCCAGGGTTCCCGAGACCAGAATCACGTCGCCCACCTTGGCCTGACGGCCATCGATGCACAGGCCCGGCGGCGCCACACCGACGCCAGTGGTGCTGATGAACACGCCGTCGCCTTTGCCTTTTTCCACCACCTTGGTGTCTCCGGTGACGATGGGAACACCCGCTTCACGCGCGGCGGCAGCCATCGACTCCACAATGCGTTTCAAATCTGCCAGCGCAAAACCCTCTTCGATGATGAAACTGGCTGCCAGGTACAGCGGCTTGGCCCCCGACATGGCCACGTCGTTGATAGTGCCGTGCACCGACAGGCAACCAATGTCGCCCCCCGGAAAAAACAGCGGCGAGATCACATGCCCGTCGGTGGCCATCACCAACCGGCCTTCAGAGGGCAGGGGCAGCAGGGCGCCGTCATGGCCTTGGCGCAGGTACTCGTTGTCAAAAGCTTTGGCAAACAACTCGTTGATCAGCTGGGCCGCAGCGCGGCCACCAGCGCCATGCGTCATGTCAATGTGGCCGTGTTTGAAGTCGATTGGGCGCAGGTAGTTTGGGGAGCTGGACATGGCAAGTGGTTTGGCTCAGGTTGCTATTGAGTTGGAAGCTGTTGGCCCTTTATTTACAAGGGCTAGATCGCGAAAACGTCCATAAGAGTAGTGTGCGGCACAAGCGCCTTCATTGGACACCATACACGAGCCCATCGGGCTCTCGGGCGTGCAGACGGTGCCAAACAGCTTGCAGTCTTGCGGGCGCTTCACACCACGCAAAATCGCGCCGCATTCACATTGTTTGTGGTCCGGCACGCTGGCATACACCAGCTCAAACTTGCGCTCGGCGTCCCAGGTCGCAAATTCGGGGCGGATTTTCAGGGCGCTGGTGGGCACCTCACCCAGGCCGCGCCACTCAAAACTCTCGCGCAGCTCAAACACCTCGGCCATGATCTGTTGGGCGGCCAGATTGCCGGTGGGGGTGACCACTCTGGAAAACTCGTTTTCCACCTCGGCGCGGCTGCTGTTGACCTGGCGCACCAGCATCAAAATGCCCTGCATCACATCCATCGGCTCAAAGCCAGTGATCACCACCGGCTTGTGAAACGTCTGCGCAAACGGCACATAGGGTTGCGAGCCAATCACGATGCTCACATGCGCCGGGCCAATAAAACCGTCCAGCGGCACCGTGCCGATCTCGCGCGCCTCAGCAGAGGCCAAAATGTGCGTGATCGCCGCCGGGGTTAACACATGGCAGCACAACACGCTGAAATTGCGCAAGCCACGCGCTTTGGCGTCGCGCAGCACCAGCGCCGTGGGTGGTGTGGTGGTCTCAAAACCAATGGCAAAAAACACCACCTCACGGTCTGGGTGCTGCTCGGCCAGCTTGAGCGCGTCATGCGCCGAATAGACCATGCGAATGTCAGCACCACGCGCCTTGGCCTTGATCAGCGAGAGGCCGTTGGATGCGGGCACGCGCATGGTGTCACCATAGGTGCACAAGATTACACCCCGCTCCAGCGCCAGGCGGATGGCCAGGTCCACCCGGCCAATCGGCAACACACACACCGGACAGCCCGGCCCGTGGATCATGCGCACATTGGGCGGCAACATGTCCGCGATGCCGTAGCGCGAGATGGCGTGGGTGTGGCCGCCGCAGAACTCCATGAAGTTGTAGGCGAGGTCCGGTTTCACCTCGGCCGCGATCTTGTCGGCGATGTGGCGGGCAGAGTCACCGTCGCGGAATTCGTCGATGTATTTCATAGCACTTCACCCATGACTGACAAGGGCTGTGGGCTGTTTTGTGCCTCAGACAATTCGGCAAACAGCGCGAGCGTGCGCTGCGCCTCCTCGGGGTCAATCTTGCCGATGGCGTAACCCACGTGGATGATGACGTAGTCGTCCACCTGCGCGTCGGCCACCAGGTCAATCGACACCTCTTTACGCACACCACCCAGGTCAACAACAGCACGCTGACCGGGCAAGATTTCCACCACGCGGGCGGGGATGGCTAGGCACATGGGGGTTCCTTGGTTGCTATGTTGGACGTATCAGGCTGTGCATGTCGGTGCAGTTTTGCTTGCTCTCGTCGCCAGCCCTCAAGGAGTTCTGTGTTTCCGCCCACGACTTCCAGAAGCATTTGAAGGTTCAAGATAGCTCCCGGCACAATGCCCTCCTCATCGATATCTGCATCCGCATAGCCGGGGTTGGTTGGAATTTCTACGTTGACCACCCACCATACTTCAATCTTTCGCAGAAGCTCAGCCAATACCGGGAACTGCTCTGTATGGTTTGACTCCGTTTGGCCAGTGACTACCTCGAAGAGGTTGTGAGCCAGGAGATTTCTGGTCTTTTTGAGCAACTCAAATGTTTCCAAGTCTTGGTCATTTATTGCTTGGTGTTGATGCAGCCAACTCAGCGACGCGTAGAGCGCACTTCTGTTTCGTGACAGAACCTTCGCTTCGTACTCTGGCGAAACAGTTGACCCATCTTCAGACCAACCAGTCGAGAAGAAATCTCGGATGCGATCGATCGCTGAGTTCTTGAGAATCTCAAAGGTGGTGATGAACATCGTCGCCATGAAAAGCGATGGCCTGACAAGTTCTGGATTGAGGAATCGTTCCCAACGTTCTTCGTATGAACTCATGTGATATCCAATTTGAGATCGCCTGAGTGCGCGGTTATTCGCACAGTCGGGGCGCGATTGACCATATGCTACGCGCCGCCACCCAAGCCTGCCCCAGCGCCAACCCGGCATCCCCGCACGACAGATTCCTAGTCTGCAATACATTCAAACCCGCCGACTTCAACTGCGCAACGATGGCATTTTTCAGGATGCGATTAAAAAAGCAACCACCGCCCAAAGCCACGTGGGTGATTTGGTGGATGTGTGCCAGTGCCACGGTGTGCTGGCACAGGGCGGCAGCCAGTGTGTGGTGAAAGCAGAGCGCGGCGTCATCCACTGCATCGGGGTTGCTCGTGTCCACATTCAGCAGGCGCTTTAGCAGCAGCGGGCGCAGGTCAATCACACCGTCGGACGTGATGTTCCACAGGGCAGGATTGATAGGCGCAGCACCAAATTTTTGCAGGTGGCGTGTGGCGGCTTGCTCCAGTGCGATGGCCGCTTGTGCCTCAAACTCTTGCCGCACGCTCAAACCCAGCAGCCCGGCCACTGCGTCAAACCAGCGCCCGGCAGCGGTGGACTGCGGGCAGTTCAGGCCGCGTTGCAGCATGGTGTGGATGGTGTGCGCTGCGGCGTCACCCACGGCGGGGGACAGGCGCGGCACGATGTGCTCGGCCATGCCACCGTGGTGCAGCAGGGCGGCTGCCATGCGCCAGGGTTCTTGTGCGGCTTTGTCGCCACCGGGTAGGGCCAGCGGGCTCAAGTGGCCCAGGCGTTCACAGCGGGCACCTTCCACCAGCAGCACTTCACCGCCCCAGGCGGTGTGGTCCGTGCCCAGCCCCACGCCATCGAGCGCGATGCCGATCACTGGGTGGTCCACGCCATGTTCGGCCAGCACGGCGGCGATGTGGGCGTGGTGGTGTTGTACAGCGACGGCGGACACGCCCAGTTCATGCGCCAAGCGCAGGGCGAGTTGGGTGCTGAAGAAGTCGGGGTGCAGGTCGTGTGCGACGGCGTCGATGGGGCCGGTGGCTTGTGTCAGCAGGTGTTGCACCGATGCGTCCAACCCCAGACACGCCTGTGGGTCTGACAAGTCGCCGTGGTTGGCCGACCACAACTCGGCCGCGGGTGCCGCTGCGGTGTCGAGCAAACAGGCAGCGTTCTTGAGGAACGCGCCACAGGCCAGAACACGTGCCATGGGCTTTATGCCTTGGCGGGCTGTGCGCTGATTTGCGCTTTGGCTTGCGCCAGCTCGGCTTCCAGCTGGGTGATGCGGGCTTGCAAAGCGTCGGTGCTTGGGTGCTTGTGATCGTTGGCCAGCAGCCAGTCCAGCCAGGCGCCCATGCCTTGGCCGGTGGTGGCAGAGAGTTCCAGGATGGCTATGCCGGGGTTGATACGGCGGGCGTAGGCTTTGCAGCGTTCCACGTCAAATGACAGGTGCGGCAGCAGGTCGACCTTGTTCAGAATCATCAGCTGGGCTGCGGCAAACATGTCGGGGTATTTGAGGGGTTTGTCCTCGCCCTCGGTGACCGACAGGATGGCGACCTTGGCCTTTTCACCCAGGTCCCACATCGCCGGGCAGACCAGGTTGCCGACGTTTTCGATGAACAGGATGCTGGGCTGGTCGTGTGAGTGATCGTGGTCGTGGTCGTGGCCATGCGAATGGGCGTGTTCATGTTCATGCGAATGTCCGTGTCCGTGGGCATGGTCATGGTGATGTCCATGGTCGTGCTCGTGGGTGTGGCCAGGGTGCGCGTGCTCGTGGTGGTGGGTGCTGTGCAAGTCCAGTCGCGAAAACGCCTCGGCCACCATGGGTGCGTCCAGGTGGCAACCTTTGCCGGTGTTGATCTGGATGGCGGGTGCGCCGGTGGCGCGAATGCGGTCGGCGTCAAAACTGGTTTGCTGGTCGCCTTCAATCACCGCCACGGCCACGCCGGGGTGCCGCTGTTTCAGGGCTTCGATGGTGGCGCACAAGAGCGTGGTTTTGCCAGAGCCGGGGCTGGAGACCAGGTTGTAGGCGGTGACGTCGTGCGACGCAAAGTGCGCCCGGTTTTGGGCGGCTACGGCGTTGTTGGCGCCCAGCACATCGGTCTCCAATTTGATGGCGCGTGCCTGGCTCATGCCGGGCACCGACACCTTGGCCGCCCCAGTACCAAAGTGCAGGTCGCCGGTGGTGGGGTGAACGGCCACGCTGGGGTCTGACGGGGTGGCTCCGGTGTTGCTGCAACCGCAAACGACGCACATGTTGTCTTCCTTTTATTTTGTTGGTGAAATCAGATGACCTGCAATTCCATCACCCGCAATTCTGTGCCACCAGTGGCTTGTAGTTGCGAGCCGCCGCACAGCGGGCAGGGGTCCAGGCGGGAGCGAATTGCCACACTTTGGCAGCACGGCATACACCAGGCGGTGGCGGGTGGTTCGTCAATGTGTATGGTGGCGTGTTCCAGGCAGGTGCCGGGCGCGATGGCTTCGAGCGCAAAGCGCAATGCCGACAGCTCGACACCACTCAAGGCACCGGCTTCCAGACGCAGATGGGTGACACGCTCAAACGGGTCGCGCTCACGGGTTTGCTCCAGCACACGCAAGATGCCGCCCGCCAGACTCAGTTCATGCATGGCGGCTCTCCAGATGCGCTGGTGCCGTCACCTTGCATTCCACGCAGGCATCAAACGCGGCGGCGAGCTCCAGGGCGGATGAGGTGTCTTGCGGTGCCAGGGCGGTCAGTGCCTGGGCCAGCGTGCCTTGGGGGTGGAAGTTCCACTCGGTGGGTGCCACCACCCGGTAGTCCACAACGCGCCCTTGTGCATCCAGTTGTACCCAATGCAACAGCAGGCCGCGTGCCATTTCGCACCAAGCAATGGCTTGGCCGTCGCCCACGCGCTGCGCGCCACTGGCCAAGAGGGCGGGCAACTGTTGCGCTGGGGTATGGGGTTGGATGGCAGCGATCTCTATCAGCTCGGTCCAGCGGGCGGCCAGCCGTGTCCAGGCGCTGACCTGGGCGGTTGTTGGCTTGTGCTGATGGCGCAAGCGTGTCCATGGGCCGGTTTCGGCGCAGGCACCCAACCAGCTTGGGGTTTGCGTGAAGTTGTGGTCATTGGCAAGGGTGTTGGCCAGCGTCTGCATGGTGGCGGTTTGTAGTACCGGGTCATTGCTGAGCAGGTCAAGGCGGCGGGAGCCAGGGGCCAGTGTGTGGGCCAGCGCATGCCAAGTGTGCAGGTGTTGCGCCGGTGGCAGCTTCGGCGCGTGGGACAGGCACCACTGCGCCAGCGTTTTGTTATCACGGTGGCGAATCAGCCAGTGGCCAAGGGGTTGGCCCAGCAGGGCCTCTTCCAGCCAGCGCCTCAGTTGGGTGAGTGTTTCCCAGGCCTGGTCTGGCGTGACTGGGCTGCTTGTGTGGCTGATAGACAGAGGGCAGTTGTGCAACCACGCCTGCGGGGCGGCTTGGTCTGGCAAGCTGGGTTGTCGGCGTGGCCAATCCAGCGCCATGCTGCGTAAGTGGTCACGCGCTGTCTCCAACCACAACAACACAGGCGGGTCAACGGGCAAAGGCTGGTCGGGGTGCGGATTGGCGGCATGCAGTACCAGACGCGCTGCGCGGCGATGTGCGTGTGAACACAGCGAGAACAGCTGTCCCAAAGTGCGTTCAACCGCTTCGCCCTGCAGCCCACGCAGCAGCCGTCCGAGGGTGCCACGGCCCATGACCGGGCGATGACCTGTGATGCTGTGTAACTGGCCAGGGTGCAGGGTGTAGCTACCAACCAGATCCATGGCGACGCTCATGCTTGTGCTTGCGTGGCTTGGGTGCCGCGTCCGAATAAAAAGCCGCGTCGGCTTGGCAGGGTTGGAACGGTGCTGACGGTGGATGTCACAGTTGTGCGAAGCAAGCGAAGTATTTCGCTTGCAGTATCGGCTGCTGCGGCATGGTTGGCAAACTCAAACATCGGTGAGAACAGCGAGCAGACTTCAAACGCGCCCACGTCTGGCTCGAAAGCCCCGACGAACTCAAAAGACTGTGGGCCCACCGCCCGCTTGCCTTTGTTGCCGTTTGTCAGCAGCGTTGCCCCTGGTAAACAGGCTTGTGCTGGCAAACGAACCAGGTTCATGAACCAAGGGGTCACCAGCACGCCGAGCAACATCTCGGGTTCATCCGGAACGGGTGCAAAACCGATGGCCTGCACACGCAGGGCCGGGTTGTGTACCGGTACGTCGCGCATGCGGGTGCAGGCGATCTTTTTGAAAAGCAGCTCAAGCGCCGCGCCCCGGGCTGGCTCGGTGGTGTTCATGACACCACCATGAACTGGTCCGCGGCACCGTCACATTGCGGGCAGCGCCAGTGCGCGGGCAAATCGGCAAAGGCGGTGCCGGGTGTGATTTGCCACTGTGGGTCGCCCTCGGCCGGGTCGTAGACCCACCAGCAGATCTTGCACTCCAGCTTGGCGTGCGCGGGCAGGCGTGAGCTGTCGCCCAGGTAGCTGCCTTCAAACTGTTGACCGTTCACGCCGCTCAAGACTGGTTGACCCATAACAAAACTTCATGCAGACGGTGCACTGAATCAAGCAGGTCTTCCGGTGCGGCGCAGGCGACTTCGGGCATGTCGGTCACCTCCACGGAGTTCAGGATCACCGCGTCTTGTGAGTTGTAATAGACCACCCGCCAGGTGTGGGGCACACAGCAGTTGGTGATGCGGCAGTTGCCATAACCGCGCGAGAGGATCAGCACCCGACCGGTGCCCAGCTGGTGGTCCAGGTAAGCAATGTCCATGGGTGTCAGGGGCAGCAGGCTCAGATTAACCACGTGGGGGATCTGACCCGGCAGCCAGGTCTGGCGCTGGTCTTGCAGCTCGACCAACACGCTGGGGGCGTTCATCACATCGGGTGGCATGGACAAGGTGGCGGTGCTGGTCTGGCTGCCGTCCAGTGCTGCGGTTTGACGCAGCACCTCAGGCACCGCGCCCACTTCAATCCAGTCGCTGACCGTGCCATCCGCTTGAGATGCAATGACGCGCCAGATACCGGCAAAAACAGATTCCTGGATTTGCAGTCCGGGTGTGCCGTGTTCGGCCAACACCTGTGCGCTGACTTCGCCTTCACCCAATACCTGGTTGATCAGGCTCAGGTCTGGTGTCGTCAGGCCAGCCAGCGTGATGCGGGCTGTGGTGTGTTGGGGGGCGGCACCTTCGGCCACTTGGCGCAGGGCGCCAAGCACCTCATGCAGCACTTGAACCGCCCCCGCATGTTGGGCAATCTCTTCTGGCTCTGGCAACACCGGTGTGTGGAAGGTTTCCATGCCCTGTGGCATGGAGATGTAGTCCAGCGTCTCGTCTTCTGAATAACTGCCGGGGCCAAGATCGGCTACCACGGGAATGGGAAACGGTTTGATGTCAAACATGTGGGGCTCGCAATCTGGCAAAAGGTGAGGGCGCTCAGTGGCAGCTGGCGGTTGGCGCTTGGCTACTGACCAGCGGGATGCCAATGGTGGGCGCGCGACCTTTGGGAGTGGCAAGGGCTTGGGCCAGCAGCGCCAGGTAGTCGGTCCAGTCGTGCATGCCTGACAGGGTGGTCACATAGTCACCATCTCTGAAAAACATCAAGGTGGGCCAGCGTTGCGAGCCGAATGTTTTGGCCAGGGCTTCAGCCGTGTCAGGCACAGCAACTGCCATGCCGAACGGGCGACCCACTGAGGCGCTGGCTTTTTGCAGTTCCGGCAAGACCACCGCCACGTCCACCGCTTCCGGGAAGCGGATCGGGTCGCCAGCAAATAACAAGACGTGATCACCGTGCTGGTTGGCCAGCCAGGCCTTTAGGTTGTCAAAGTTTATCCATGAGGCTTGGTGTTTGTGGACCAGTTGGGCTAGGAGTGGCGGGGCGTCGATGTCAAAGTGGGTCATGGGTGGCTCCAATGTTGTGTGTTGATCAGCTTTGTGTCATCTGTTGAATGGTTTGCACATCCATACCGGAGGGCAGAGAAAAGCCGGGTTCGTCCAGCAAGGTGCCTGGGCCACGGTGCCCCAGTGCAGACATCAGCAGGTCCAGCGTGGCATTGACTTCGGTCGCGCGTTCAGCGCTGATCAACTCGCGCGCGTCGTCCAGAAACACCAGCAACCATTGGCCGGGCGCGCAGTGCTCAATCAGGTTGGTTCTGACGCGTCGGCTTTCACCGCGCCCGTCAACCCAGGCAAAGCCGGGTTCAAGCGCTGTCACCTGCATCGGGATGCCAATACACATCAGAGGACCTTGGGCATAAAGCGGTCGTCCCCCTGGCGGCAGGCCTGCTCGGCGCTGGGGCGCTCACGTTCATACCGCGCCAGCGTCAGCATGGGGCCCGTCAGGGCGGCGTCTTCTGGCAGGGCTTGGGCACGTCGTTGGGGTTGGGCACCCCAGGCTGTCAGGGCGTCAATGGCTTGGGTCAAGGCTGGCGTCATGGCCTGTCTAACGACGGGACGCAGGCTACCACCATAGTCTTCCAGTTCTTCGGGCTGGCAGCCGATCAACAGCACCTGGCTCGGGTAATGCCCGGTGAGCTGCGCCAGACACAGCACCTCCTGAAAGCCGGTCTGGTGCAGGCTCATCTTTTTGGCACCCATGAACTTGGGCACGTCCTCGTTCTCAATCAGCTTCAAGGTGCCGGGTGCCAGGCCGTAGTCAATCGCATCAAAAATCAGCAAGCGCGTGGCCGACTGGACGTTCTGGATCAGGTAGAGGCCCTGGGTGCCGCCGTCAATCAATTCCACATGGGGTGCAAACGTCCAATCGCGTTGCAGGGCCTCAATGCAGCGCACACCAAAACCTTCGTCGGCCCACAAGACATTGCCAATCCCCAGCACAACGATGTGTTCGTCAACCAGCTGTTGCATGGGCATGGTGGTTAATCTTTGAAGGTGCGAAAACCGGAAATCATGGTGCTGACAATGCTCTGGCGGCCCATGATGTCCTCGCGAATGGCCGCGTAGATGTGCACGACGGCAAATATCACAATCAGCCACATGCCCATGTGGTGCCAGGTGTGGACGTCTTGGGACTGACCCATCAGCGGGATCACCCAGCCAAACAACTTGTCCGCCCAGGAGCCTGCCTGCAAGCCCTCGCCATACATGGCAAATCCGGTGCAAATCATGAACACGGCCGTGATGATGAACACAAAAACCATGGCAAAACGTGCCATCGGGTTGTGGCCGATGTAGGGGCCGGGGCGTGGGCCCATGAAGGCGTACCACTTGACCATGGACAACATTTCCACCCAGTAGGCGCGTTGCCACAGAGGCACCCAAAACAGCTCGCGTGCATGGTGGTTGCCCACAAACGCCCAGTAGATGCGCCCGAGCAGGCCGATGGCCAGGATATAGGCTGCCGTGAAGTGGGTGAACCGGATGTAACCCATCAGAAAGTGGGCGCTGGCCTCGCCGGGCATGGTGGGCAAGGGTGAACCAATCAGATAACCGGTGATGCACAGGACGGTGATGGCCGAGGCGTTGACCCAATGCCAGACACGTACCGGTGCTTCGTAAACGTAGACCGACTTGATGGAAGAACTCTTGGCCAACTCTTCCGCTTCGGTAGGCAAAGCCGCTTGGAGGTCGTCTGCGGCGGGTGAAACGCTGTGGGTGTTCATGGTGTCTCCTCGTGAGGGGGCATGCGCCAGACTTGGATCAGAGTTGACTAAACAGGTACAGGCCAGCACCACTGCAGAGCGTGCCCAAACCGGCCATGACCCAGGTCGACTTGTCGGCCAGGTATTTGCGGATGCCCAAGCCGATGGCCACGCCACCAAAATGCAGGGTGGCCGTGGTCGCCAAAAAGCCCGTTGCGTAGGCCGCAAAACCGGTTTCAGGTGTTTCTGCGCCGTGTGCCACCCCATGCAGCGAGGCAGCCAGTGCCACCAGGCCCAGACCCAACGCCACCGGCATCTTCAGGCGGCTTGTGACCAGCATGACACCAAACAGCACCACACTCAGAGAGATCAGCTGTTCCAGGAACGGCAGACGCAAACCGGCAGCCCCCAGGGCAGCACTGACAATCAAGGCCAGCATGAAGGTGGCTGGCCCCCACCAGGCCTTGTTGGCGGGCAGGGCTGAGACAGACCAGAGGCCCACAGCCACCATGGCCAGCAAGTGGTCTGCGCCGAATGGGTGGGCCAGGCCTTCGGCGATGCCCGACGTGCCGTGACCCGTGTGGGCCTGGGCCAGTGGCGCCGACAGAGCCAAGGCTGTCAGGCCAAGTCCGCGCCAAGTGGTTTGCGACAACAATTTCATGAGGGTCTCCAATCTCGAAATAGGGTGTGGGTGACTCAACGCACTTTGACGTTGGCCATTTCCTGGCCGTCCGGGCTCATCACATGGGTGGAGCAGGCCAGGCAAGGGTCAAAGGAATGCAGCGTGCGCAAGATTTCCAGCGGCTGCTCGGGGTTGACCATGGGGGTGTTCATCAGCGAGGCCTCAAACGCCCCAATCTGTCCCTTGGCATCGCGTGGGCTGCCATTCCAGGTGGTGGGCACCACACATTGGTAGTTTTCGATCTTGCCGTCTTTGATCTTGATCCAGTGGCCCAGCATGCCGCGTGGCGCAGCCACCGTGCCAACCCCTTTGGCCTCTTTGGGCCAGGTGGCCGGGTCCCATTTGTCGACATTGGCGGTGCTGCGGTCACCCGCCTTGATGTTGGCGACCAACTCGTTGAAATCGTCGAGCATCATTTCGCCGCAATATTGGCCTTCCAGTGCCCGTGCCAGGGTGCGGCCAATGGTGGTGGGCAACAACTGTTTGGCGGTGTATTGTGTTTCTGGCAGACCCAAGGCCTTGGGGAAGACGCTGTTGATGACTTGCGCCGAGTACTCAATCTGTTCTTTGGGACGTTGCGCATAGCTGTTGCCCTTGCTGGCATGGGCATAGGCCAGGATGTAGCGCGACAAGGGCCCGACTTCCATGGCGTGACCGCGCCAGCGGGGTGACTTGATCCAGGAGTATTTGGCGCTTTCGTCAATTTCCTCGATGTTGGTCTTGCTGCCCTTGGTTTTGTCGCCCAACGCATAGTGGGGTTCGGTGACACCGTCCCAAGGGTGCAAGCCCTTGGTGTCGTCGGCATATTTGTACCAGCTGTGTGAGACAAACTCCTGCACCTGTTCGGGGTCGCGCGGGTCAATCGGCAGGATCTCGTCCCAGTTGCCGTTGAGGATGGCACCGCCAGGCAGCTGCTGGGTTTTGGCATCACCCATGACCTTTTCGTAGGTGCCGTAATCACTGACATTGGTGGCGCTCAGGCCACCGCCATACAGCCAGCCAGCTTGTTTGTAGATCGTGCCAATGGCCAATACGTCGGGGATGTAGACGTTTTTGTTGAACTCGATCATTTCGTCAATACGTGCCTTGACGAAGTTGAGCCGCTCCATGTTGACGGGAGCACCCGCCGCACCGTCGCCATCAAGGTTGATGGCACAGGGCACACCGCCTACCAGGTAGTTGGGGTGCGGGTTTTTGCCACCGAAGATGGTGTGGATCTTGACCCAGTCCTTTTGCAGGTCAAGCGCTTCGAGGTAATGGGTGACCGCCATCAGATTGGCTTCTGCGGGCAAGACATACGCTTTGCTGCCCCAGTAGCCATTGGCAAAAGGACCCAGTTGGCCACTTTCCACAAACTTTTTCAGCCGGTTCTGGATGTCCCTGAAATAACCCGGCGACGACAGCGGGTGGGACGGTGAGACCAGTTGTTGCAGTTCGCTGGTCTTCTTGGGGTCGGCTTTGAGTGCCGAGACAATGTCCACCCAGTCCAGCGCATGCAGGTGGTAAAAGTGCACCGCGTGGTCGTGCACTTGCAGCGTTTTGGCCATGATCTCACGGATCAGGTAAGCATTTTTGGGGATGGTGATGCCCAGTGCATCTTCGACGGCTCTGACCGATGTCAGGGCATGGCAGCCGGTGCAGACACCGCAGATGCGTTCCACAAAAGCCCAGGCGTCACGTGGGTCGCGGCCTTTGAGGATGACCTCCAGCCCCCGCCACATGGTGCCGGTGGATACCGCGTTGCGGATGATGTTGTCTTTGTCAACGTTGACTTCACAGCGCATGTGACCCTCGATGCGGGTCACCGGGTCAACAACAATGCGCCGCCCGGTGTTGTCTAACTTGAAGCCTTGTGTGTCGTAAGCGCCCATGGTGTTCTTGTCCTTGAAATGGTGGGTCAGGCGTTGCTTGTGGGTTTGTCTTTGGCGACAGCCCGGCTGATGGCCGATACCGCCGCATGGGCGACGACTGCCGCACCAACAACGGCCGCCGCCGTGCCACCAATCTTGTCGGCGGTGCCTTCCACACCAAACTGGTGGATGGTGGTCAGGCGGTCATAGAACGAGCCTTTGTCCCAGAAGCCATCTTCAGAGCAGCCGATACAGCCGTGGCCAGCCTTGATCGGGAAGCTGGTGCCCTCGTTCCACATCACGGTGGAGCAGGCGTTGTAGGTGGTGGGGCCTTTGCAGCCGACCTTGTAGAGGCAGTAGCCCTTGCGCGCGCTCTCGTCATCAAAGGCCTCGACAAATTGCCCTGCATCAAAGTGCGGACGGCGGTAACACTTGTCGTGGATGCGCTGGCTGTAGAACATCTTGGGTCGGCCCTGACGGTCCAGCTCGGGGATCTTGTCAAAGGTCAGCATGTAGGTGATCACGCCAGTCATCACCTCGGCAATCGGCGGGCAGCCGGGCACCTTGATGATGGGTTTGTCGGTGATCACCTTGTGGATCGGTGTGGCCTGGGTCGGGTTGGGTTTGGCCGCCTGCACACAGCCCCAGGAGGCGCAGGAACCCCAGGCGATCACCGCCTTGGCGTCCTTGGCCACACGTTTGAGCTTGTCGATGAAGGGTTTGCCCGATTGGATGCAGAACATGCCGTCTTCGTTGAGCGGCGGGTTGCCCTCCACAGCCAGGATGTAGTTGCCCTTGTACTTGGTCATCACCTCTTCCAGAATCGCCTCGGCCTGGTGCCCGGCGGCGGCCATCAGGGTGTCGTCGTAGTCCAGCGAGATCATGGACAACACCACGTCTTTGGCCAGCGGGTGGGCACTGCGGATGAAACTCTCGGAGCAGCAGGTGCATTCCAGGCCATGCAACCACAGCACCGGGGTGCGCGGTTTGGTCTCCATCGCGTGGGCGATCTGCGGCACAAAAGACGGTGCCAGGCCGAGTGAGGTGGCGGTCAGTGAACAGTATTTGAGCAAACTGCGCCGGGATATACCCTGGCGACGCATGACTTCGTAGAAAGTCTCCATTGGCTTGTCTCCATCGTTTTTGTTGGACGATTGAGGTAGATCAAGTTGCGTGCCATTTGGGAAGACGCTAGGGTAAGTCCTGAGCAGGCAAGGCTAAGTGTTTGATTTGTTGTGCCGGTGGCCTGCGGTGTAGGTGGTGTCAGTCAGCAGCCCGCTGACTGAACTGGTTACTGACCAGCCAATGGTTTGTCCAAACTGGATACAGAATTTGCAGACCAACCCTGCCGCCTGAGCGGATGGTGTAGTGTCAAGCCGCGACCGCGCTACCAGTGGCCCGGCGCAACACGATGTTGGCGCACAGGCCGCCGCCGTTGGCGTTGCTCAGGTCAAAGGCGCCACCCATGCGCGAGATGGTTTGCTCCACAATCGCCAGCCCGAGCCCGGTGCTGTTGGCCGCCGAGCGGGCCGAGTCACCCCTGAAGAACGGTGTGGTGAGGTGTTTGAGCTGTTCGGGTGGCACACCATTGCCGTGGTCACGCAGGCGCAGCAGCACCTTGTCGTTGCTGTAACGTGCCGAGATGTCCACCCGCGCCAGCTCTGTGCCATCGGACTTGCCATAACGGGCGGCGTTTTCGAGCAGGTTGACCAGGGCGCGTTGCAGCTCCACCGGGTCGGCCAACACCATCAGGCCGTCTTGCAGCGCCAGCTTGAAGTCGAGGTCACTGCGTTTGCGCAATGGCTCCAGACAGGTCTCGACCATGTGGTTGAGTGACACCGGCACCAGCCGCATGTCGCCTGGGCGGGCGTAGTCCAGAAATTTGCCGATGATCGCGTCGAGCTGCGCGATGTCGCCCACCATGGCCTCGCGTGCCTGCGCGTCGGGCACACTCATTTCTGCCTCCAACCGCAATCGCGCCAGCGGGGTGCGCAGGTCGTGTGAGATGCCTGCCAGCATCACCGTGCGGTCCTGTTCGATCTGCGCGAGTTTGCGGGTCATGCGGTTGAAGCCAATGTTCACCGCCCGGATTTCCTGGGTGCTTACGGTCTCATCGAGTGTGCTGGCCTCAAAGTCACCTTCGTGCACCCGGCTGGCCGCTTGCGACAGGTCTTTGAGTGGCCGGTTGATCAGGCGCGCAATACCGGCGGCACCCGCCAGTGACAACACCGCCGCAGTCAGCAGCCAGACCGTCCAGGTCTGCCGGGTGGGTTGGTCAAAGCGGTTGCGCTCGGTCTGCAACCAATACCGGTCTTTGTCGATGGAGAAACCCACCCACAGTCCCTGCACCTGGTTGACACTGCTGGCCACAATGGTGTCTGCCCCCAGGCGCGACTGCAGTTGCGCAACCACATGGCGGTTCAGGTCGGTGGCGGGAAACACCTCAAACACATCCTTGGGTTCACGCAGACGGATGGTCAGGTGCTCCTGGTCCTTCATGGTCTTGAACAAGGACACCCGGGCAATCGCGTCCGAGTGCATCACCGCCGCACGGCTCAGGTTTACCACCGAGGCGATCTGGTCGGCTGTCTGCAGCGCACGGGGCTCAAACTCCATCTGCAGCAGGGTCTGGGTCCAGGCAATCACACTGCCCAACAACAGCAGCGCCAGCAGGAAAAAGGTGCGCCAGAACAGGCTCAGGGCGGGTTTGCGGGCACGCGCCGGGCCGCCGTCCAGTGGCACGGACGGGTTACTGGCCGTTGTCATCAGGAATGAACACGTAGCCCACACCCCACACGGTCTGGATATAACGCGGCGCCGAGGCATCGTGTTCGATGAGTTTGCGCAGACGCGAGACCTGCACATCCAGGCTGCGGTCAAAGGGCTCGAAGTCGCGCCCGCGGGCCAGTTGCGCCAGCTTTTCGCGCGACAGCGGCTGGCGCGGGTGCCGCACCAGGGCCTTGAGCATGGCGAACTCACCGGTGGTCAAAGCCAGCTCTTCGTCACCTTTGTGCAAGGTGCGCGCGCCCATGTCGAAGCTGAACGGGCCAAAAGTGACCACCGCCTTGTCGGCCGAAGGTGAGCCTGGCGCCTCCACCGGCGGGCGCCGGCGCAGCACCGCGTGGATACGCGCCAGCAGCTCGCGCGGGTTGAAGGGTTTGCCGAGGTAGTCATCTGCGCCCACTTCCAGCCCGACGATGCGGTCGATGTCTTCCCCCTTGGCGGTCAGCATGATGATCGGGGTGCGGTCATTGGCCCCACGCAGACGCCGACAGACCGACAGACCATCTTCACCGGGCATCATCAGGTCCAGCACGATCAGGTCCACCGGCTCGCGCCCGAGCACGCGGGTCAGGGCACGGCCGTCTTCAGCCAGCAGCACCTCAAAACCTTCTTGTGTCAGGTAACGGCGCAACAGGTCGCGGATGCGGGCATCATCATCAACCACCAGGATTTTGTCGACACGGGAATTTGCAGCCATACTACGATCCACTTGATTTGTATTTGTAACAGCCGCAATTGTTGCGTGCGTTGTTGCTGGTGAAGCCTGTTTTGGCGCCGGATTCACACGCTGTTACAAATTTGGCATGGTTTTTACCCGTTTTGGGCTCTTTGTTTATTGGAAAACTCACCTTGAAAAATTCATCAAAATTAGTAGCGTGCTGTGCTTTATTGACATGGGCTAGCGCTTCTTTTTCTCAAATGGCTTCGGCACCTTTGCCGATGCAGCGGGTGAGCCTGGCAGCACAGGCCAGTGTGCAGGTGGCGCAAGACCTGCTGACCATGTCGCTGAGCACCACACGGGAAGGCACCGACCCGCAGCTGGTGCAGACCCAGCTCAAAAACGCCTTGGATACCGCCCTGAATCTGGCCAAAAAGGAGGCCCGCCCGGCCCAGATGACGGTGCGCACCGGTCGTTTTGGCCTGTCACCACGTTATGACCGCAATGGCAAGATCACCGGATGGCAGGGCAGCACCGAGCTGGTGCTCGAAGGCCAGGACTTTGCCCGCATCAGTGAAACCGCCGGCAAGCTGAACACACTGACGGTCTCTGGCGCCAGTTTTGGCCTGACCCAGGCGCAACGTCAGAGTGCCCAGGCGCAGGCGCAAGCCCAGGCAATTGCGCTGTTTCGCCAGCGCGCCACCGAGATCGCCAAGGCCTTTGACTTCAAGAGCTACACCCTGGGGGAAGTTTCGGTCAACTATGACGAAGGTGGGCCGATCTTCCAGCCGCAGATGAAGGCGGTGCGTGCTATGGCTGTTGAGGATGCCTCGGTGCCTGTAGAGGCGGGCATGGCCTCGGTGTCGGTCAATGTGTCTGGTTCAGTCCAGCTTCAATGAGTGTGGCGATAGGCCGGTTTGAGCGCCGGCGCATGTTGGGCCAGGGCGCGCAGGCCGAGGTCTGGCTGTCGTTTGACCCCCGGCTTGAGCGCGAGGTGGCGATCAAGCTCATGAAACCGGCGGCACAGCCCGACAGCGGCCTGGTCACCCAGTGGCTGCAGGAGGCGCGCAGCGTCAGCCGCCTGACCCACACCAACATCGTGCCGGTGTTTGAGGCCGATGTGCAAGACAACCAGCCCTACCTGGTGTTTGAGTATGTGCCGGGCCTGACGCTGGCCCAGCAGCTGGCCCAGCACGGTGCCTTGCCGCCCGTGCAGGCGGTGGCGGTGATGCAGGATGTGCTGGCCGCCTTGGTGGCCGCCCATGCCAGCGGGGTGGTACACCGCGACCTCAAACCTTCCAACGTGTTGCTGGACCGCAGTGGCCGCGCCCGCGTGATGGACTTTGGCATTGCGGCCCGTATCAGCCAGCCAACGCAGGCCCAGGACCGGGTCGAGGTGGCCGGCACCCCTGCCTACATGGCGCCTGAGGCGGTGCGTGGTGAACCCATCACCCCCTTGATGGATGTCTACAGCGCGGGTTTGCTGCTGGGTGAGTTGTTGTGGGGCCAACCGATCCGCGACAAAGCCAGGTTGCAGCAGACCCTGCAAAAAATCAGCATCGAGCCGCAGGCTTTCCCGCCGGACCTGATGGCGCGCCTGGATGACGGGCTGCGCTCGGCCTTGCTGACAGCCACCGCTGTGGCGGTGGACCAGCGTTACCCCAGTGCCCAGGCTTTTCTGGATGATCTGCTGGTCTGGTCGGGCCAGCACAAGGACAGTGCCGACAGCGAGTTGCCCACCCCCAGCGGCAAAACCAGCAGCACGCTGGACTTTTTGTTGCGCCGCATGCGCAACAAAAGCGATTTCCCGGCGCTGTCCGAGTCGATTGGCCGCATCCAGAGCATGGCGACGTCGGACAAGGAAAGCATCAACAGCGTCACCAACGAGATCCTCAAGGATGTGGCACTGACCAACAAGCTGCTGCGCCTGGTCAACAGCGTGCACTATTCACGCGGCAGCAGTGTCGGCACGGTGTCGCGGGCGGTCAGCCTGGTGGGTTTTAACGGCATCCGCAACATGGCGCTGAGCCTGGTGCTGCTGGAGCACATGCAGGACAAAGCCAACGCCCACCTGCTCAAGGAAGAGTTTTTGCGCGCGCTGATGGCTGGCGCCATTGCGGCCGCGTTGTGCCCCACCCAGACCGAAGGGGAGGACGCTTTTATTGGCGCGCTGTTCCAGAATCTGGGGCGCATGTTGTCGCAGTTTTATTTCCCCGAGGAAGCGCTGGCGGTGCGCCAACTGGTGAGTGCACCACGCGACCCGATCAGCGAGGAGGCTGCCGCCACCCGGGTGCTGGGTCTGAGTTATGAGGCGCTGGGCCTGGGTGTGTGCAAAGCCTGGGGACTGCCGGAGAGCATCCAGCGTTGTGTGGTCAAACCCACTGGAACCCCGCCCAGCCTGCCCATCAAGGACAGTCAGACCCGTTTGCGCTGGAGCACCCGCGTCGCCAATGAGATGGCCGATGCGGTGTTGCACACCGATGCCAGGGTGGTCGATGTACGCCTGGGCCAGGTGGCCAAAACCTATGGCCGGGCCTTGGGCATGAGCACCGAACAGCTCAACGCCGCCACAGCGGTGGCGCGCAAGAAGCTGCTGGAGCTGGCCCAGGCCATGGAGATCACCGTGCGCCCCGACTCCTTGGCTGCGCACCTGCTCGATCACAAGTTGGATGCTCGGCAGCAGGAGCCCGCCAGCCTGGTGCTTGACCCCGAGGCCGACACCCTGAACGCCAACGCCTTGCATGCCACCCAGGTTTTGACCCAGCCGATGCCCACGCAGGTCAGTGCTGAGCCCACTGGCGCCATCCTGACGCTGACCCAGCCCGGCACCGACAGCCGGGCGCAGACCCTGACCGCTGGTGTGCAGGACATCACCAATGCCATGGTCGACGACTTCAAGCTCAGTGATGTGCTGCGCATGATCATGGAGGCGATGTTTCGTGCGCTGGACCTCCACCGCATCGTGTTTTGCATGCGCGACCCCAGGACCGACACCCTCACGGGTCGTTTCGGGCTGGGCGCGGGGGTGGAGGCGGTGGTGAAACAGTTCAATGTGCCGATGCGCAGCAACGGCACGCCCGACCTGTTTGCCACCATTTGCCTTAAGGCGGCCGACACCCTGATCAGTGACGCCGCCGACCCACGCATCGTGCAGCGCCTGCCTGCCTGGTACATCCAGGCCTATAACGCACCCACGTTTCTGGTGTTGCCGCTGGTGCTCAAGGGCAAACCATTTGGTCTGATCTATGCCGACATGGCGCACAAGGGCGGCCTGTTGGTGGATGAAAAAGAGCTTTCCTTGTTGCGCACCTTGCGCAACCAGGCGGTGATGGCGTTCAAGCAGTCGGCCTGATTGATAGCGATTTTGGCCTCTGGCCCTTTTATAAAACGGGCCTATAGCTACACATGAAGGAGCAAACAGGTGTTGCCACCGATCCGTCTGATCCCTGAACATGCGGCGCAGTACCGCACACTGATGCTGCAAGCCTATGCCCAGCACCCACAGGCGTTCAGCTCCAGTGTGGCCGAGCGCGCTGCTTTACCGGTGAGCTGGTGGGTCAGGCGGCTGGAACCTGCCGACGATGCCCCAGAGGTGGTGCTGGGGGTGTTTGATGCGCAAGCGCTGGTGGCGGTGGTCGGTGTGGGTTTTGAGGCGCGCGACAAACTGCGCCACAAGGCCACCTTGTTTGGCATGTATGTGGCGCCCCAAGCACGTCAGCGCGGGCTGGGTTCCGCCTTGGTACAGGCCGCGCTGGACTGCGCCCGTGCACGCCCAGGCATCCAGTTGGTGCAGCTCACCGTGACCGAGGGCAACCAGGCAGCGCAAGCGCTGTATGAACGATTTGGTTTTGTGAGTTTTGGGCTGGAACCCATGGCGGTTGCGGTGGCTGACGGTTTTGTCAGCAAACACCACATGTGGCGCCCGTTGGCCGAATAAACCCTTGTTATGCACCATAAGCGTGCATTTTGCTCAGGGAAAACCCTCTTCACAGCGTGGCAGGCTGCTAGACTCAGAAGGTTTAGCCGTCGGTTAAACCCTGCCATGCAATCTATCTTTTTGAGTGAAATGTCATGTTACGAGCAGACCGTGTGAGCAACCCCCTCCTGAAATCCAAAATCATGTCGGCAGACGCCGCCGCCGCGCTGATACCGCCGGGCGCCAATGTGGGCATGAGTGGTTTTACGGGTTCCGGCTACCCCAAGTTGGTGCCGGGGGCGCTGGCGCGGCGCATGAAACAGGCACACGCAGCAGGTGAAGCCTTTCGCATCGGGCTGTGGACCGGTGCCAGCACCGCACCGGAGCTTGACGCGGTGTTGGCCGAGGCGCATGGCGTTGAAATGCGCCTGCCCTACCAGTCTGACGCCACCGTGCGCAAACAGATCAACGCTGGCGAAATGCAGTACACCGACCTGCACCTCTCGCACGTCGCGCAGCTGGTCTGGTACGGTTTTCTGGGCCACCTGGACGTGGCAGTGATCGAAGTGGCTGGCATCTTGCCCGACGGGCGGCTGATTCCGTCGTCATCGGTGGGCAACAACAAAACCTGGATCGACCAGGCCGACAAGATCATCCTCGAAGTCAATTCCATGCAGAACCTCGGCATGGAAGGTATGCACGACATTTATTACGGCACCCAGGTGCCGCCAGACCGCCAGCCGATCCCGCTGGTGCGTGCCAATGGCCGTATTGGTGAAGCCTACCTGCGTTGTGATTTGAGCAAGGTGATTGCGGTGGTCGAAACCAACCAGCCCGACCGCAACACCCCGTTTGCTGCGCCCGACGAAAACTCGCAACGTATTGCCAACCACGTCATCGAATTCCTCGGTGCAGAAGTCAAGGCCGGGCGTTTGCCGCCAGACCTGCTGCCGTTGCAATCGGGTGTGGGCAATATCGCCAACGCGGTGCTGGCTGGCCTGAACAACGGCCCGTTTGAGAACCTGACCGCCTACACCGAGGTGCTGCAGGACGGCATGCTCGACATGCTGCGCTCTGGCAAGCTGGTCTCGGCCTCAGCCACCGCGATCTCGTTCAGCCCCGAGGCGATGAAAGACTTCAACGAGAACATCGAGTTCTACAGCAAACGCATCGTGCTGCGCCCGCAAGAGATCAGCAACCACCCCGAGGTGGTGCGCCGCCTGGGTGTGATCGCGATGAACGCGATGATCGAGGCCGACATTTACGGCAACGTCAACTCCACCCACATCAAGGGCACCAGCATCATGAACGGCATTGGCGGCTCGGGCGACTTTGCCCGCAACGCCTTCCTGTCCTTCTTTGTGACACCGTCCACCGCCAAGAACGGTGCTTTGTCATGCATCGTGCCGATGGTGTCCCATGTGGACCACACCGAACACGATGTGCAGATCATCGTCACCGAGCAGGGCCTGGCGGATTTGCGTGGCCTGTCGCCCAAACAGCGTGCCCGCCTGATCATCGAAAAGTGTGCCCACCCCGACTACCGCCCGGCACTCACCGAGTACTACGAGCGTGCCCTGCGCGAGTCACCCGGCAAACACACGCCGCATCTGATGAACGAAGCCTTCAGCTGGCAGGACAACGCCGTCAAGGTGCTCAACACCGAATCTGCCTGATATCCGGACAGCCCACCCAGGTGGGCTGTTGTCTCAGGCTGGGTCAGACCGTGTCTTGCTCCAGGGCTTTCAACAGCGCCGCAAATAGCTGCTTGGGCATCACTGGTTTGGTCAGAAAGTCGTTCATGCCAGCGGCCAGGCAGCTCAGGCGATCTTCCTCAAAGGCGTTGCCGGTCATGGCCAAGATCGGTGTGCGTGTGTGTGTCGGCAGCGCCCGTATTTGGCGGGTGGCGTCCAGACCATCCAGGCCAGGCATCTGCATGTCCATGAAAATGGCCGCGTAGGTGGAAGCCCTGGCTTTGGCCACCGCTTGAAAACCATCATCGGCCAGATCCACATGCAAACCAGCGTCCTGCAGGAGGAACTCGAGCACCGCCTGGTTGGTCGGTTCATCATCCACCACCAGAATGCGGCTGCCGCTGTACTCCCGGCGGATGATGGCGTCAGCGTCAACAAGAGGTGCCTGGGGCAGCATGACAACGGGTTCGCTGGATTTTGTCAGTCGGGCGGTAAACCAAAAGGTGCTGCCTGTACCGGGGGTACTGATGGCGTCGGCCTCACCCCCCATCAGCTCGGCCAACAAGCGGTTGATTGACAGGCCCAGGCCGGTGCCGCCGTAGCGGCGTGTTATGGAATTGTCCGCCTGGACAAACGCACCAAACAGGCGGGACAACACATCGGCCGGAATGCCTGGGCCGGTGTCAGTGACCTCAAAACGCAGCAATACCGTTTGTGTCGTCTCCTCGACCACGTGCACTTTCAGGGTGATGCTGCCATGGTCCGTGAACTTGATCGCATTGCCAACGTAGTTCAGCAGGCACTGCTGCAGTCGGGTCAGATCGCCCAACAACTTGTCAGGCAGGGTATCGGTCTCAATCCCCAGCGACAGACCTTTGCTGCTGGCACGAGCCATCGAGATGGTTTTGACGTTGTCCAGCAAGGCCACCAGATCAACGGGGGTCTGTTCCAGCACCAGCTTGCCGGATTCAATTTTGGAAATGTCCAGGATGTCACTGATCACCATCAACAGGTGCTGGGCCGCTGTGTCAATCTTGTCAAGGCGTTCCCCCTGATGGGTCGGCAGGCCAACGCGCCGCATCTGGTGGGCCATGCCCACAATGGCATTCATTGGGGTCCGTATTTCATGGCTCATATTGGCCAGAAAAGCGCTTTTGGCCGCATTGGCTGCCTGGGCCGCGGTGCGGGCCAGATCGAGTTGGCGTTGTACCTGTTTGAGTTGGCTGATGTCGGTCAGGGTGACGATCATCCCGTTGTCGACCATTTGGCCGCCGATGAGCATGGTGAGTCTCTGACCATCTTTGCAACTGACCTGGTATTCCTGGGCTTGGACCATGCCTTGTGCCAGCATCGCTTGTTCAACGGCCTGCGCCCATTGCGTCTGCACGCTGGCACGGTAGCTGGTGTCGGGATAGGCGCGCAGCCACCAATCCTGCAGCGTACTGATATCACCTTCCTCGTAGCCGAACAGGGCGGTGAAACACCGGTTGACTGATTCAATCACCTGGCCGTGGAGGTACACCATGGCAACCGGTGCCGAGTCGAACAACAGTCGGAACTGTTTGTTTTTCTCGGCTTCCAGGGCGGCTTCCTTCATGCGGATCAGCTCCAGCTCCGATTGCCGGCGCATGGTGATGTCGCGTGACAGCATCAAAAATTGCGGCGGTTTGCCCTCGCTGGACCTTTTCAGTGCGGTTGAGAGTTCGAACCAACGGGGTTGTCCTGCAATGGTCAGCGCCAGCACCCGACCATAGTCGCTGCCAGAGCTGGCTGCGACATCGATGGCATCGGCCAGTGTCTGCGCCGCTTCGGCAGGCAGCAGCTCTGAAAAGGATTTGCCAAGCTCGCCGTAGGGGAGGGTGCGCACACCATCCTCCTTGCTGGCAAATACCTCAAGCAAACAGCCTTTCTGGTCCACACGCAGCAGCATGTCCGGAATGGCTTCCAGCGTGGCGGTCAGTTGGTCATTCACTTCCCGCGTTGTGTCATTGGCTGTTTTCAAGTCCTTGAGCGCCTTCGCCAGCGCAGCGGTTTTGCTCGTTACCACACGGCGCAACACCATGTTCCAGCCACCGAGCAGCAGCCCCGTGGCCAGCAAAACCAGCATGCCCCAGCCCAGGTAGCGGCCATAGGGGGAGTAGTGCAATCTGGCGCCAAGCCATTTCTCATTGAGCTCGGCAATGTCGGCTGCAGAGATCTCCTACATACCCGTCTCGATCTGGCGCAACAACGCAACTTCCCCTTTGGGTACCGCACGGTGGAACTGACCGGTGTAGAGCACAAAGGATTTCAGAAACTCATGCTGAGACCCTGTCTGGTACAGGTAAAAGTTGGCAGGGGACTCATCCATGCAGAAAATCTTGACTTCCTGGCTTCTGGCAGCCGCAATCAGGGTGGCGTAATTGGGGTAAGTCAGCAGGCTGTGGATACCCTGGCTTTTGAGTTGCTCAATGCAGGCGTCGCCAGCCTGGACGCCAATTTGAAAACCTTTGAGTGTCTGAATGCCGTATATGCCGCTGATGGACGCGTGGGTGAATAAGGAAGAGGGAGAGTCGGCGTAGGGTTTGGAGAACTCGTACAACGCTTCGCGCCCGGGTGTTTGGAAAATCAGGTCGATGACATCGGCCTGGCGGGCCTGGATCATGGACTGGGCATTGGCCCAGTTGGTGGCGGTGAGGGTGACCTTGATGCCTGTCTTTTCTTCGAACAGTTGCCACAGGTCCACCAGGTATCCCTCGACTTGACCGTCGGCATTGCGAAACAGATAGGGCGGAAAGTTGTCGTCACTCACCACATGGATTGCCTGGCGCTGGGCCGCACCAGGGGCACCTGTCTCGGCTGCGGCCTGATTGGCTCGGCCAGGCTGTGCGTTCAGCAACAGCACGCCGACACACAGCAGCCAACAGCAGCGACCCGTGGCCTTCAGCCAGCGTGTCAATGAGGGCGCCTGGCTTTGATGCTGAATTCTCATGTGTGAAGCATTGGACAAAGTAAAGCCAGTTTAAGCAATCTGGCCTGAAGCGCAAGGCACGTTGACCCGCTACAACCAAGCCGGATGAACGCCCCGACCAGAGCGGGCCAAAACAGTGTGTCGCTGCATTCGACCTGTTTCCCCCCCCGCCTTGGTTGGCCACAGCTCGCCTGGATTCAATCAGATGGTTTATGAATAATAGGGCTCAAGCCCTTGTCTGATAAGGGCATCTTGCTATTCAAGAAATAGCAAGCAGTTTGCCTGCTTATTGCGCCACCCAGCCGCCGTCCATGTTCCAGGCCACACCCCGCACGTTGTTGCCTGCGGGTGAGCAGAAAAACACCGCGAGTGCGCCCAGTTCCTCAGGGGTGGTGAAGGTTTTGGAGGGCTCTTTTTCGCCCAAGATCAGCGCAACCGCCTCGTCGTTGGAGAGGCCCAGCGCCGCCGCTTTGGCGTCCACCTGTTTTTGCACCAGCGGTGTGAGTACCCAGCCCGGGCAAATCGCGTTGCAGGTGACACCGCTGCTGGCGTTTTCCAATGCGGTGACCTTGGTGAGGCCAACCAGGCCGTGTTTGGCGGCCACATAGGCTGACTTTTCAGCCGAGGCGACCAGGCCGTGGACCGAGGCCAGGTTGATGATGCGGCCCCAGCCCGCCGCCTGCATGGCCGGCAGGGCCAGCCGGGTGGTGTGGAAGGCGCTGCTGAGGTTGATGGCGATGATCGCGTCCCAGCGCTCAGGAGGAAAACTCTCGATGCGCGACACATGCTGGATGCCAGCATTGTTGACCAGGATGTCGATGCGGCCAAAACGCTCGGCGGAAAAAGACATCAAAGCTTCAATCTCTTCGGGGCGGCTCATGTCGGCGCCGTGGTAGGCCACCTGCACACCGAGTGCCGCGACTTCGGTCTTGGGGCCGTCCACATCCCCAAAACCGTTCAGCACGATGTTGGCACCTTGCGCAGCGAGTGCCTTGGCAATACCCAAACCAATGCCGCTGGTAGAGCCGGTGACCAGGGCAGTTTTACCTGTGAGCATGGGAACTTCTCCGCAAAAAATAGAAGGGTTGGGGGCGACCAAAGCGGGGTGGCTGGCCGGATTGAATTAGGATGCAGTCATTATCCAGTGACGCCCCATCATGTCCAACCCCACCCTTGCATTTATCGATTGCCCCGACGCCCAGGGCAGCCACCGCATGGCCTATTGGCACTGGGGCAACCCGACCAGTCGCCATGTGGTGCTGTGTGTGCACGGCCTGACGCGTCAGGGCCGCGACTTTGACACGCTGGCGCAGGCGCTGTGTGAACAGGCCGGTGGCGACATCTGCGTGGTGTGCCCGGATGTGGCGGGGCGCGGCCAGAGCGATTGGCTCAAAGACCCGCAGGGCTACCAGCTGCCGTTTTATGCGGCTGACATGCTGGCCTTGCTGGCGCAGCTGCAGCCCACCCGGCTGGACTGGGTCGGCACCAGCATGGGGGGCTTGATTGGTCTGGTGGTGGCGGGCCAGCCCGATTTGCCGCCTTTTGCCAAGGTCCATCGTCTGGTGCTCAACGATGTCGGGCCGGTGATCGAATGGCAAGCTTTACAACGTATCGGTCAGTACCTGGGCCAGGTGCCGGTGTTTGACACCGAGCAGCAGGCCGCTGACGCGCTCTGGGCCATTGCCAGCAGCTTTGGCCCGCACACCCCCGAACAATGGCTGGCCCTGACACGCCCGCAGATCAAACCGCTGGCCGATGGCTCTGGCCGGCTCACGCTGCGTTACGACCCGGCGCTGGCTGAGCCGTTCAAGGCCATGACGCTTGAGTCTGCTGCCCAGGGTGAGGCGCTGCTGTGGCAGGCCTATGACCAGATCAGCGCACAGACGCTGCTGGTACGCGGTGCCGAGTCAGACCTGCTCTCAGCGACCACAGCCCAGGCCATGACACAACGCGGCCCGAAAGCACAGCTGGTTGAGTTTGCCGGTGTGGGCCACGCGCCCACGTTTGTGGCGCAGCCGCAGGTGGATGCGGTGCGGTCTTTTCTGCTGGCCCCCGACCATTAGAGGCCACACCCAAGCCCACCCTTTTTGATACAGCGTTTTCATGAAAATTTCCGAGATTGAAGTGACCACCCCCGAGCGCTCTGCCCAAGCCGTGCTGCCGGTGGTGGCCGCCACCGCCCAGAGTCTGCCCGAGCACCCACAGGCCTTGGCGCGGGCCCGTGCCTTTGCCGAGCCGCTGCTGTCCTGCGAAGAACTCGACACCGGCGAAAACACCCTGGCCCATGCCGATGCGGTGGCCGTCATTCTGAAAAGAATCGGTGGCTCGGAAGCCATGCAGGCCGCCAGTTACCTGGTGTACGCCTGTGACCACCTGAACAAACCGCAAGAGGTGATTGCCAAGGCCTTTGGTGACAACTTTGCCGCGTTGGCCATGGAAACCACCAAGCTGGTGCGGGTGCAGCGCCAGGCGCGCATGGCCAAGGCCACCCGCCCGGCGGTGGTGGTGGACACCCCGGCGGCGCAACAGGCGGCCGCCGTGCAGACCGAAAACGTGCGCAAGATGTTGCTGGCGTTTTCGCGCGATTTGCGGGTGGTGATGTTGCGCCTGGCCTCGCGCCTGCAGACGCTGCGCTTTTTTGCCGCCACCAAGCGGCCCATACCCGAGGGCATTGCGGCCGAGTCGCTGCAAGTGTTTGCACCGCTGGCGAACCGCCTGGGCATCTGGGAAATCAAGTGGGAGATGGAAGACCTGGCGTTCCGTTTTATGGAGCCCGACACCTACAAACAGGTGGCCCGCTTGCTCGATGAAAAACGCGTCGAGCGTGAAGCCCATGTGGAGCGTATGCGCAGCCAGCTCGAAGCAGATCTGAATGCCAACGGCATTGTGGCCAAGGTCTCGGGCCGGCCCAAACACATCTACAGCATTGTCAAAAAAATGCGTGGCAAGTCGCTCGGGTTCGAGAAGGTCTACGACGTGCGGGCGCTGCGTATCCTAGTGGCCAGTGTGCCCGAGTGTTATGGCGCCCTGAGCTGGGTGCACCACCATTTCACCCCGATCACCGAGGAGTTTGACGACTACATCGCCAAACCCAAGGTCAACGGTTACCAGTCTTTGCACACTGTGGTGCGTGACGCGGCCGGGCTGCCCACCGAGATCCAGATCCGCACCCAGGCCATGCACGACCATGCCGAAAACGGTGTGGCCGCGCACTGGGCCTACAAGGAGGCGGGCGCCAAGGGTTACGCGGGGGTGTCGGCCACCGGCGCCTACGATGCCAAGATTGCGGTGCTGCGACAGCTGCTGGCCTGGGAACGCGATCTGTCCGGGGTGCAGACCCAGGACCTGCTGGACGACCGCATTTATGTGCTGACGCCCGATGCCAACATCGTTGAGCTGCCGCAGGGCGCCACCGTGGTGGACTTTGCCTACACCGTGCACACCGACCTGGGCCACCGCTGCCGAGGGGCTCGTGTGGACGGCGCCATGGTGCCCCTCAACACCGCGCTCAAAAACGGCCAGACGGTCGAAGTGACCGCTGCCAAAGAGGGCGGCCCCTCGCGTGACTGGCTCAACACCGAGCTGGGTTACCTGGTGAGCCACCGCGCCCGTACCAAGGTGCGCGCCTGGTTCAACGCGCTGGCTCTGAGTGAAACCATTGCAAAAGGCCGCGAGGCGGTTGAAAAACTGCTGCAGCGCGAAGGCAAAACCGCTCTAAAACTCGACGATCTGGCAGTGCAACTGGGTTTTGCCAACGCCACCGCGCTGTTTGAGGATGTGGGCAAGGACGAGTTTTCGCTGCGCGCCATCGAGCAGGTGCTGCGCCCACCCGAGGCGCCGCAGTTTGACGCCAATGCCCCGGTGCTGCGTAAACCCCGCTCGGGTGACAACCCGAGCAAAGGTGGCCTGCTGGTGGTGGGGGTGGATTCGCTCATGACCCAGATGGCCAAGTGTTGCAAACCGGCACCGCCGGACGCGATTTGTGGTTTTGTCACGCGTGGCAAAGGCGTCAGTGTGCACCGCAAGGACTGCAGCAACCTCAAGGAAATGGTCGCCAGAAATGGCGAGCGCCTGATCGAGGTGGAGTGGGGCGTGGCACGCGCCATGAGCGGCTCGGTGTTCCCGGTGGATGTGGCGGTGCAGGCGCATGACCGTCAGGGCCTGCTGCGCGACATTTCCGAAGTCTTCACCAAAGAGAAGATGAACGTGATTGGGGTGCAGACCCAGTCCATCAAGGGCATTGCCTGGATGACCTTCACCGTGGAGGTGTCCGACTCGGGCCGCCTGCACAAGGTGCTGGGCCTGGTGGCCGAGCTGCCGGGTGTCAACTCGGCACGCCGGAAATAATGCCTTTTTTGTCCTCCAGCCCTTGATGAAAAAGGGCTGGTAGCTATCTATTTTGTAATACTCTGAAAAAGCGTCATGGTCCACACTTTCCTCTGGCACGACTACGAGACCTTCGGTGTCAACACCCGCAGCGCCCGCCCGGCACAGTTTGCCGCGATTCGCACCGACGCCGATCTGAACCAGGTGGGTGAGCCGATCATGTTGTATTGCCAGCCTGCCAACGACTTTTTGCCCGACCCCCAGTCTTGCCTGATCACCGGCATCACGCCACAGGAATGTCTGGAAAAAGGCCTGCCCGAACACCAGTTTGCGGCGCAGATTGAGCAGGCGCTGGCCTGGCCCGGCACCGTGGGTGTGGGTTACAACACCATCCGTTTTGACGACGAAATCACGCGGTTTATGTTCTGGCGCAACCTGATCGACCCCTATGGACGTGAATGGCAGAACGACTGCGGCCGCTGGGACATTCTGGACGTGGTGCGCACCGCCTACGCCCTGCGCCCCGAGGGCATCCAGTGGCCAAAAAACGCCGAAGGCAAACCCAGCTTCAAACTCACCGACCTGACCGCTGCGAACGGTCTGGTCCACGAAGCCGCCCACGATGCGCTGAGCGATGTGCACGCGACCATCGCCCTGGCGCGGCTGATCAAAACCGCGCAACCGCGCTTGTTTGACTTCTGCTTTGGCCTGCACAAAAAAGACCGGGTGCTGGCCGAGCTGGGTTTGCCTAGCACCCCCGCCAACGCACGGCCGTTTTGGCATGTCTCAGGCATGTTCTCACCTGAGCGCGGCTGCCTGGCGCTGATGTGGCCGCTGGCCATGCACCCGGGCAACAAAAACGAGCTGCTGGCCTGGGACCTGTCACAAGACCCGAGCGAGTTGGCCAGTTTGAACGCCACACAAATCCAGCAACGCCTGTTCACCCGCAGCGCCGACTTGCCCGAAGGTGTGTTGCGCCTGCCGATCAAGTCGGTGCACATCAACAAGTCGCCGATGGTGATGGGCAACCTCAAGGTGCTCAGCGAACCCATGGCGCAGCGCTGGGGCATTAATGTGGCTGCCCAACTCGCCAACGCTGCAGTCGCGCGCGACCTGCCTGACATGAGTGCCATTTGGGCTGAGGTGTTTAAACGCGAGGCCGCTGGCCCGGTGGATGTGGACCAAGACCTGTACGGCGGCTTTATCGGCAATACCGACCGCCGCCGCCTCAACGACCTGCGCCAAAGCAGCCCCGAACAACTTGCCCAAGCCCGCCCGGCCTTTGACGATGCCCGGTTGACCGAGCTGTTGTGGCGTTACCGCGCGCGCAATTTCCCGGCCAGTTTGTCGGCGGACGAGGCCGCCGCCTGGGAGGCCCACCGCGCGGCCCGGCTGCTGGAAGGTGAGGGTGGCGCACTCACGCTGACTGCGCTGTTTGACCAGCTCGACCAACTGGCCGAAACGGCTGACGAGCGCGGTGAAGCGGTGTTGGGTGCGCTGTACGACTACGCGGAGATGGTGGCGCCGCAGGTCGATTGAACACGCGCTGGTCGCTGGCGGACGCCAAAACTACCCCCCAGGTTAATGGTTTGGTACCGTTGGCTTGCTCTCCACATAGGCCCAGAAATCATCTGTGACCTCGTACTGCGGAAACGCCGTTTTGTGTTGTTCGGCCAGATAGTGCAGGGCCATCAGGATGTCCGCCGGAAAGCCGCGACGGGTGCCATTGCGGGTGCCGTGTAACAGCCCCTCCATGTAGGCCACAAAGTTGCTGTGGCCCCAATAAGCTGTGAGCTTGTCACCGATATGCGGGAAGGCCTGGGCCACGGTACGGTACTGCGGGTTGTTGTTGAGCACGGTGAACCTCCTTTCGGTAGTGGCCGCCACTGGCAGTGCCTAGATGGCATGGATGGCTAAACAATGTATAGCTGTCAGCCCTTGTTTGTAAAGGGCTTCAGGCCAAAAAGCCGATGAAGTGATGGAGCGGCAGGTGTACCAGGCGAGTGCTGAAGTGCTTGTTGTCCGGCCGACTTGTGGGGAAGCTGGCTTCTGCAGGTTGCAGATGAAACAACAAACCCTGGCCCTGGCCGAACGGCAAAGCTTTGACAGCTATCGCAAACCCACTCGGAGCGACGAGTTCTTGAAGACCATGGAAGTCATCGTTCCCTGGGCAGTCCTGTGCGAAGTCATCGAGCCGTTTTGCCCCAAGGCTGGCAATGGGCGTCCACCCATCGGGCTGGAGCGCATGCTGCGCATCCACTTCGTTCAGCACTGGTTCAATCTGGCAGATCTGGCGTGTGAAGAAGCTCTGTACGACAGTGTGAGTCTGTGTCGCTTCGTTGGCATTGACCTGGGGCGTGAATCTGTGCCTGATGCCACCACAATCCTGAAGTTTCGCAAACTCCTCAATGACAACAAACTGGGCGAGGCCCTGTTTGCCCAAGTAGGCACCGTCTTGCAAAGCCAAGGCTTCAAGCTCAACACCGGCACCATTGTGGACGCCACCATCATTGGCGCACCCAGCTCCACCAAGAATGCCAACAAGTCCCGTGACCCCGACATGCACCAAACCCGCAAGGGCCAACAGTGGTACTTTGGCATGAAGCTGCACATCGGTGTGGACAGCCAAAGTGGTCTGGCCCACCATGCGGTGGTCACAGCGGCCAACGTGCATGACAAACACCCACTACCCAGTTTGTTGCATGGCAAGGAGCAACGCGTCTATGGCGACAGTGCCTACGCCAGCCAGAGGGACTTGATCCACAGTACAGCACCCAAGGCCAAAGACTTCACCAACCAGCGCAGTCGCCGCTCTGGTGTGGTCGATGAAGGCATTCGCGCCAAGAACCGCAACAAATCCAAGATCCGCTCACGCGTGGAGCATGTCTTTGGTGTGGTCAAGCGCCTGTGGGGCTTTGGCAAGGTGCGTTACCGTGGGCTGCAGAAGAACGCCACGCGGGCGTTTACTGCTTTGGCGCTGGCCAACATCTATCTCAGCCGACAAAGGTTGATGGCACAGGGGCGTCCACAAAACGCAACAGGGGTCGCGAGACCCCTGAAACAGGACCCAAAGGGGTCAATGCGCCAGCAAATTGGCGAAATTCAAACCAGTTTGGATCATCTGCACAGCATGGCGCGGGTTTGACGGCACTTGTTCAGCGTTGCCCTAGCTCATCAAGGTGCCGTAACATAAGCACAACGCTTCTACAGCGCCTACTTACCGGCATAAATGTGCAGCAATGCCACCATATGGAAAGAGAAAGAAGAAATGGTTTCGAGAAACAAGCATCTACCGCTGAACGCTTTGGCCCTGGCGCTCACCAGTGCCTTATCACTCCCGGCTCATGCCGTTGGGGTCACAACGACCTACAGTCTGACGTCAAGCCTGACAAGCATTCAGCAACTGAGTCTCAATGTTTCGCATCTGCAAGAACCCCTAACGACTTTGGCATCCGGTACACACGCCTTCTCCTTTGCCGGTGTGACCGTCATTCCGACCGCTACCGGCCTCTACACGCTGGGGCAAACCAGTGCACCGACCGATACCGTGATGATGGTGTACAACGGCGCGTTCAGCGCACAGCATCCCACCCCCCCCGATGCATTTAACGATGATGGTGCTCTTGACAACGCTGCCCGATCTATCGGCAGTGCAGCAGTCGTGTCGTGTAGTTCTTCACGTCAATGCCCAACGATCGTCAATTATTCGATGACCGCTGGGACACGCTACTTTCTTGTGATTTCAACGTGGGAAGCGGGTGATGCCTCCCTGGGCTTGCCGCTTGACTTTGCCTCTTTTGGCCCCGGAACATTGCAGTTTTTTGCAATCCCAGCAGTGGGACAATTTGCGCCCAATTCCACCGTCCGCAGCAGCAGTGCGGCGGAAGTGCTTGACGCCTTAAACGGTGGCACGGGTGCGATGGCCAGTGCAATCACCGCGCTGTCGGCCTTGACACCGACGCAGCAGCAAGCTGCGCTGGAAAAACTGACACCTGTGTCTTCACGCGCGCTGCTGCTTGCCAGTCATGACGCCAGCGCTTCTGCTTTCGACCGGGTTAGTGCCCGCCTGGAAAGCTTGCGTGTTGTGGATGGCGCGTTCACGACTCCTGCGTTTGCCAATGCCGGCGGCATCAAAACCGGGCTGTCGTCTGGTGATGAGCCAAAGAACAGTGGCGTCTGGCTGCGCACCTATGGGTCTGAGGGGAAGCAGGGCTCTAAAGACGGTTTTGCCGGATACAGCAGCAAGGGTTGGGGCGTTGCATTTGGCGCGGATCGTGAGTTGGCCACTGGCCTGATTGCTGGTCTGGCGCTCAATTACTCTGACACGTCCTTGTCCTTCAAGGATCAGTTGACTGGTGATAACAATGGCGTCACCAGCACCCAGTTGTCTGTTTATGGAAGCAAGGACTATGGGCGCATTTATTCAGAAGGTATGCTTGCCTATAGCAAGAAACACTACAAAAGCCAGCGTGATACGGTGGTGAATGGCATCGCCAGCGGCGAATACGATGGCGATCTGTGGGGTGTACGCTTGGGCGGTGGCATGGCTTTTGCCCTCTCACCTTCAACCACAATCACGCCCAAGATTCAAGTCGACTGGATGCAACTCAAGCAATATTCCTACACTGAAACGGGTGGCGGCGCGTTGGCTCTGAATGTGGCCGAGGCAACCACGAAGCGCCTGCGTGCCAGTTTGGGTGCTCAGTTGAATCACGATGCGATTTGGGGCAGTCTTAAGCTGCAGCCATTTGCACGCGTCTTTTGGCATCATGACTTTCAGAACGATGGTATTGATTCTTCAGCCAGCTTCACCGGTGGTGGTGCGACTTTCCTGACGCCTGGCCAGAAACTTGACGAGGATACGTACTCAGTGGGTTTTGGTGTAAATGTTTTCACCGCCAAAAATTTCACCGCTTCAGTCGCTTATGACGGAACATTTGGCAACTCTTATGAGCAAAACACGGTGCAGGCCACTGCGCGCTGGGCATTCTGAGTTTTTACTGCATTTGTCCTAAAAAAAACCGACCAAATTCTGGTCGGTTTTTTTATGCGCCGCCGCCACTTTTCTGTACTGGTGAACCTTATTGGATTTGATCTGTTTATGCGCGCTGTGTTTCTTCTATTTGTATATTTACTGTCAGCCTGTTCCAGTATGACGCCCGAGGTGCGGAGAAATAGAGCTGATGCTCTGGCATTTGCCAAAAGCTGGCAACCACTACGTTTGTCTACACATAATTTTGTCCTCGCCGCATATGTTCCAGCTCCTATCAAAGCCAGTAAAGTCTTGACGATTTACATTGAAGGGGATGGCTTGGCTTGGCTTAACCGGGAACAATCGTCAGATGATCCAACACCACTGCAGCCAATTGCTCTTCAGTTGGCGTTGCAGCATGTGCAAGGCGCAGCAGCATATTTGGCTCGTCCTTGTCAGTATGTGAGTGACTTGGATCGGCGTGGTTGCGATGTAAGCTATTGGACAGATCGCCGTTTTGCCCCACCGGTAATTGACGCAAGCAGTCAGGCCATTGATGAACTCAAACGCCGCTACGAAGCTGATGCGCTTGTGCTGGTGGGGTACTCTGGGGGTGGCGCAGTTGCTGCTCTGGTGGCGGCAGGTCGGCACGATGTTGTTCGGCTGGTGACCGTAGCAGGCAATCTTGACCATCGGTTCTGGACAGTTTTACATCGTGTCACGCCCTTAACGGGTTCGCTAAATCCAGCTGATGCGTGGAATAGTTTGCAGGGCATCTCTCAGCTGCATTTTGTTGGGAGCGCAGATGTCAATATAACTCCCGAAGTGGTTTCGGCTTATCTGTCTCGCTTTCCCATAGCGTATCGACCTGAGATGCAAGTTGTTCCCAATGTTGACCATTCCTGCTGCTGGGTCAAACAATGGACGAAACTGTCATTGCACGCATTTCCTTGAGGTCGATACTGAGTCAATTTTTGAAAGTGGCCTGTTGCAGGCGTAACTAAGCGATCTTGATCGTCTATTGGAAAGCTGGATCTCGCAAACTAAATGACATGTTGTGGCATGTCCGTTCGAAGCCGCGGACGTCAGGTCGTGACGGTCTTCAACCTGCACAAAGCGCGTCACAACGATTGGCCCGCTACCCAGCATCCAAAATCACACCATCGGCCATATGATCGTCCGGTATGCGACAGCTAACGACAGGACACGCTGCTTACCGCTCCACCACAGCCAGTTCAACTTGCAGAAACTGAATACAAAATAAATAGCTACCAGCCCTTATGAATAAAGGGCTGGCAGCCAAAAAGACCATTAACTCACTGCGTACCAAAGATCCGGTCACCGGCGTCACCCAGACCCGGCAGGATGTAGCCGTGGTCGTTGAGCTGGCGGTCGATGGCTGCCGTGAAGATCTGCACATCGGGGTGGGCTTCGCGCAGGGCCTTGACACCTTCGGGGCAGGTCAGCAGGCAGACGAACTTGATGGAACGCGGTTGCAGCGCCTTGACACGGGTGATGGCGGCGATCGCCGAGTGGCCGGTGGCCAGCATCGGGTCGACCACAATCACGTCACGCTCGGGCATGTCTTTGGGCATCTTGAAGTAGTACTCCACCGCTTGCAGCGTGGCCGGGTCGCGGTACAGGCCGATGTGGCCGACGCGGGCGCCGGGTACCACCGCCAGAAAACCCTCCAGCAGCCCGTTGCCCGCACGCAGGATGGAGGCCAGTGCCAGCTTCTTGCCGTCGATCATGGTGGCGGTCATGGTTTCCAGCGGGGTCTCGACCTCCACATCTTGGGTGGGCATGTCGCGTGTCACCTCATAAGCCATCAGCATCGCCAGCTCATTGAGCAGGGTACGGAAACTGGTGGTGCTGGCGTCTTTGCGGCGCATCAGGGTGAGTTTATGCTGCACCAGCGGGTGCGTGATCACGTGAACGAAAGGATCGGATGTCGTCATGAATTGCTTTCCTGCATTTATCTTTTGGAACCGCCAAAGATACCACCCAAAACACCCCGAATGATCTGACGACCCACTTCGCGGCCAATCGAACTGGCCGCACTTTTGAAAAGTTGTTCACCGGCCGAGGTGCGCCGGCCATTGCCACCACCCAGCAGGCTGCCCAGGCCAGAGCCCAGGCTGTCGAGCAGGCCGCCGGACTCGGCAGCGGGCGTATCGGCAGCGCCTGTTTTGTCCGTGCCGTTTTTGGTGGCGGCGCTGGCGCGTTCGGCAGAGCGGCCTTTGAGCTTTTCAAAGGCCGATTCGCGGTCCAGTGTTTTTTCGTAGACACCGGCAACGATGGACTCGGCCAGCAAGGTCTGGCGCTGCTCGGGGGTGATTGGACCAATCTGGCTGGCCGGGGGAAAGACGTAAACCCGCTCGGTCGGGCAGGGTCGGCCTTTCTCGTCCAGAAAACTTACCAAGGCTTCGCCCACGGCCAGTTCGGTGATGGCCGCGCTGATGTCCAGGCCGGGGTTGGGGCGCATGGTGTCGGCTGCCGACTTGACCGCTTTCTGGTCACGCGGCGTGAAGGCGCGCAGGGCATGTTGCACCCGGTTGCCCAGCTGGGCCAGCACACTGTCGGGGATGTCGAGCGGGTTTTGTGTCACAAAGTACACGCCCACACCTTTGGAGCGCACCAGCCGCACCACCAGCTCGATGCGTTCGATCAGCACCTTGGGCGCGTCGTTGAACAGCAGGTGCGCTTCGTCAAAAAAGAACACCAGTTTGGGCTTGTCCAGGTCACCCACTTCGGGCAGGTTCTCGAACAGCTCACTGAGCAGCCACAGCAGGAACGTGCTGTACAGGCGCGGTGAGTTCATCAGTTTGTCGGCGGCCAGCACATTGATGATGCCGCGCCCGGCGCTGTCGGTCTGCATGAAGTCGTCGATGTTGAGCATCGGCTCGCCAAAGAACTTGTCACCGCCCTGGGCTTCGATCTGCATCAGGCCGCGCTGAATGGCGCCAATGCTGGCGGCGCTGATGTTGCCGTATTCGGTGGTGAAGCTCGAGGCGTTGTCGCCCACGTGCTGGCACATGGCGCGCAAGTCTTTCATGTCCAGCAACAACAGACCCGCGTCGTCAGCAATCTTGAACACCAGCTGCAACACCCCGGCCTGGGTGTCGTTCAGGTTGAGCATGCGCGAGAGCAGCAGCGGGCCCAGGTCACTCACGGTGGCGCGCACCGGGTGGCCTTGCTCACCAAACACATCCCACAATGTGGTTGAGAACGCTGCGTATTCTGGAGCATCCAGCCCTCGTTCTGAAAGGACTTTGGCCAGTTTTGGCGTGGAACTGCCGGGGCGTGAGATACCGGTCAAGTCGCCCTTGATGTCGGCCATGAACACCGGCACACCGAGTTTGGCAAACCCTTCGGCCAGGGTTTGCAGGGTGATGGTTTTGCCGGTGCCGGTGGCGCCGGTGATCAGCCCGTGGCGATTGGCCTTGTCGGGCTGCAGGAAACACTGGGTCTGGCCGTGCTGGGCGATCAGGATGGGTTCAGGCATATCGGACTCAAAAAGTACAATCGAGCCAATAGCGTAACGAATTTTCAAAGGAATTCCCGTGGCAGGACACAGTAAATGGGCCAATATTCAGCACCGCAAAGGCCGTCAGGACGAGAAGCGCGGCAAGATCTGGACGCGCATCATCCGTGAGATCACCGTGGCTGCGCGCTCCGGTGGCGGTGACTTGTCCGCCAACCCGCGTTTGCGCCTGGCCATTGACCGCGCCAAGGCGGCCAACATGCCGGCCGACCGCATCAAATACAACATCGACAAAGCCACCGGTTCGCTCGACGGCATCAGCTACGAAGAAATCCGTTACGAGGGTTACGGCATTGGTGGCGCGGCGATCATTGTCGACACCATGACCGACAACAAGGTGCGCACCGTGGCCGAGGTACGGCATGCGTTCTCCAAGTTTGGCGGCAACATGGGTACCGAGGGTTCGGTGGCGTTCCAGTTCAAACACTGCGGCCAGATCATTTTTGCCCCAGGTGTGAGTGAAGACAAGGTGATGGAAGTGGCGCTGGAAGCCGGTGCCGATGATGTGATCACCGACGAGGACGGCGCCATTGAGGTGATCACCCCGGTGGCAGACTTTGAAGCCATCAAGGACGCGCTGGTGGCCGCTGGCCTGACCCCCGCCGATGCCGAGGTGACGATGCGGCCCGAAAACCCGATCGAGGTCACAGGCGACGAGGCAGCCCGCATGCAGAAGCTGCTCGACGCCATTGAAGACCTGGATGATGTGCAAGCGGTGTACCACAACGCCCAACTCGACACCCAAGACTTATGAAAATCCTCGTCATTGGCGGCGGTGGCCGCGAACACGCCCTGGCCTGGAAACTGGCCCAGTCGCCCAAAACCCACAAGATCTACGTGGCACCGGGCAATGGCGGCACCGCGCTGGACCCGCAGTTTGAGAATGTGGACATCACCGACATCCAGCAGCTGCGTGAATGGGCGCTGGCCCAGAAGATCGCCCTGACGGTGGTCGGCCCCGAGGGGCCGCTGGCTGCTGGCGTGGTCGACGAGTTCCGCAAACACGGTCTGCGTGTGTTTGGCCCGACCCAGGCCGCCGCCCAGCTGGAAAGCTCCAAGGCGTTTTCCAAAGCTTTCATGAAGCGCCACGCCATTCCCACGGCCGAGTTTGAGACCTTTTCTGACCCGGTGCTGGCCCATGCCTACATCGACAAGATGGGTGCACCTATCGTTGTCAAGGCCGATGGCCTGGCCGCTGGCAAAGGGGTGGTGGTGGCCGCCACCCTGGCCGAGGCGCACGCGGCGGTGGACTTCATGCTGCTCGACAACACCCTCGGTGTGAGCCACAACGCTGGTGGCGCGCGGGTGGTCATCGAGGAGTTTCTGGCCGGAGAAGAGGCCAGCTTTATCGTGATGGTGGACGGCAAAAACGTGCTGCCACTGGCCACCAGCCAGGATCACAAACGCCTGCTCAATGGCGATCTGGGCCCCAACACCGGTGGCATGGGTGCGTATTCCCCCGCACCCATCGTCACGCCCGATGTGCATGCCCGCGCCATGCGCGAGATCATCTTGCCAACGATTCGTGGCATGGAAAAAGACGGTATTCCGTTCTCGGGCTTTTTGTACGCGGGCCTGATGATCGACGCCCAGGGCAAGCCCAAAACGCTCGAGTTCAACTGCCGCATGGGTGACCCCGAAACCCAGCCCATCATGATGCGCCTCAAAACCGATCTGGTGGACGTGATGCTGGCCGCCACCGAGCCCGGCCCGCACGGCAAGCTCGACCAAATCGAGCTGGAGTGGGACCGCCGCACCGCCCTGGGTGTGGTGCTGGCCGCCCATGGCTACCCGATGCAGCCGCGCAAGGGTGATGCCATTACCGGCATTCCCAAAGAAGTGGAGGACGCCTGTGTCTTCCATGCGGGCAGCACCCTGGTGGATGGGCAATTGCAAACCTCTGGCGGGCGCGTGTTGTGTGTGACGGTGCTCGCCGATAACGTGCGCCTGGCCCAGCAGCGTGCCTACGAGGTGGCCGCAGGTATTCGCTTTGATGGCATGCAATACCGCACCGATATTGGGCACCGTGCTATCAAAGGTACGGCTGCATGACAGCCGAGGTGAGCCAGTCGGGGGATGTGACAGTACAGGTCGGCAACTACCTGCGTGGCCTGCAGGCGCGTATCACCGGCGCCATCAGTGAGATCGACGGCAGCGCCTTCCTGACCGATGCCTGGCACAAGGAGCCCGGCGACAAGTTGCAAGGGCAGGGCATCACCCAGATTTTGGAAAACGGCCCGGTGTTCGAACGTGCGGGTTGCGGTTTTTCGCATGTGCGCGGCCCGAGCCTGCCGCCTTCAGCCACGCAGCACCGGCCCGGTCTGGTGGGGGTGCCGTTTGAGGCCATGGGGGTGTCGCTCGTGTTTCACCCGCGCAACCCCTATGTGCCCACGGTGCACATGAATGTGCGCATGATCTCGGCCACCGCCAGCGATGGTTCGGTGGTGTGCTGGTTTGGTGGCGGCATGGACCTGACGCCGTATTACGGTTTTGAGGAAGATGCGGTGCACTTTCACCAGAGTTGCAAAACCGCTTTGGCCCCGTTTGGGGACGACAAATACCCGCGCTTCAAGACCTGGTGTGACGACTACTTCTGCAACAAACACCGGGGTGAGCAGCGCGGTGTGGGCGGCGTGTTTTTTGACGATTTTCAGGAGCTGGGCTTTGAGCGCAGCCTGGCCATGATGCAGTCGGTGGCGGATAGTTTTCTGGGTGCCTACCTGCCGATCGTCTTGCGCCGCAAAGACACACCCTATGGCGAGCGCGAACGCAACTTCCAGCTTTACCGCCGAGGCCGCTACGTGGAGTTCAACCTGGTGTGGGACCGGGGCACCCACTTTGGCCTGCAGTCGGGGGGGCGCACCGAGTCGATTTTGCTCTCGATGCCGCCGCTGGTGAGCTGGGCCTACAGCCAGGTACACGCGCCGGGTTCGCCTGAGGCCGCGCTGACAGAACAGTTTCTGGTCCGTCGGGAGTGGCTCTGAGCTCGTCTGGCGTGGCGCCCAAACGCATCGGTATCCTGGGTGGTTCGTTTGACCCGCCGCACTTGGCGCATGTGGCGCTGGGGCAGGCCGCCGTGGTCCAGCTGGGTCTGGACGGCCTGTGTGTGGTGCCCACCGGTCAGGCCTGGCACAAAGCCCGGGTACTGACCGAGGCCACCCACCGTCTGGCCATGACGCAGCTGGCGTTTGCCGACATCCCCCAGGCTTGGGTCGATCCGCGTGAAACCCGGCGCGCCGGGCCCAGTTACACCATCGACACCCTGCGTGAGTTGTGTGCCGAGTTCAGCCAGGCCGAGTTTTTCCTGATCATTGGCGCCGATCAGGCGCAAGCGCTGACGACTTGGCAGTCGTGGCAGGAGATTTTGCAATCAGCTACAATATGTGTAGCTGATCGTCCAGATCTAACGAGGTTCAGGGCCGTATTTGATGCAGAAAAGGCGTATCCCGAGCGTTTTTTCCACCTGCAAATGCCATCGATGGCCATCAGCGCAACCGACATCCGCTCTGCCATTTCTACCCACCAAAACGTGACGGCACTGGTGGGCGAGAGCGTTGCGCGTTATATTGCCGACCACCACCTTTACCTATCCTCTTGATGACTACCAAAACCACCACCCCGACCGCAGCCAAACGCGCCGCCAAAACCCCCGCCAAATCGGCCGCCAAGACCACCGCGAAAGCGGCCAGCCAGGCGCTGACGCCGCTGGAAGCCGAAGAGCGCCAACGCGCTGTCACCAAACCAGCGGTCAAACCCGTGGCCAAGTCCGAGGCAAAAGCGGATGGCAAGAAAAACGTGCAAAAACTGCAACGTGCGATTGTGGACGGCCTCGAAGACGTCAAGGCGCAGGAGATTGTGGTGTTTGACACCGAAGAGCTGTCCTCGCTGTTTGAGCGGGTGATCATCGCCTCGGGCTCCTCCAACCGGCAAACCAAGGCGTTGGCCATGAGTGTGGTGGATGCGGTGCGTGACGCCGGTTTCCCCAAACCCCGGGTTGAGGGTGAAGCCAATGGGGAGTGGATCATTGTGGATTGTGGCCAGGCCGTGGTGCATGTGATGCAGCCCAGCTACCGCACCTACTACAACCTCGAAGAGTTGTGGGGTGAAAAACCGGTGCGCCTGAAGCTTGGCGCGGCCAAGCCGGTGGTGGCCAAGGCCGTCAAGACGCCTGCCGCACCGACCCAGCCGGCTCGTGCCGCCAAACCCGAGACCAGCCTGCGCCGCTCCAGCGCCGCCAAGAAGGGTTTGGAAGACGCCTTCCCCTCCAAAGCACAGCTCAAAAAGCAGGAAGAGGCCAAGGCAGCTGCTGCGAAAAAAGTAGTTGCTAAGGCTTCACCCACAAGGGTCAGAGGCACAAAAGATGCTGAAACTGTGGCCAAACCCCGGATCAAAACCCTGGTGGTGAATGCGCCCAGCAAACCTGCTGCCAAAAAATCTGCGGCCAAGTCTGCGCCCGCCAAACGGGCCGCCAAACCCGCTTCGCGCAAAGCCTGAGTGTGCGGCTGCTGATAGTTGCGGTAGGTCAGCGTGTGCCCGACTGGGCACAAACCGCCTGGGACGATTACGCCAAACGCTTTCCGTTCGAGATCAAGCTCGAACTCAAGGCGGTCAAAACCGAGCCACGCGCCTCCAAATCGCTGGAGACCATTTACGCCGCTGAACGCGCTCGTATTGAGGCGGCCATTCCGAAAGGCTGCCGTATCGTGGCGCTGGACGAACGTGGCACCACGCTGACCACCATGGCGCTGGCCGGCAAGCTCAAGGACTGGCAGCTGTCCGGCGGTGATGTGGCACTGGTGATTGGTGGGCCGGACGGACTGGACCCGGCTTTCCGGCAGGCAGCGCATGAACGCATCCGCCTGTCCGACCTGACGCTGCCTCATGCGATGGTGCGGGTGTTGCTGGTGGAGCAGCTCTACCGCGCCTGGTCGATCAATGCCAATCACCCGTATCACCGGGAGTAGTCAGACATGAAGTCATTCGTTTATTTGGCCTCCCAAAGCCCACGACGCAGGCAGCTGCTGGAGCAGCTTGGTGTGGCCTATGAGTTGCTGCTGCCTGATGCGGATGAAGACGCGGAAGCCCTGGAAGCGGCTCTGCCGCGTGAGGTGCCGCTGGCCTATGTGCAGCGTGTCACCCAGCTCAAGCTCGACGCGGCCTTGGCGCGGCTGAAAAAGCGTGGCCTCCCAGCCGCGCCCGTCTTGTGCTCAGACACCACGGTGGCGCTGGGCCGAGTGATTCTGGGTAAGCCGCTGGATGATGCTGACGCGGTGCGTATTCTGCGTGCCCTGTCGGGCAAAACCCACCGTGTGCTCACAGCGGTGGCACTCGGCACCGAACAGCAGCGTCAGCAGGCGGTGTCGATCTCCAGAGTGACCTTTGCCACCCTGAGTGATGCGCAGATCCAGGCCTATGTGGACAGTGGCGAACCGATGGGCAAGGCGGGGGCTTATGGGGTGCAGGGCAGGGTGGCCGCACACATTGCCCATATCAGCGGCAGTTACAGTGGCATCATGGGTTTGCCGATGTTTGAGACCAACACCTTGTTGCAAGGTTTCGGACTGGGCCGTTAGGCCGCGAGGCGTTACAGTCTGCCCCCTATGCAAGAAGATATTCTGATCAATTGGGCGCCGCAGGAGACGCGTGTGGCCATTGTCGAGGGCGGTGCGCTGCAGGAGTTGCACGTCGAGCGCTCGCTCGAGCGTGGCCTGGTGAGCAACGTCTACCTGGGCAAGGTGGTGCGGGTGCTGCCAGGCATGCAGTCGGCCTTCATCGACATTGGTCTGGAGCGTGCTGCGTTTTTGCATGTGGCCGATGTCTGGCACCCACCTGCCGAGGGTGAAACCATTTCCAACGCGCGTGCGGCAGCTTCGCAAATTCCGATTGAAAAACAGGTGTTTGAGGGCCAGAGCCTGATGGTTCAGGTGATCAAGGATCCGATTGGCACCAAGGGTGCACGCCTGTCCACCCAGATCAGCATTGCAGGGCGCATGCTGGTTTTTTTGCCGCAGGACGACCACATTGGTGTGTCGCAAAAGATCCCGACCGAGCAGCGCGAGAGCCTGCGCCAGCGCGTTCAGTCGCTGGTGGGGGACATGGGTGGCGGCTTCATCCTGCGCACCAACGCCGAGGATGCCAGCGACCAGGAACTGGCTGACGACATCGCTTACCTGCGCAAAGCCTGGAAACGCATCCGTGAGGCCGCCACCAAGCTGCCTGCCAGCTCCTTGTTGCACCAGGATTTGAGCCTGATGCAGCGGGTGCTGCGCGACATGGTGGGTGAACGCACCGTCTCCATCCGGGTGGACTCGCTGGAGCAGTTTGAGGCTTTGAAAGCCTTTGGTGTGGAGTTCATGCCGGCTGCGGCGCAAAAGCTGCAGCACTACAAGGGTGAGCGGCCGATTTTTGATTTGCACTCGATCGACGAAGACATCGCCAAGGCCCTGGGGCGGCGGGTTGAGCTGAAGTCGGGTGGTTACCTGATCGTGGACCAGACCGAGGCGCTGACCACGGTGGATGTCAACACCGGTGGTTTTGTCGGCGCCCGCAACTTTGATGACACCATCTTCAGAACCAACCTGGAAGCCGCGCAAGCCATTGCCCGGCAGCTGCGTTTGCGTAACCTGGGCGGCATCATTGTGGTGGACTTCATCGACATGGAGCGTGAGGAACACCGCCAGGCGGTGTTGACCGAGATGCGCAAACAACTGGCGCGTGACCGTGTCAAAACCATGTGTGGCGGCTTTTCGCAGCTGGGGCTGGTGGAGATGACACGCAAGCGCACCCGCGAGTCCCTGGCGCACATGTTGTGTGAACCCTGCCCGCTGTGCCAGGGCAAAGGCATTGTCAAAACGCCACGCAGCGTGGCCTACGATATTTTTCGCGAAATTTTGCGTGAGGCGCGCCAGTTCAACCCCAAGGAGTTCCGGGTGGTGGCCTCGCCCAAGGTCATCGAGCTGTTTTTGGACGAAGAAAGCCAGCATTTGGCCGGCCTCTCCGAGTTCATTGGCAAGCCGGTGTCACTGCAAAGCGAAGGTGCGATGGGGCAGGAGCAGTACGACATTGTGCTGTTGTAGGGCTGGCCTTAGTCGATGGCCGGGCTACGTCTTTAGTGGTGAAGGGGCAAGCGTGTGATGACGTGTGAATTGGTCCATGTGGTGCGCCGGTATGGCCCGGTCGGGGGCATGGAACGTTATGTCTGGGAGTTGACACAAGAGCTCGTGTTGCTCGGGCACCAGGTGACGGTGGTGTGTGAACGTTGTCATGCTGACAAACCAGCGGGCATGAAGGTGGTTGAACTGGGTAAGGTAGCGCCTCGACCGCGCTGGCTGGCGTTGTTGCGCTTTAGTCGGCGGGTGTCTTGCTGGTTACGGGATCACCCCAATGCTGACCGCCTGGTGCACAGCCATGAGCGACTTAGTCTCCATCACATCACCACCTTTCATGGTCCGCCTTTTGCCACGATTTTTGAGCGCCCTTGGTGGCGATGGCTGTCTTTGCGAGTGGTTATGCAGTTGTATTTAGAGCGGCGTGAGTTGTCCCGGCCACAATTTGTGGTACCGAACTCACCGTTCATCAAACAATCGATCGCGCACTATTACCCCCAACTGGCCTACAAATTGACGGAGCCAGTGGTCCCGGGTGTGGTGCCAGGTGCTGTGCGTGAGCCACGTGTTGTTTTGCCACAAGGTGGCATCGTGGGGTTTGTCGGCAAAGAGTGGCAACGCAAAGGTTTGCCCTGGGCTGTCAAGGTGGTTGCCGCTTTGCGTGACAAACGACAGGATCTGCAGCTGTATGTTGTCGGGCCAGACGCTGCTGAGGTAGCGCACTTGTTTGCAGATTGGCAAGGCGGATATCAGCTGGTTGGCTGGAGTGCTCAGGCTCCTTATCCAGCATTTGATGTGCTGTTGCATCCCGCCAGGGCTGAACCCTATGGCATGGTGATCAGCGAAGCCATGTCAGCAAGGGTGCCGGTGGTGATCTCGGACGTGTGTGGTGCCGCCACACACGTCAACGATGCATCTGGTCTTGTGCTGCCGCTGACGGCGCCGCTTGAAGCCTGGGTGCAGGCTGTCGATCAACAGTTGTGCCGTGTTGAGGTCGTGCCTCAGTTTGAGCGGCCCTGGCGCACAGTGGCAGAAGAAACTGTCTGTATTTATGCCGACATACTTGCAAAAAACCATTTACCAGCAGAGTGACTATGCGCGATAACCATCAGCAACGTTGGCTGATCATTTCTCATGCCTTCAACATGGATGGCCGAGCGGCCAGTCAAACAATTACCGACAAGTTGCCACATTTGTTACGTGCTGGTATCGAGGTTGTGGTCATCAGCGGTGTGTCCGGGATCAAAGATACGGTCGTTGAGCATCATCAGGTCTGGCCTGTGGGGCCGGCTGGCCTGCGTTTTGAGCTGCGGCATGTGTTGCGGCGGCGTTTTCAAAACCGGCTGGTTTACCGAAGCTTGATGACATTGGCGTCTGTGCTGCTTCTACCTGCTTTTGTGGTGGAGAAAATATTCCGGCCGGTGGAGAGCTCTTGGTCCTGGTGGCTCAGTGCCTATCTGAAGGGCCGGGCGCTGGCACGCCAGAGGCCCTTTGATCTGATTTATTCAACAGGGGGCGCTTTTGCAGCCCATGTGGCTGGCCACGCTCTGAAAAAGAGTACTGGCATACCGTGGTTGGCTGAGGTGCATGATCCGTTTGTGACCCCTGGACGAGTACCTGAGAGTGCGCAGGACAAGATGCAGGCACAGGTGGAGAAAACCATCTGTGAGAAGGCGGACATTGCCATCTGGTTCACACAACAGGCTCTGGACAGTGCCCGTATGCGCCACCCCCAACTGGGTGAGCGCGGCAAGATGATGCTGCCAGGCATCGACCAACCTTTTCAGACGTTGCCACCGTCACAGCGCGGGCCGAAGTTTGTGATCGGGCATTTTGGGTCGCTGTCAACCACGCGCAATCTGAGCAGCATCATCGGTGCCCTGGAGCAGTTACAGGCGCAACGCCCGGAATTGATGGCTCAGACCGAACTGCATCTGTATGGTGGACCGCTGGACGCCGTATCCAGTGAAACCATTGCCGCATCTCCGGTGCGCGAACAGGTGCGGCATTTTGGTCGCATCGAGGCCGACCCTCAAACTGGCTTGAGTGGCCGTGAGCAGATCCTGCGGCGCATGCGTTCCGTGGATGTGCTGTTGCTGCTGCACGGGGAAGAACCCATTTGTGAGGAATACATTCCTTCCAAAATGTATGAGTACCTGTGGATGCAGAGGCCCATACTGGCGACGGTGCATCGCAACCCTCAGATGGCGGAAATGCTGCGTGGGCAGGGGCATATGGTGGTGTTGACGGGTAGTGCCGGGTCGGCGCTGCAAATGACCGCAGAGGAGCTGGTGTTGGCATTGGTGCAGTTGCACGAAGCGTGGCTAGTGAACGGTTTGCCTGACAGCGGCCGTACCAGCCCGTACACGACACAGCGGGCGGTGGAGCAACTTGCTGCATGGATCACGCAGCGGACTTCTGCCTAATTGCTTCATGGAGATGTCAAAAATGGTTAGTTTTAAGTGGTTTAAATCCAATTCCAAAAATCAACCAACGGTCATCACTTTTTCTGGTGGCATGGGCGCACAGATCATCAGTGCTGCCATCTATTTTTCGAAAAAACGGGCGGGTGAGCTTGTTTATGCCGATCTGTCCTATTTTGAGACGCCAGAACATGTGGCAACGGCGGGAAATCCGGGCGACTGTTCTCATTGGTCATGGCAACTCGGCCCGTTTGGACTGGAATACCAGTCATTTGAGACAGCAACCGAGGCTGTTAGGCGTGTTGCCAAGGTCGTGGTTGATGGACCTGAAAAAATGCAATGGGGCTTGGCAGCTCTGGCCGAGCCAGAAGCGCAAGATGTTTTCAGAATCGCAGACAACTTGCCTGACGCTTTGCCCGTTTCTGTAGTCGGTGGCTATTTGTGTGTCCATATTCGTCGGGGTGATTACGTCAATGTAGCCAGTCATTTGATTTCAGACGACGCATTCATTGAACAGGCGGCCAAATTTTCTGGCTTGCTCAACGCCGTGGTTGTTCTTTCAGACTCACCCATCAGTTCAAAAGTCAAACAAGCCATGTCGACGTATTTCAATATTACTGTTTATTTGGACAACGCCGATGCATTTACTGCCCACCGCATCATGCGCAATGCCCGCGTTTTTATTTGCTCAAACAGCCAGTTCAGCCTGATCGCAGCCATGTTGAATAGATCGGCACTGGTGTTGATTCCAAAACAATGGTTTTCAGGCGAAGATCGTGTGATTGAACGCTCCATACAATCGTTGTGTTCATTTCAATTGATGGCTTAATTTCAAATCACCAAATTCTAGCGATTAACAGGAATCAGATGATTTTTTAATGAAAGTTTTAATTTTTTTCTCGATAGGCTTTGCTTTTTTGCTTATTTTTTTTCGAATAAAATAAAATGATCTATATAAAAAATCAGGAAGAAGGATTGTGGGTATCCATTTCAGCCAGAGAATTGGGCTATTATGAATCTCTATTAATTTCTTTATGATTGTTTTTTTGTCTTTTATACCCCAAAGTTTAGCTATTGGTATTGATTCATATGCATAATTTCTGTCTGCATTTAGATGCCATTTTGTGATGCTTTTGCTGTATCCCATTTTTGGCATATTTTTGTAAAGAGTTCCTGAGGAGAGGGCAATAGTTATTCTAGTGTCTCCATCACCATTTTTGACTGCTTTTTGACTTCCATCACGAACCTTAATTAGAGGTTTTTTAACTATATATGAATCTGATAGCAGTAAGATCTTAAAGAGGCCATATCCAAAGATTGTTTGTGTACCAAATGCGTCATTCAGATTTAATGAATTCCATGTATTCTTTTTTATGATAAGAGAGGCAATGGCTCCCCATCTACCTTTGCAGTTGTAAAGAAAAGTATCTGCATTGGCGCAATATAAATCTTTTGAGAATTTTACCTCTTCGATAACTTTTTCGAGCTTTTCGTCATACTTGTCAAAGTTTGCTTGTATGACTCCGAGTTTTTTATTTCTTTTTATCAGATCAAGAATGTGGTTGATTGAGTTATTGTAAAGTGCATCATCATCGCCAAGTAGCCATACATAATCGCCCTGAGCTTCTTTGAAAAGAAGGTCAACATTTTTGTCGAATCCAAGATTTACTTCGTTTCTTCTGTATTGGATAATTTTCGGATATTTTTTCAAATACTCGCTAACTATTTCTCTTGTTGTATCGGTGGATGCGTTATCTGATATTAATATGTCGACAGTATTGTTTGGGTATGATGGTATTTGAAAAATGATGCTATCAATTGCCTCGCGGATGTGGGGAGCTCCGTTGTATGTAGGTATGCCAATGGTTAGTTCTTTCATTTTTTATTTGTACCTGCTTTTAATACAAATTATCCTGCATGAAGTATTTTTCAATTTCATTGCATATGCCATTGATGGAAGAAAAAGACGGGTAATATCCGAACTCTTTAGGATATTTATTTTTTGAGAAATAATTAGGCTTCCTTCCCGTTGCATTCACCGCGACACCTGAGTGCTGTATTTCATACAACAATCCAAATTTGTCCTGCATGACCGTCAGCAAGGTGGCTTTGTCAATGGGTGCCAAGCTATAGCAGTCAAGTGCTGTGTTAGTTGCAGGCGCAGCCAACAACACCCTGACCAATTGGTAAAAATCAGCTGGATGCAGGTAATCGCGAACGATGTAGTCTGAGGAAGTTTTCAGAGCGGTCTTGTCACGAATTGCCCGCACGATGTCGGTGATCAAAAACCGTGCCTCCATGTCCTGCGTATGGCTGAAATAGTTAAAGACTCGCAGATCCACAATCGGTAAAGGTGCCAAGGCCCTGTGTCGGCATTCGGCGTGGAGTTTGGCCACGCCATACCAGTCCTGCGGCTGGAGGTTGTTGATGGCAATGGAAGCCTGGGTGGTTTCGTTTACTGGTTCATCAAAACTTGCACCATACGCCGCACCGCTACTCAGAAAGATATAGCGGCAATCGGGATGCTGGTGCAGATAGCCCAAGGCCATGTCGTCGTATTTAAGCGTGACATCAAAAATCGATGCCCCCATCTCGGCTGCCTGGGCCGGGTTGCCAACCCCGACGAAGTTGAGAAGAGCATCAAAGTGCTCTGCTGGGCTGAAGGCCGTGAAGTCGGCAACCAGATATCGGTCGACCAAGCCAATGTTGTTCATCCATTGCGATACAACTTCCGGCCTGCGGGCGTACAGCACCAAGTCATGCTGGCTGTGCGCGGCAAATGAAAGAATCAGATCTTTGGCAATCTGGCTGGTGGCACCCAAAATAGCGATGCGCATGGCTCAATTCGCGATCAGGAAATCGCGAATGCGCTGCTCAACCGCAGGCCGATCCAGACCGTGTTCTTTCAGCAAATATTCATAGGTACCGCAGTGCTGCGAGAAGCGATCTTGTACACCCACCCGCAGAATCCGAACTGGCGCAAATTCGCTGGCGATCTCGGTGATGACAGAACCCAAACCACCCAGCACGGAATGCTCTTCCAGAACCATGACGGCCCGACTCTGCGCACAGATGGTTATCACCTGCTGACTGTCCATCGGTTTGATGAACGGCGCACTCCAGACGCTGGCCTCAGGGTAAGACGCCTGTGCGATATCCAGGGCCGTGCGCACCAAAGCGCCGGTGGCAATCAAGCTGATGGCGCCAGCTTGTCCGGCCTTCACCTGCAGCAACTGCCCAGCTTTGACTTGGCTCAGGTCATGGGTATGCACGTCCCCACGATCTGATTTGCCCATGCGCAAATAGACCGGCACTTTGGTTTGGTAGGCCAACGCCATACATGCACTGACTTCAAAGCGGTCTGCAGGGGAGTAGACCGACAAATCAGGGATGGCGCGGGTACAGGCCATGTCTTCGGTCGATTGGTGGCTGGTGCCCAAATGGCTGTAGACAAAACCGGCGCCGTCACCAATCAGGATCACCGGCAAATGGTCATGGGCGATGTCGAGCTTGATCTGCTCAAGCACCCGTACCGGGATGAAGGCACTCAAGCCGTAAACGAAGGGTCTGAAGCCGGTGCGGGCCAGGCCTGCCGCCATGCCGACCATGTTCTGCTCGGCAATACCGGCATTGATGTATTGCGCCGGGCATTCCCGGCGGAAATCATCAAACAAGGCGTAGCCGTGATCACCAGTGAGCAAGAGCACATTCGGGTCGGCCTTGGCCAGGCGGACCAGGGTGTCTGAGAAGGCAGCTCTCATGACGCACTCCCGGCCACTGCGGCCAATGCTTGTGCATAGGTTTCCTGGTTGAGCCGCGTGTAGTGCCAGATGTTGTTGTGTTCCATGAAGGGCACACCTTTGCCTTTGACGGTTTTGGCGATGAGGGCTTTGGGTGCTGTTGAACTGCTGGCCCAGAGCTGCTCGATGGCGTGGTCAATCGCGGCCTCGTCATGGCCGTCGATGGTCCGCGCTTCAAAGCCGAAACTCTCGAATTTGCTCTGTATGGCGCCCAATCGAAGTACATCCTGGGTACGCCCCATGGCCTGAAAGCCGTTCTCATCGACGATCACGATGAAGTTCTTGAGTTCATGGTGCGCCGCAAACAAAGCACCTTCCCAGATCGGACCTTCGTTGATTTCACCATCACCAACCAGTGCGTAGGTCTTTTGATCGGTGCCGCGCAACTTGGCACCCATGGCCATGCCGAGGCCGACAGAGAAACCGTGGCCCAGTGAGCCGGAGGTGACCTCCAGGCCGGGAATGCGTGAATCCGACAAACCTTTGAGATCACTGCCATCGGCAAAGTAGCCTGAGAACGCTTCATCCTTGAGCCACCCCAGCTCACGCATGCAGGCGTACTGCGCCATGACGCCGTGGCCTTTGCTGAGCACCAGGTAGTCACGGTCTGTTGCTTGTGGATCGTTACCGGGGTAGCGCAGGTGGCTGCGGTACAGCACGGCCAACAGTTCGATGATGGAAAACGCACAACCAATATGAACAGTTGAACCGGCAAAAGCCATGTCCAAAACGGTTTTGCGCAATGCCCTAGCATCGAAGCTTGCCATGGTAGTTCGCGTGGGTGTTGCAGGGAGATCGGTCATGGCGGTGTGCACTTAAAAATTCACGCCCAGGTAACTTTCGATCTTGGAAGCCGCAAACTCCAGCATCTCCCGTGTCAGTGCCGGCTGCACCCCGATCCAGAAGGTGTTGTTCATCACGTTGTCGGTGTTGCTCAGGTCACCGCTGATGCGGTAATGGGCTCCTGTCATGTAGGGTTGGCGTGTCAGGTTGCCAGCAAACAGCAGGCGGGTACCCACCTTGTTTTGGTCCAAGTAGGTCAGCAGGTCCAGTCGGGTCACCGGGCAGTTGTCCTTGAGGGTGATGGGGAAACCAAACCATGACGGGTCTGAGTGTTCGGTGGCCTGGGGCAAGTTGACAAATTCCTCACAGTCTTTCAGACGTGCTTTCAGGAAGGCAAAGTTGTCCTTGCGGGCCTGGATGAACTGGGGCGCTTGTTCCAGTTGGGCCAGGCCGCAGGCGGCCTGCATGTCGCTGATCTTGAGGTTGTAGCCGAGATGGCTGTAGGTGTATTTGTGGTCGTAGCCGTAGGGCAGTTTGCCCAGTTGCTGGCAAAAGCGTTTGCCACAGGTGTTGTCCTTGCCGGGTTGGCAGTAGCAGTCGCGGCCCCAGTCGCGAAAGCTCTCGGCAATGGCCTTGAGTTCGTCGCTGTTGGTGAATACTGCACCACCTTCACCCATGGTGATGTGGTGGGCTGGGTAAAAACTCAGCGTGCCGATATCTCCGAAGGTGCCGACCATCTGGCCGCGGTAGGTGGTGCCCAGCGCATCGCAGCAGTCTTCCACCAGCCACAAGTTATGTTTTTTGCAAAGGGCAGTGACAACGTCTAGGTTGAAGGGATTGCCCAGGCTGTGCGCCAACATGATGGCTTTGGTCTTGGGGCCGATGGCGGCTTCGATCTTGGACGCATCAATGTTGTGGGTCAGCGGGTCCACATCCACAAACACCGGCACGGCGCCAAACTGCAAGATGGGATTGACGGTGGTCGGAAAGCCAGCTGCCACACCAATGACTTCGTCACATTTCTGGATGGCGCGTGCGCCCAGCTTGGGGGAGGTCAGGGTGTTGAAGGCCACCAGATTGGCCGAGGAGCCGGAGTTGACGGTGATCAGGTGTTTGATGCCGATGAAGGCAGCCAGCTTTTTCTCAAACTCGGCGTTGAAGCGCCCTGTGGTCAGCCAGCCGTCCAAGCTGGCTTCGACCATGTTCTTGAGTTCCTGGGCACCAATGACCTTGCCCGAAGGCGGCACCAGGGTTTCACCGGGGACAAAAGCTTGGGGCGCATGAACGATATCTGAATACTGTTGCACTAGTGCAGCAATTTCGCGGCGGATGGCATCAGGGGCTTTGGGCGTAAATTGAATAGGTGCAGTTGTCATATTGCTTCTGAATAAATAGCTGAAGAGTATTGCTGTATCTGCGCTAAGCACATTTTTTTCATATCATCATTGGCCAGCCAAGCTTGATGCCACGTGGTGATGTGCTTCAACGCAGCTGCCAAGGGCCAGCGTGGCTCCCAGCCCAGTCGGGCTTTGGCTTTGGAGATATCTAACTTAAGGTAGTTGGCTTCATGCGGGTGAACACCGTCGTCTTGTTGCCAGCTTGCGCCGTTGCACCAGTTGTTGACCATGTGCTCAACAATCCATTGCACGGGTTGTGCATCGTCATCCTTGGGGCCGAAGTTCCAGCCTTCGGCGAATGTTTGGTCATCGGTGTACAGGTGCTCTGCCAATGACAGATAACCACTAAGCGGCTCCAGCACGTGTTGCCAGGGTCGGGTGGCATGGGGGTTGCGAATGACCACAGGCTGGTTTTTCTCGAAGGCACGCAAGATGTCTGGCACCAAGCGGTCTGCAGCCCAATCGCCACCGCCGATGACGTTCCCAGCACGGGCAGATGCCAAGGCAATGCCTTTGTCTTTGAAGAACGAGCAACGGTAGGCACTGGTCACCAGTTCTGAGCAGCCTTTGCTGTTGCTGTAGGGGTCAAAACCGCCCATAGGTTCGTCTTCACGGTAGCCCCAGAGCCATTCTTTGTTCTCATAACACTTATCGGTAGTGACCACCACCACGGCCTTGACACTCGGGGTGTGGCGGGCCGACTCCAGCACATGCACGGTGCCCATCACATTGGTGGCGTAGGTTTCAACGGGTTCGGCGTAAGACAGGCGCACCAGCGGTTGTGCCGCCATGTGGATCACGATGTCGGCCTGACTGGTTTGCATGGCTTTTTGCACGGTGGCCAGGTCGCGAATGTCGCCAATGGTGCTGCTGGCCATGCCATTCGCCACCTGCGCAACGGTGAACAGGTTGGGTGTGGTGGGCGGAGTGAGCGCCAGGCCGTGTATTTCAGCGCCCAGGCTTTGTAGCCACAGGCTGAGCCAACTGCCTTTGAAGCCGGTGTGGCCGGTTAAAAAAACGCGTTTACCTGACCAGAATGCCGGATTCACGACCAGACCTTCCATGGCGCTTTGCCAGACTGCCAGAGTTCTTCCAGGTAGGTTTTGTCGCGCAAGGTATCCATGGGTTGCCAGAAACTGTGGTGCTGGTAGGCGGCCAGTTGACCGTTCTGGGCCAGTGTTTCCAAGGGGCCGCGCTCCCAGATGCAACTGTCCCCGTCGATGAAATCAATCACAGCTGGTGACAGCACAAAAAAGCCACCGTTGATCATGGCGCCGTCGCCCTTGGGTTTCTCCATGAAGCTATTGACTTTGCCGCCGCTCAAGTCAAGCGCGCCGAAACGACCAGGTGGAATGGTTGCTGTCAAGGTGGCTTTGACATTTTGAGTTTTATGAAAAGCAAGCAGATCGGTGATGTTGACATCAGCCACACCATCGCCGTAGGTCAGACAAAAAGCTTCTTCGTCTTTGACATAGTCTGCCACGCGTTTCACGCGACCACCGGTCATGGTGTTGTCGCCCGTATCGATCAACGTGACTCGCCAGGGTTCGGCGCTTTGTTGGTGCACCTCCATGGTGTTTTTGCTCATGTCAAAGGTGATGTCGGACATGTGCAGGAAGTAGTTGGCAAAGTATTCCTTGATCAGGTAACCCTTATAACCGCAGCAGATGATGAAGTCGTTGATGCCATGATGGGCGTAGATCTTCATGATGTGCCATAGGATCGGTTTTCCACCGATCTCAATCATCGGTTTTGGGCGAGTAGAGGTTTCCTCGGAAATCCGGGTACCGAGTCCTCCTGCAAGAATGACTGCTTTCATAAGGGGGCCTGAAAAAGGTAAAAAGGGCACAAAGTATTCACTTTGGAATCATAGCGGCTTGGGTTTGCAAGCCATCCAGATGGCGGCACACCCGATCAACAACTTGCTTGACAAAGTGCTCGGAACTGAATTTGTGGGCGCCATCGGTGTGCAAAAACCGCCAGATGTTGTGCTGGTACTGGGCATGGTCTGCGGCGCTGATCGATAACAAATGCTGGTGAACTTGCTCCGTGTTGCTGAACTTCCGCCGGTCGATGAAGCAGCCCTCAGGAATGTGCTCAAGCACATTGTCGGCACCCCAATAGATCGGCACACAGCCGTTGACCAGGCTGTCAAAGATTTTTTCCGTGATGTAGTTGGATAGGTCGCGGCTGTTTTCATAACAGTAGGAAAACCGGGCCCGGCGCAGCACCGTTGACTTGTCTTTCAGCTCGCCGCGAAAACTCGGAAAAGGCGGGATGCCGAAAAGACGGGTCTGTAGCCGTGACATGCTGCGTTTGAGCTTGCTGCCCAGAGTAAATGCCGGGGTAGATTTCTCCCAGCCCAGACCATACAGGCTGAATTGGCCAGGGGCCTGTTTTTCGTACCAACGGATGGTGTTGATCCGTTCCGAGTAGAGGTCACTTGGCAGCACCTCCTTGAAAGCTTTGTTAGCGTTGATCAGGCAACTGAATATGTCACGTTGCTCCGGCCCCGGAAAGTCGTGGCAGACCAGCGGGTGAGGAATGAGGATGGGCACTACATGCGCCAACTGGAGCAGGCGTACATCCCAGGCGAAGACCAAGTCAAAGTTCTGGCAATAGTCACTGCTGGCGTTGAGCTTATTGATATAGGGGTTTTCAAGTGCGATCAGGTAGCGCGGAACTTGCAGGGGGGACAAAGGTCGGCCTTCGAGGTGCAATTCGAAGGCAATTTCTCGACCCTGGTTCAGGTCGGCCGTGTTGACCTCAATGCCGCGTTCCAGAAAGGCCTGCCGCAGCAAGCGGGGGGTTGAGGTCGGGTTGTGGCGATGAACCAGGTCTTCTTCCGCAAAAAGCGAGTTGCAACTATGTCCGTCGGCATGAAGGGTCGCGTAAATCATGGTTGGCCCAGGGCTTTGACCAGCGCCCGTTTGAAAAGGGCTTCATAGGTGTCGAATCGCGCATACCTCGCCCAACGGTAATGTTGTATGAAGGCTTGGGCCAGGCGGTTTCTGCTGGGGTGCGACAGGTCGGCGGACTTCAGGAAAGTCTTGTAAATGAAAGAGCACCGGTAATCCTGCAAGACCTCGCTTCCCAACATGGTGCGGTTTTTCTTGATATATGCCAAAAAACGCAGCCGATCTCGTCTGGACTCGGTAGCGCCGTCGTTGCTGGTATGGATGCGGTAGGTCATCAATGGTTTGCTGATCCAGCGGATGTGCCCCTTCATGGCCAGGTTCAGAAGCCAGGTGACATCGCTGTATTTGCCACCGTCCAGCTTGAATCTGAGCTGACCGAGTTGTGGCTTGTGATAAACATAGCTGGGAAATGGCGCGATGCCCGACTGTGCCCGCGAGAAATAACGTGCCGCAAGATCACGGGCAGAGCTGATGGTTTCAATGTTTCGCGACGACAGAAATGAAGGCTTCTTTTGTAACTGCCCAAAGGATTCGATGTGGGCGTTGCAGCCCAGGGCAATGGTTGTCGGAAGGGCCTGCAGGCTGGCGTGAACTTCGGCGACAAAATCCGGGCCCATGAGGTCATCGTCATGGAACAGGCAAAAATAACCATCTGGCGCCTCGTCGATGCAGCGGTTGAAGTGTGCCAGGGCTGGCAACATCGGTACCCGGCGTACGTAAGGCACTTCGGGAAAATCGGTTTGCATCATCCGCTGCACGTCATCGTTGCTGGAGTTGTCGGACACCGTCAGAGTGAACGCACTGTCCGTTTGAGCCAGCACCGAGCGGACCGCCTGTCGGGCGTCTTCGGGGCGGTTATGGCAAAGAATAAAGATCGACAATTTTTCCATGCTTTAGTTGAACTTCAGGCAATGACAGCCCGTCAGGCTGACAGGGTTGGCGGGCTCAGATGCGCCCCAAGCGGCGGCGCAACCTCCGGCCCAACCGAGAAAGAACACCACCACCCTCCTGGGGCCAATCCATCTCCCGCTCCCAGTTGGATTGTTTGATCTCGCCGCAATAGAATTGAGCCAGGTCTAGCGACCTGACGCCATCGCGTTGGTCCCGGTCGTATTGCCAGGCATAGTGGTAGACCTTGAACAGAGCCTGGCAGGGAAGCAGCGGGATCGCTCCATAGGCGAGCAAAGCCTCGCCGTACCATCGTGATTCAATGGGCGCCTGCGTGATTGCATCGGCAAAGTTCATGCCTTTGGGCTGTAGATAGTGGCTGTCCAGACTTTCCCAGACCGCCCGGTGCCAGACCAGAGGAAAGGGGCCAAAACTGTAGCGCCGCCCCAGCCGCTGAAAAAGCTGTTGCACCAGATCGGCTTCCTTGATGTAGGCATCAACCACCCGCCTGCGTTGGTGACGAATTGCGTCTTCCATCAGATCATGACATTCGTCCAACATGGTGTAGGGTGTGCCCTCGGCCGTCATGAAATCTGCCAAACTAAACGGCCGGATAAAGGCTGCGTCCGAATCTAGGCAAAGGTAGGCCGTCGACAGGCCAAGACGCCAGAATTCGGATTTCACCACCTGCTGCGACAGGCTGCCTGGCATGCGCCTGACTTGTTCTGCGTCGATCCGCGGTGAGGCTTGAAGGATGTCTTCGTCGGTCAGCAATTCCACCGCAAAGCCCCCCAGATGTTCGCGAAACAGTGCCAGGTCATGCTGGGGCACCGACACATAAAAGGGCAAGTTGTCCGTGTTGTGCTGCCGGATGGACTGCGCCAGCCGAACCACACGCCGCAGATCGGTTCTGTAACTTTTGCAATAGAGAGTCAGTGGTTTCATTGACAACGTTTTCCATAGTCAGTTAGAGCTTTGGCGGCTAAAAGTTCTAAATGGGTCGATTTGGCCGCCTTGGAAAGAGACCAGGTAGAAATTTTCACGCCTGGATACGGTTCAGATTGGCGTAGTAGCCGCCAGCAGAAATCAACTCGGCATGTGAGCCGGATTCAACGATGCGCCCTTTGTCCAGCACGAGGATACGGTCTGAATTTTCGATGGTGCTGAGCCGGTGGGCAATAACCAGGGTTGTCCGGTCTTTCATCAGTACCGCCAATGCGGCCTGGACCTGGCGCTCAGACTCGGTATCCAGCGCCGAGGTGGCTTCGTCCAGAATGAGGATCGGCGCGTTCTTGAGCAAGGCACGGGCAATGGCAATACGCTGGCGTTGGCCGCCCGAGAGTTTGGCGCCGTCTTCACCAATGACCGTTGCCAGGCCGTCCGGCAGTTGTTGAATGAAGTCCCAGGCGTTGGCGGCTTTGGCCGCGGCAATCACGCTTTCGCGGTCGCAGATCCCACTCAGTCCAAATGCAATATTGGCTTCGAGGGTATCGTTGAAGAGCACGATGTCCTGGCTGACCAGGGCAATGTTCTGTCGCAGGCTGACCAGGCTCAGTTCACGGATTTCAATGCCATCGATCCGGATCTGGCCTGAAGTAGGTTGATAAAACCGCGGAATGAGGGTGCTGATGGTGGTTTTGCCACCGCCGGAGGCGCCGACCAGTGCCACTGTTTGACCTCGGCTGATGTGAAAGCTCACATCATCCAGCGCTGTCCGCTCCGAGCCAGGGTATTGGAAGCTGACACGATCAAATTTGATGTCTCCCTGGGCGCGTGGTAGTTCGCGGTGGCCTGTGTCTTCTTCGGTAGGGGTGTCAAGCAGGCTGAATACACTTTCGCTGGCAGCCAGACCCCGCTGCAGCGTGGAACTGACCGTGGTGAGTTGTTTGATCGGCGAGATCAGCATCAGCAGCGCGGTGATAAAAGAAATGAATCCGCCTGCGGAAGCACTGGCTTGGCCGGTGGTCTGACTCAGCGCCATGAAAACAATCAGTGCCACCGCCAGGGACGCGGCCATGTGGGTGATCGGTGTGATGGCGGAAGAGGGTGTGGCCTCCCGCATCATGGAGCGGCGATAGCGTTCGGTACTGCGATCAAAGCGCTCGGTCTGCTGCGCCTGACCACCGAAGATTTTGACCACTTTGATCGCAACCACGGTTTCTTCAATGGCATGTGACATATGGCGCATCGATTCCAGCGTATTACGGCTGGCTTGACGCATCCGCTGGCCGAAACCTTTGATGATTAACGCGATAAAAGGGCCAATGACCAGGGTGATCATGGTCAGTTTCCAGTCCAGGTAGAGAAGGTAGCTCAGAAGTGCGATGGCCGTCAGGGACTCTCGCACCACGGTAACCAAGGCGTGGGTGGCGGCCTCGTTGACATTACCCACATCGTACATAAGACGCGAGATCAGCTTGCCAGCGGACTGCTCGTGAAAGGTCTGCGTCGGTAGCCGCAGCAGCTTGTCGAACATCTCCCTGCGCAGGTCCGTCACCAGATGGGTGGAAATCCAGATCATCAGATAAGCGGTACAAAAGGAAAAGAAGCCTCTAACCACAAACAGGCCGACGATGCCCAGTGGAATAATCCAGACCATGCGTGGATCCGAAGTCTGGAACCCGTTGTCCAGCAGGTATTTCATGATGGCAGGGAATACCGGTTCGGTAGCAGCTGTGCATATCATGCCTAAAACAGCCAGGCCAAACGCCTTCCAGTACGGGCGGAGATAGGTCAAGAGCCTGGCATAGAGCGCGCGACTACTTTGCGGAGCGGGGTTAGACATGAAGTGACTGATTGAACGCCTGGTGCATCCATTACGGATTCACGCAGAGCCTCCTGAAACGGCGAGGCAGTTATTATCAGTTGAACTCCGTCACCTCCAAGAATGTCTATGCGTCTTTCAGTTGTTGTCATCACCCGCAATGAGCAACTTAACATCGAATCCTGTCTGCGGTCTGTCGAATTTGCTGATGAGCTTGTGGTGGTGGACAACACGAGCGCTGACCAGACTGCGGACTTGGCACGTCAACGGGGTGCAAAGGTGGCTGTGACTCCAGATTGGCCTGGTTTTGGCCCGCAGAAAAATCGAGCGCTGGATCTGGCGACCGGGGATTGGGTGTTGTCTCTGGACGCCGATGAGCGTGTTACACCTGAACTTCGCCAGGAAATTTTGACGGTGATCGCTAGAGCTGATGCTGCAGACTGTTACAGCATTCCTCGCTCATCCTGGTTTTGTGGCCGTTTCATTCGACACTCTGGCTGGACCCCAGACTATGTGGATCGTCTGTTCAAGCGGGGTTCTGCCCGTTTTTCCGATGATCTGGTGCATGAAAGGCTGGTTCATCGGGGGCAATCGCAACCGCTTAAAAATGCATTGCTTCACTATAGCCACCGCAGTTTCTCGGATGTTTTGACCAAGATTGATCGCTATTCCACAGCCTCTGCACAACAGGCTTGGGGTCGGGGCAAGCGATCTTCCGTATGGGGGGCCGTCGGGCATGGTTTGTGGGCCTTTGTCCGGACCTATGTTTTCAAGGCTGGATTTCTGGATGGTGGTCATGGGCTGGCATTGGCCATCGCCAACGCGGAAGGCAGCTATTACCGACACATCAAACTCTGGCAACTGGCACAGCCAGCCAATCAGTGATCGCGCATGATCTTCAACATTGTTGAGCCCACGCTAAACAGCTACACGGGGCATTGTTACAGTTTGGTTGAGGCCATTGCCAAAACGGCTCCTGCAGAACACATCCGTATCTGGTCGGGGAAAGAGATCGGGCAGTCTTGGACATCTCGCGGAGAGATTCAGCCGTATTTTTCTCGTTCTTTGCGAAAAATCCAAAGTTTTTTCCTCTACAAACGTCTCTTGGATCAGCCGGGGAAAATTCTGCTTTCCACTGCGGGAACCACTGATCTGGTGCTCCTGAATTGGGCGGCTAAAGCTCAGATTCCACCTGACAAGGTGTATGTGTATGTGCACTGGCTGGGCACCAAGGCGTCCAAAGCAGGGAAGCTGGCAGCCATTGCTCGGAGCCAGCCATATATCGAGGTTTTGTGTACAACCGAGACCACCACCGTTTTTTTCAAAGAACTTGGTTTTCGAGCCACCACAGTGGCCTATCCGCATGTGATTGATCAGCCTCAGAGACAAACTTTGTCAGGGTTTCGACACTTGTTGTTTGCGGGCGCAGCGCGGATGGACAAAGGCTTCAGCCGGATTGCCGATTTGGTGGATGACTTGGCGCACAGTCAGGGCACCTGGCCCTTCTGGATTCAAACCTCTGCGACGCACCAAGCCAAACATGGCCCGGACATCTTGACCCACATTGAGCGCCTCAAGCAGTCCAACTATCCACAACTGACACTGCTCAGCGAGACACTTTCACCTCAAGACTACCGTGCGCAGTTTGTCGGAGGGATCAGCATACAGGCCTATGCAGAAGCTGATTTTCAGGATCGGGTCAGTGGTGTGACTCTGGATGCCCTGACCGCAGGTTGCCCGGTGGTGGTTACAGCCAACACGTGGCTGGGACGTATTGTTTTGGAGCACAATGCAGGGGTGACAACCAGCGATCTATCACCATATGGCCTGCGGCGAGCCATTGAAGAAATTGTGCGTGACTACGATGCATTTTCCCGGCGGGCCTTTCAAGCAGGCCAGATACTCCAAAATCAGCACTCCACAGCCGCCATGATGCAGGCCATCTTCCACAAAGAGCGCCGAAGCGCTGTGTAAACTGAAATCCTGGGCCTGTGCGCTGACGTTTCGCAATCTATCCAAAGAAGTGACCTACTGCATGCGATTTCCTTTTGTTTCAACCTTGTTTTGCTTCCTGTTGGCATTGTTTAGCTTGCCTTCTTCGGCGCAGTTCCGCGTTGAAGTCTCCGGCGTGGGCTTGACCCAAGTCCCGATCACGGTGATGCCTTTTAAAGGCCAAGCCACCGCCATTGCAAAGATTTCCGAGATTGTTCAGGCAGATTTGGAGCGCAGCGGGCAGTTTCGGGCTGTGGCGGCGACCCATGGCGCGCTGGATGAGGTGTCTTTGCCGGATTTGTCCGTCTTTCGCCGCGCAGGTTCTGATGCGGTGGTTTCCGGCAGCGTGAGCACCTTGGCTGATGGTCGTGTTGATGTTCGCTTTCGGCTGTGGGATGTGGTCAAGGGGCAAGATCTGGGTGGTCAGAGTTTTGCCGTGAATGCCGCTGACGCCCGTCTGGCTGCGCATCGGGTGGCTGATTACGTTTATGAAAAACTGACGGGCGACAAAGGCGCTTTTTCGACACGTATTGCGTATGTCACCAAATCTGGGCCGCGTTACCAGCTGTGGGTCGCTGATGCTGACGGAGAAAATGCCCAGTCTGCATTGGCCAGTCCTGAGCCCATCATTTCTCCAGCTTGGTCACCCGATGGCAACCAGTTGGCGTATGTTTCATTTGAGTCGCGCAAGCCGGTGATTTATGTTCATAACGTGAGCTCGGGCAAGCGCCGCCTGATTGCGAACTTCAAAGGTTCCAACAGTGCGCCAGCCTGGTCGCCTGATGGCAAGACGCTGGCCGTGACCTTGAGCCGCGACGGTGGTTCCCAGTTGTTTTTGTTGAGTGCGACAGGTGGAGAGCCGCGCCGCTTGATCCAATCCAACAGCATCGATACCGAACCGGTTTTTTCGCCAGATGGGCGCGGCATTTATTTTGTCAGTGACCGTGGTGGTTCGCCGCAGATTTACAAGGTGGGTGTGAATGGTCAGGGCGTCGAGCGCGTCACATTCACCGGTGCTTACAACATTTCTCCATCCATCAGCCAGGACGGACGTTGGATGGCTTATATTTCACGCACAGGCGGTGCTTTCAGGCTGCATTTGCTGGATATTGACAGCGGCAATGTGCGCGTGTTGTCTGATACGGCTGCAGACGAGAGTCCCAGCTTTGCACCCAATAGCAAAATGGTGGTCTATGCGACCCAGTCCCAAGGACGGGAAGCTTTGATGACGACCACTTTGGACGGCAAGGTGAAGGCCCGGCTGAACGGTCAGAATGGTGATATTCGCGAGCCGCATTGGGGCCCTTTTTTGAATTGATGATTTTTAGGAGAGTTTGATGAAACGGTTGGTCTTGTCTTTTGTTGTGAGTGCTTTTTTGGTTGGATGCGGCTCGACGGTGCCGTTGAATGATGTGCCGGTTTCTGATGCCACGGCCAACCCCGTGTCAGGAAGCGCGGGTGATGCGGGTGCTTCAGGTGTCAAAAGTGGTGGCGTGGCGCCTGTAGATCTCGGTGCGAATGGTGCCCAGGGTGGGTTGCCATCAGCCAAGAGAATCATCTACTTTGATTACGACAGCTTTGTCATTCGCCCAGAATTTCAGGCATTGATTGCAGAAAATGCCAAAGTCATTATGAGCCAGTCTGGTCGCAAGGTGGCTATTGAAGGCCACACCGATGAGACGGGGGGCCGCGAGTACAACTTGGCATTGGGTCAAAAGCGTGCTGAGGCCGTTGTTGGTGCGCTGAGTGTGCTTGGTGTGCCCAGCAGCCAGCTTGAAGCTGTGAGTTTTGGCAAGGAAAAGCCAGCGGTGGTGGGCAACGATGAGTCTGCCTATGCCAAAAACCGCCGGGCTGAAATCCGCTATCAATAATCTGGGTGCGCGTGATGCAGATGCGTTTCCCTAAAGCTCAGCTTGTTTTTGTGGTTGGTGTGCTGCTGGCCACGTGGGCACACGCTGGTCTTTTTGAAGACGATGAGGCGCGCAAGGCCATTCTGGATTTGCGCCAGCGTGTTGAGAAGCTCAGGGCGGATACTGACCAGATTCAAACCAGCAGCAAGGATGAGAACGCCGGATTGGGGCGTGGTTTGCTGGAGCTGCAGAGGCAAATGGAGTTGCTTCGCGCTGACCTGGCGTCTTTGCGCGGTGTGAACGAAAAAGTGGCCAAAGATGTGGCAGATCTGCAGCAACACAACAAAGACGAGGCACAAAGCCTCTCGGAGCGTTTGTCCAAGCTGGAACCCGCAAAGGTCAGCGTGGATGGTGTGGAGTTTGTTGTGACTCCTGCTGAGAAGCGTGACTATGAAGCCGCGCTTGCAGTTTTCAGAAAAGGTGACTTTGTCAATGCGCAAAGCCAGTTCTCTGGCTTCCTGTCGCGTTACCCCGGCAGTGGTTATGCGCTGACGGCCTTGTTCTGGCTGGGCAATGCGCAATACGCCACTCGTGATTACAAAGAAGCGATTGTCAATTTTCGCTCTTTGATTGCCAAAAATCCGGAGCATCTTCGTGCACCAGAAGCCGTCTTGTCGGTGGCCAATTGCCAGTTGGAGCTGAAGGACAGCAAGGGCGCTCGAACCACTTTGACCAATCTGATCAAAGCCTACCCGCAGTCCGAGGCGGCAGTCGCCGCCAAAGAGCGACTGGCTTCGCTGAAGTAACTCAAGGCACCTTTCCCCGCGTCGCATTGTGGAAGATCGTCGATTTGCCGGCTTGGATCGGCTTTTTGGAGTGTCTGGCGCTCAGAAGGTGAGGCAGTCACATGTTGCGGTTGTCGGGGTAGGGGGCGTGGGCTCCTGGGCGGCAGAGTCATTGGCTCGAAGTGGCGTTGGCAGATTGACGCTGATCGATTTGGACCATGTGGCGGAGTCCAACATCAACCGGCAGATTCACGCGACAGAAGCCAGTTTAGGGCAAGCCAAAGTGATGGCGATGCGCGACAGGATCCATACTTTTTTCCCAGATTGCCAGGTGAATTGCATCGACGAGTTTGCAACACCGGCCAATTGGCCCCAGCTCTTGCCTGCAGGCGTTGACGCAGTCATTGATGCATGCGATCAGTGGCATGTCAAAACCGTCATGGCGAACTGGGCCATAAAGCAGCGGGCGATTTTTGTTGCCTCGGGCGCTGCAGGTGGCAAAAGACACGCGCATCTGACAAGCATGGATGATTTGTCCCAAGTGACGCACGATCCTTTGTTGTCGAAGGTGCGTTATCAGCTTCGCAAAAACCATGGCGCAGCGCGTGATGCTAAAAAAATTGGCTTGGCCTGTGTGTTCAGTCGTGAACCAGTAGCTCCCCCTGACGCATCGTGTGGCATCGTTGGTGATGGTTCACTCAACTGCCACGGTTTCGGCTCATTGGTCACAGTCACAGCCACTTTTGGACAATGTGCGGCCGGTTATGTGCTGAACAAACTGGCTGACACATGAGATTCGCTGCGGCCATTATTCTTCCTGTCGGCATATGCCGTCAGGTCTTGCGCTGTCATGCAGGTCTGGGGCTTGAGCTCGTTGGGGTCCGTTACACGGCCTTCTGAGTCATATACCTAAGTGGTTCTTCACTACGGAATGGTGTTCTCCCATCTGATGTAGCTCAGAGCAGCACTTCCTATTTGCAGCACCGTTTCGGTGCACCTCCATATCACCTTATAAAAAAGCAACATCATGACCTCCACCTCGCATGAATCTGCCGTTCCCGGTTGTGGCAAACCTTCTAAGTCGGGCTTGGCGCGCGTTGGCTTCAGCACCGGTTTTGGGGTACTTGCAGCCACACTGGGCTCTGCTGTTGGCCTGGGCAACATCTGGAAATTTCCGTACCTGACCGGGGCCAATGGCGGTGCCGGTTTCCTGCTGGTGTATGTGCTGGCCACGCTGCTGGTTGGCTTGCCGGTGATGATGGCCGAGATTTCGCTCGGGCGTGTGGGCAAGGCCAACCCGATTTCCACCTTGCAGGCTTTGGCACCCAAAGGGCAGCCCTGGTGGCTGATTGGTGCGGCGGGCATGTTGGGGGCTTTTCTGATCCTGTCGTTTTACTCCGAAGTGGTCGCCTGGGTGTTTGCCTATGTGGTCAAAGCCATGCGTGGCTCGATCCTCAGCAGTGATCCGAAGGTGACCGAGGCTGCGTTTGGTGCCTTGATCAGCGACCCGATGCAGTCACTGCTGTGGCAGTGGGGGGTGCTGGTGTTTATTGGTGGCATCTTGCTGATGGGGGTCACCAAGGGCATTGAGGCCATCACCAAGAGGCTGATGCCGATTCTGTTGTTGCTGCTGGTGCTGTTGTGTGCCGTCAGTCTGAGCCTGGACAAGGCGCTGGACGGTCTGGTCTTTTTGTTTCAGCCGGATTTCAGCAAAATCACCGCATCGGTGGTGTTGACCGCCATGGGGCTGGCCTTTTTCAAGCTGTCGATTGGCATGGGCACCATGATGACCTATGGCAGTTATTTCCGTGACGATCAGAACATCCCGCTCACCACGGTGCGTGTTATGGCGGCGGATTTGTGTATCTCGATGCTGGCCGGTATCGCCATTTTTCCGGCGGTGTTCACCTTTGGTTTTGAACCCACGGCCGGGCCCGCCCTGGTGTTCATCACGATCCCGGCGGTGTTTTCCCAGATCCCGATGGGGCAGGGCTTGATGGTGGTTTTCTTTGTGTTGGCATCGATTGCTGCCACTGGGGCCATGCTGTCGCTGATGGAGGTGCCGGTGGTGATCCTGCATGAGCGTGTGGGACTGTCGCGCCCGAAAGCCACGTTGCTGACCATTGCTTTGCTGGTGGTTCTGGGCTCGGCCAGTGCCCTGAGCAACAGCACGCTGGCTGAGTTCAAGCTGTTTGGTCTGACACCGTTTGATGTGGCTGACTTTGTGTCGTCCAACATCATTTTGCCGATCGGGGGCATTTTCATTGCCTTGTTTGTCGGCTGGGCCTGGGGGCTGGATAAGTTCAGCCAAGCCATGAGCAACCAAGGCCAGTTGCACAACCAACAGCTGATCCGGGCGGTGTTTTTCTTGCTGCGTTATGTGTCGCCAGCCTTGATCCTGATCGTGATGCTCAAAGGCCTCAAGCTGTTTTAGCCCAGGCCGGGCGTTAGCATGTTGGCATGCCCGAGTTTCATGGCCCTTCTCCCCACACGACAGCGCAGCGTCTGCCGGGCTTGACGCCTGCGCTGCTGGGGATCCTGGCGGGCAGCGCCTTGCAGCTGCAGCAGGCGGCACTGTGGTCCTCTCGCATATATGTACTTTTTGTGCTTCTGGCCCTGATATTGATTGGGCTGATAGCTATCTATTTAAAAGCACGTGGGCGCGCGGCGGCGCTGGCCAGTGGTCTGGCTTTTGTGCTGTTGGCGGTGGGCATCACCGGTTGGCGGGCCACGCTGTTTGTCGACTCGGCCTTGGCGCCAGCGTTGGAGGGGCGAGACATCGCGCTCAGCGGTGTGGTGGCCGGTTTGCCGCAGCCTTTTGAAGGGGGTTTGCGTTTTCGCTTTGAGCCGGAAACTGCCTGGCTAAATGGGCAGCCGGTGGCGCTGCCGCAGCGACTGGAGCTGGCCTGGTACAGCGGTGTGTTTGGCCAGGGCGATGGCGCCAGCGATCCGGCCGGTGAGTTGCAGCGCACCCCGTTTGTTGTGCAGGCAGGTGAGCGTTGGCGGTTCAATGTGCGGCTCAAAGCGCCCCATGGTGGCCTCAACCCGCACGGCTTTGACTACGAGCTGTGGCAGTGGGAGCAAGGTGTGCAGGCCACCGGTTATGTGCGTGCTGGCCGCCGTGACCCGCCGCCCCAACGTCTGGGGCAAACCGGGCAGCACCCGGTGGACGGTTTGCGACAACAGGTGCGGGCGTCCATTTTTGCCAGGGTGTCCGACCCACGCGCTGCCGGTGTGTTGGCGGCCTTGGTCACCGGTGACCAAGGCGCGATTGAGCGCTCTGACTGGGATGTGTTTCGCGCCACCGGTGTGGCCCATTTGATGAGCATTTCGGGCCTCCATATCACGATGTTTGCATGGCTGGCCGCTGCACTGGCAGGAAGCTTGTGGCGACGTTCCACGCGGCTGTGCTTGTGGCTGACTGCACCGAGTGCGGCCTTGCTGGGTGGCCTGGTGCTGGCGACGCTGTACGCCCTGTTCAGCGGCTGGGGTGTGCCCGCCCAACGCACGGTGCTGATGCTGGCCACCGTGGGTGCCTTGCGTTTGCTGGGTCTGCGCTGGCCGTGGCCACAGGTGTGGCTGCTGGCCTGTGTGACGGTGGTGCTGCTGGACCCGTGGGCCCTGTTGCAGGCTGGCTTCTGGCTGAGTTTTGTGGCGGTGGGGGTATTGTTTGCTTCAGATTCGGGAGCTGTCAGCCCAATTGATAAAAGGGCTAGAGGCCGATTTGTTGCCATGCTGCGCGAGCAATGGGTGATCACGCTGGCGCTCACGCCCTTGAGCCTGCTGCTGTTTGGCCAGGTCTCGCTGGTGGGGCTGCTGGCGAATGTGTTGGCCATTCCCGTGGTGACGTTGCTGGTGACACCGCTTGCCATGGTCGGCGTGATGGTGCCCGGCTTGTGGACCTGGGCTGCTGGGGTGATTGAGCTGTTGGGCGAGGTGCTGCGCTGGCTGGCGAGCTGGCCGGGGGCAGTGCTTTGGGTGGCCAAGGCGCCGTGGTGGGCTGGCGCGGCAGCGGTCTTGGGTGGCGTGTTGCTGGCCTTGCGTCTGCCTTGGAGCCTGCGTCTGGCCGCACTGCCGCTGGTGATGCCGGTGTTGTTGTGGCAGGCACCCAGGCCGCCACTGGGACAGTTTGAGCTGCTGGCGGCAGACATCGGGCAGGGCAGTGCGGTGTTGGTGCGCACCCAACACCATGCTTTGTTGTACGACGCCGGCCCGCGTTTCAGCAGCGAAAGTGATGCCGGCCAGCGTGTGTTGGTGCCCTTGCTGCGGGCGTTGGGGGTGCAACTCGATACCGTGATGCTGAGCCACCGCGACAGCGACCACACCGGTGGCGCCCAGGCGGTACTGGGCATGCAGCCGCAGGCCCAGTTGATCAGCTCGATGGCCGGTGAGGACAGCCTGGTCACACAGCACCCGGCCACGCGCTGTGTGGCAGGCCAGCGCTGGCGCTGGGACGGGGTGGATTTTGAGGTGCTGCACCCACAGGCCGCCGACTATGGTCGGCTCACCAAGCCCAACGCCTTGAGTTGTGTGCTGCGCATCACCAACGGCCAGCAGACGGCCTTGCTGATGGGGGACATCGAGCAGCCGCAGGAAGCCCAACTGGTGCAGACCCTGGCCAGTGGCCCGCCCGGTGCCGTGCCCACATTGCGTGCCGATGTGCTGCTGGTGCCGCACCATGGCAGCAAGTCCTCCAGCAGTGGCGCCTTTCTGGAGGCCGTGCAACCACGCATCGCGCTGGTGCAAGCGGGTTACAGAAACCGATTTGCTCACCCTGCTGACTCTGTTTTGGTGCGTTATCAGGCCCTTGGAACCCGCTTGTTTGATACGCCCCATTGTGGTGCCATGACCTGGCAGTCGTGGTGGTCGCAGACTGTGCGCTGTCAGCGCCAGGTTGATCAGCGTTACTGGCACCACCGGGTGCCTTGAGGGCCGATCTTCAAAGCCCTTGCTGACTTACAAGGCAGCTTTTTGGAGAAAGCTGTGCCATCGGCACTGCGGGAGGCACAGCGGGGAAAGCCTGATGACAGGAAAAAGGTGCATAAACAGACATGCGCGGCTGGGGCAGTAGCCCGTTGATTGGCCCAAAGCTTGCTATCGTTTGCTCAGGAGAAGATATTCATGCAGAAATTCGACGAGATGTACACGCGTTTGCCCTATGAGTTCTTCACCCATGGCGCGCAAATCCGCGATCACTACAAGATTTACGACGAATGGCTAGCCCGCCAGCCGGGCGACATGATGGCCAAACGCCGTGAAGAAGCAGAGATGATCTTCCGCCGTGTCGGCATCACCTTTGCGGTGTATGGCGACAAAGATGAGGATGGTGCGGGCACCGAGCGCCTGATCCCGTTTGACCTGATTCCACGCATTGTCCCGGCCAATGAATGGCGCATGCTGGAGGCCGGTCTGGCCCAGCGTGTCAACGCGTTGAACCGCTTTTTGCATGACATCTACCACGACCAGGACATTCTGAAAGCCGGGCACATCCCGCGCGAGCAGATCGAGCAAAACGCCCAGTTCCGCCCGCAGATGATCGGGGTGGATGTGCCCAACCAGGTCTATTCGCAGATTTCGGGCATTGACTTGGTGCGGGCACCCGACGCCAGTGGCAAGGGTGAGTATTACGTGCTTGAGGACAACCTGCGTGTGCCCAGTGGGGTGAGCTACATGCTCGAAGACCGCAAGATGATGATGCGCCTCTTCCCCGACCTGTTCAACAAACACCGGGTGGCGCCGATTGCGCATTACCCAGATTTGTTGCTGGAGACCCTGCGTGAAAGCAGCCCGGCCACCACAGCCGAGCCCACCGTGGTGGTGCTCACGCCCGGCATGTACAACAGCGCTTATTTTGAACACGCTTTCCTGGCGCAGCAAATGGGTGTCGAGCTGGTCGAAGGGCAGGACTTGTTCTGCAAAGACAACTTCTGCTACATGCGCACCACCCGTGGTCCGCAGCGGGTGGATGTGATCTACCGTCGTGTGGACGACGATTTTCTTGACCCAACGGTGTTTCGCCCCAGCTCCACGCTGGGTTGCGCCGGGCTGCTTGAGGTCTACAAGGCCGGCCATGTGAGCATCTGCAACGGGGTCGGCACCGGTGTGGCCGACGACAAGTCGATCTACCCCTATGTGCCCAAGATGATCGAGTTTTACCTCGGTGAAAAACCCATCCTCAACAATGTGCCGACCTACATGTGTCGCAACAAGGACGACCTGGCCTATGTGCTGGCCAACATGAAAGACCTGGTGGTCAAGGAGGTGCATGGTGCGGGCGGCTATGGCATGCTGGTGGGGCCTGCGGCAACCAAGGCCGAGGTCGAAGACTTCAAAAAGGCGGTGATGGCCAACCCCTCGGGTTACATCGCGCAACCCACATTGAGTTTGTCGAGTTGCCCGACTTTTGTCGAGAGTGGTATTGCCCCACGCCACATCGACCTGCGCCCTTATGTGCTGAGCGGCAAATCCGTGCAGATGGTGCCGGGTGGCCTGACCCGTGTGGCGCTGAAAGAAGGCTCGCTAGTGGTCAACTCCTCACAAGGGGGTGGCACCAAGGACACCTGGGTTCTGGAGGACGACCGTTCTGCCGCCGTCCACGCGGCGCAGTCGCAGACCCAGTCCAGCACCGAGCCCGACGCGAGCTGAGCACCCAGATCACCCACGAAAGCCACCTATGTTGTCACGAACCGCCGACCACCTGTTCTGGATGAACCGTTACACCGAGCGAGCCGAAAACACCGCGCGTCTGCTCGATGTCAATTACCAGACCTCGCTGCTGCCACAGTCCGAGGCGGTTGCACTGTCGGGCTGGCAGGGCTTGCTGTCGATCAGTGAGCTGAAGTTCAGCTACCAGGAAAAACACGGAGAGATCAACGCCAAGAAGGTGATGGACTTCATGGTCAAGGACGAGAGCAACCCGTCCTCCATCTTGTCTTGCCTGACCGCTGCACGTGAGAACGCCCGCGCGGTGCGGGGGGCCCTCACCACCGAGGTCTGGGAAACCCTCAACCAAACCTGGCTGGAAGTCAAACGCAAGGTGAAGGTGGGTGAATATGAGGAGGACCCCGCGCAGTTTTTTGACTGGGTCAAGTTCCGCTCCCATCTGTCGCGGGGTGTCACCGTGGGCACCATGCTGATGGACGAGGCGCTGTATTTCATGCGCCTGGGCACTTTTTTGGAACGTGCCGACAACACCGCGCGTCTGGTGGATGTGAAGTTCCATGCGGTTGAGAGCGACTTTTATGGCACGGCCAACCTCAAGAAGGACCAGGAGTACGACTTCTACCACTGGAGCGCCATTTTGCGCAGCGTCAGTGGTTTTGAGGTGTACCGCAAGGTCTACCGCGACGTGATCAAACCCGAGCGTGTGGCTGAGTTGCTGATCTTGCGCCCCGACATGCCGCGCAGCCTGCACGCCAGCCTCAACGAGGTGGTGGGCAACCTCAAGATGGTGGCCAACGACCAATCCACCGAGACCCAGCGCCGGGCTGGCAAGTTGCGCGCCGAGCTGGAATATGGCCGCATTGACGAAATTCTGGCAACCGGCCTGCACGCCTATCTGACGCAGTTTCTGGACCGGGTCAACGACCTGGGTGCCCACATCAGTCGGGACTTTTTGATCCCGACCCCGGTGTGAGGGCGCTGCGACAGGCAATGCGTTTGCAGATCAGTCGGCGGTTCAGGCCGGTGGCGGCTTGGCTCGGCCGCTTGAGCGTCAGCCGCAAGCTGACGCTGATTTATTTGTTGGACTTGACGGCGGTGATTTTTGTCTCCGGCATCCTGATCAACGAAAAATACCTGGCGATCGACTTTGCCCGCAAGGAGATGGTCGGCATCAGCTACACCAACGCGGTGCGGGATGTGTTGATGCCCCAGGTCGGGACACCCAGCCTGGCGCAGGTCGATGTGACCGCCGCCCGGCACCGCCTGGCATCTCAACGTGCTTTGTTCGATGTCCAGCTCAATGCACAAGCCGATAGCCAGGCCTTTGTGACCCGCCTTGATGCGCCAAACTCCGAAGCGACGGTTTTGTCTGCTTCTCTCAAACCCATGGTCTCCAGCGCCCGCGCACTGATCACCACGGTGGGCAACCAGTCGAACCTGATCCTCGACCCCGACTTGGACAGCTACTACAACATGTCTCTGGTGGTGCTGCGTTTTCCCGAGTTGGTGGATGTGCTGCTGGACACCGCGCAGACCGTCGGCAGGCGTCCGCCAACGTCGGCGGCGGCGTCCTCGCTGCACAGCACCTCTTTGCTGATTCTGGCGGGGCGGCTGGATGCGATCCGCCAGGGCATTGCATCGGACTACGCTCAGGCGCTGGCAGCCGGTAGCCCGGCCCTGAAGGCGGCTTTGCAGCCACAGCGGGAAAAACTGGATGCCCAATTGGCAGGGCTGCTCAGTCAGGTTCAAAAGGCTTCTGAGCAAGGTACCACCGAACAGGACCGCCAGACCTTTGCCCGCGGCTACGGTGCATCGCTGGACACGCTGAACCTGGCCTGGCATGCGTCCTCGCGCGCGCTAGGTGGCTTGCTGCAAGCGCGGGTGGACGCGCTGTTCCACAAAATGTGGCTGCATCTGGGCACCGCGCTGGCCTTGTTGCTGGCCATTCTGAGCCTGGTGTTCACCGTGGCGCGGCTGATTGCCCGGCCCTTGAAACAACTCGCGGGTGTGGCCAACGATGTGCGCCAGAGTGGCAACTACAACCTGCGCGCACAGTGGGACAGCCAGGACGAGATTGGCCACCTGGTGAATACGTTCAACGGCATGCTCGCGCAGCTCGACCAGGCCGAGCTGTTGGAGTCGATCCCGGTGGCAATGATGGTCACCTCGATCCCCGATCACCAGGTCCTGCATGCCAACGAAACTGCCCAGCCCTGGCTGGCCGGTTGCACCACCGACCCCTGGCACAAGGGCCTGGAGCCTGGCGTGCGTTCGCGTTTTTTCCAGCAACTCTCAGACCGTGACCAGATCGACGAGTTTGAGGTGCGTTGGCTCGGTGGTGTGGAAAGCGCGTGGGCGGTGTTGTCGGCGCGGCGACTGAGTTTTCAGGGCCAGGACGCGGTGCTGACCACCTTCACCCCGATCAATGTGCTCAAGCTCATGGAGCAGCGCATGGAGTTGTGGGCCAAGGTGTTTGAGGCCTCCAGCGAAGGCATCATCATTCTGGACAGCCAGCAGCGGGTGCTCAGTGTCAACCGGGCCTATTGCCGTGCCACCTCTTACGATTTTTATGAGGTGGTGGGTGAACATCTGGGGCGGCTTCTCGGGCATGAGCAGCACAAAGCCGCCGACGATGTCCCGGATGTGATCGATGCGGTGGTGCTGGCCGACATGATCCGCGCCATCCACAAGCGCAACGAGTGGCAGGGCGAGGTCTTGCTGCGCAAACGCACCGGTGAAACCTACCCGGCCTGGATGATGATCTCGGCAGTGCGTGAGTCCTCGCTGCAGGAAGACATCTCACACTACATTTGTATCGCGGTTGACATCACCGACCGCAAACGCACCGAGGCACGGGTCAAGTTCCTGGCCCACCACGATGTGTTGACCGAGCTGCCCAACCGCGCGATGTGTGTCGAGATGCTGGAGGCCGCCCTCCAGCAGGCCAGTGTCAGTGGTGAATGCCTGGCGGTGCTGTTCATTGACCTGGACCGCTTCAAAGTCATCAACGACACCCTGGGCCACCACGTTGGTGACGGCCTGTTGCAGTCAGTGGCACAACGCTTGCAGCAGTCGGTGCGTTCTGGTGATCTGGTCAGCCGCCTGGGCGGGGACGAGTTTGTGGTGATCCTGCGCCAGCTGCAAGACGGTGCCCAGGCCCGCTGGCAGGCCGAGCAGCGCCTGATCCCGCTGATCCGCCAGCCGCACCAGGTGCATGGCCATGAGCTGCGGGTGTCCTGCAGTGTGGGCATTGCGATCTTCCCGACCGACGGCCACGATCTGGTGGAGCTGATGCGCCGCGCCGATGCCGCCATGTACGAGGCCAAAACCTCTGGCCGTGATGCGGCCCGGGTGTTTGATGTCTCGATTGACTTGGCCATCCGTGAACGCCAGTCGCTCGAGCAGCACCTGCGCCTGGCGCTGGAGCGCGGTGAGTTTTGCCTGCACTACCAACCCCAGGTGGACGCACAAAACCAGCAGGTGGTGGGTGTGGAGGCCTTGTTGCGCTGGCACAGCGCCGAGCTGGGTGAGGTCTCGCCCACCCGTTTTATCCCAGTGGCCGAAGAGTGTGGCCTGATCCAGCCGATCGGTCGTTGGGTGATGAACGAGGCCTTCCGCCAAAAAGCCGCCTGGGAGGCTTTGGGTCTGGATGCGCTGGACCTGTCGATCAACCTGTCAGCGGCGCAGCTGGCCGACCCCGAGCTGGTGGGCCTGGTGCAGCACTGCATTGAACGCCACGGCTGTGACCCTACACGGATGGTGCTGGAGATCACCGAGTCCCATCTGATGGCCGACCCGGTGGCTGCCAGCGAGAAGCTTCTGGCCATCAAGGCACTGGGCCTGCAGCTTTCGATTGACGACTTTGGCACCGGCTACTCCAGCCTGGCCTACCTCAAACGTTTTCCAATTGATGAGTTGAAAATCGACCAGTCTTTTGTGCAGAGCATGCTCGACGACGAGGCAGATCTGGCCATCGTGCGCTCGATCATTGCGCTGGGCCATGCCCTGGGCCTGCGCCTGGTGGGTGAAGGCGTAGAGCATCAGCAGCAGGCCATCCAGCTCAAGGCCTTGGGTTGTGACGAGTTGCAGGGTTATTATTTCTCGCGACCGCTGAGCGCGCGCGCACTGGAGCAGCATGTGTTCCAGGAGCCAAAGAAGCTGGAGCACAGACACGCTTGTGTTTGACCTGACTCGGGGGTCCGGTCCGGGTTTCGCGGCAATAATCGGCATCAGGAGTTTTTGCATGTCCATCCGAGCCTTGAACCGTGAACTGGATGCCGCGCGTGACGCGGGTCCGGTCAAAGATATTGTCATTCCACCCTGTCCGCAGTTGCTGGTGCAATTGCAAGAGGAACTGGCTCAGGCGGACCCCAACCCGCAACGGGTGGCCGAGATCGCGGGTGCCGACGTGGCGATGGCCGCCGCGCTGATCAAGGTGGCCAACAGTTCCTTGTACGCGCGCCGCGAACCGGTGCAATCGGTGGTGCAGGCGATCAACATGCTGGGTGTCAAACCCACGGCCAGCATCCTGACCGGGTTTTTGCTGCGCAACGCCATTCGCATTGACCCGACACTGATCGAGCATTTCTGGGAGTCGTCCACCCGCCGCTCTTTGGCCATGGCCCACATTGCCGGGCAGATGTACGGGCTGGACCTGGATGTGTGCAAAACCTGCGGCCTGTTTTTCCATGTCGGCATCCCGGTGATGCTGCAAGGTGTGCGCGGCTACAGCGGCACCCTGGTGGAGGCCATGGCGCGCCAGGACCGCACCTTTGTCCAGACCGAAAACGCCGCCCACCGCACCGACCACGCGGTGGTGGGTGCGATTGTGGCCAAAACCTGGCGTCTGCCTGCCGAGGTGGTCTACGCGGTGCGGCTGCACCATGATTTCTCATCACTGACCGACAGCCATGTGCCACTGGGCGTGCGTCAGCTGGTGGCCATCGCTGCCATTGCCGACCACCTGGTGGCCCGCCACGAGGGCGTCAAAGAGCAGCGTGAGTGGGAAAAACATGGGGCACTGTGTCTGGACTTTCTGCAGATCGGTGCCGAAGAGGTAGAGACCTGGGTGGACGAGCTGTACCCGGTTTTTGAAGGGGTAATCGTCTCTTAGCCCTTATTCCATAAGGGCGTGTAGCTACTTTTAGTGCAGCAGACTCAGGGCCTCAGCGGCACCAAAACGGCTTCCTGGGTGGTGGCCGCATCCAGCTGCTTTGCTGCTTTTATGACCGCCTGACCCAGTTCAATCACCGCCATCGCGTAATAACTGCTCCAGTTGTAGCGGGTGATCACGTAAAAGTTCTCGGTGCCCGCCAGGTAGCTCGGCGGCGCATCACCGTTTTGCAGCTCAATCAGCGCCAGTTTGCCGGGGTGGGACTGCGCGGCAGCCTCCAGCACCACACCTTTGGCCTGGACATCTGCCACACTGAAAGTCGGCAAGATGTCTGGCACCAGCAGCGTGGGCAGGTCGAGTCGGGTGCTGTCAAAACTCAGAGCAAAGTGGGTCGGCTGCCCGGGCTGCCAGCCAAAAGCGGCCAGGTAGTTGGCCACCGAGCCAATCGCATCCCCGGGGCTGCTGAAGAGGTCAACCTTGCCGTCTGCATCAAAGTCCACCGCATGTTTGTGCCAGCTGCTGGGCATGAACTGCGGCAAACCCAGAGCCCCGGCATAACTGCCGCGCCACAACGTCGGGTTGATGTCACCACGTTGCATCATGCTCAGAAACTGCGCCAGTTCCCCTTTGAAATATTGACTGCGTGCGCCAGCGCGTGGGTGGCTTTGGGGAAAGTCAAAGGCCAGCGTGGCCAGCGCGTCAAGCACCCGGTAGTTGCCCATTTGTTGGCCATAGATGGTTTCCACACCAATGATGCCGAGCACGATGTCCACCGGCACACCGGTTTGGGCTTGCGCCCGCAGCAAGGTGTCGCGGTGCAATTGCCAGAAGGCGACCCCGGCGCGGATGCGTTTGGGTTCAATAAAACGGCTGCGGTAGAGCTGCCAGTTTTTGGCCACACCAAGCGCTGGTGGTGTGACGGCTTGGGCGATGCCCTGGATGTAGCGCGCTTGCCCTATTGCTTGGCGCACCCAAGCCGGGTCCAGGTCGCGCTGCTGGGCGATCTCGTCGGCCGCTTGCATGGCGTCACTGCGCTGCGCGTAACTCGGGCCGGGCACCGGGGCGCTGGCCACCGTTTTGGCCGTCTTTTGGGGATGATGTGGGTGTTTTTTGGCCTCAGCCCCGATGGGTAAAGCGGTGATAGCTATCAAAAGCAGTGCAAGTAAAGGTCTCAAGGCAGGCAAAGGCATGGTCAGTCGGTGTTTCAAACACCCCAGCGTAGGCGCCGGAGTTCGTGCTGCAGTGTAGTGAGCTGGCGCTTGTGGCTGCTGTGCCCATTTGGTGGTGCGTAGCGCAGCGCTTCCAGGCGCAGCAGCCAGTCCATCAGCGCCTGGACCTCGGTGGATGTTCCGCCTTGAGCAGCCCGCAGCTGCTCGGCCAGTTCACGCGCTGTGCTGTTGTCTGGTGCGGGCAGCCCGGCGCGTGACAGCCGTGCCCGGGCCTGTGCCAGCAGACGCAGCCAGGGGTCCTGCCGCTGCCGCTCCCAGGCACTCCAGCCCGCGCCAAGCAGGCTCACCGTCACCACGATGGCACACAGCAAGAGAATCAGGTCTTCCCAGCTGGGCGCCTCAAAACCGATGGCTTTGAGCAGGTCGAGCTGCTTGGCCTGGGTGTAGTTCAACACCCACTGGTTCCAGCGGTTGTTGAGGGCGTCCCAGCTGGCACGTAGGTTCAGCGCAAAACGCGGGTTGACATTGCCCAGGATGGCTTGGGCCAGCACACCGCGCTGTGGTTCGAGTCGGGCAAAACTGCCGGTGCGCATGGGCGCCACCATGGACGTTGGGTCCACCCGCTGCCAGCCCTGTCCGGGCAGCCAGACCTCGGCCCAGGCGTGCGCGTCACTTTGGCGCACGGTCCAGAAACCATCCACGTTATTGCGCTCACCGCCCTGGTAACCGGTGACCACGCGCGCGGGCACCCCGGCGCCACGCATCAGGATCACAAACCCTGCCGCAAAGTGTTCACAGAACCCGGCCTTGCGGTCAAACCAGAACTCGTCGGCACTGTCGCGACCAGACAGACCGGGCTCCAGCGTGTAGACAAAACCACCGGTACGCAAGCGCTCCAGCGCGGCTTGCACCAGGTGGCTGTTGGCCCCCTCACCGGCGGGTGCCTCGCGCCTGAGTGTTTGCGCCAGTGCCAGCGTGCGCGGGTTGAAGCCGCTGGGCAAGGCCAGGTAGGGCGCCAGCCGGGCTGGGCTCTGGTTTTTGCCGTAGCTGAACTGGGGGTAGCTGGTAGCCTGGTAACGCAGCAGCGCGGTGGCTTGGCGGTCTTGTTGCCATTGCAGCTCAGCCGACATCCGCGCACGGCCCTGCGGCAGCTCTGGTGCGCTGGGTGTGGCATCCAGCGTGAGCAGCCAGGGGCGCTGGTTGGGCTCCAGCGTGACCTGGTAGGCCACCGCCGGGCCCTGCACCTGCAGATCGGCTTCGGCAGCGCGCCACACACCCGCTGCCTCGCTGGGCCGCCAGCGCACGCCGTCAAAGTTGGACAGCACCGGGCCACGAAAGTACAGGTCTTTCTGCGCAGGTGGTGGGCCGCTGAAGTTGATACGCATGGCCACGCTGTCGTCCAGCGCCAGGCTGGCAATGTTGCCCACCGTCATGTCGCTCGACAAACCACTGCGTCCGGCCATCGCATCGCCCGGCAGGCCCCACAGCGGTGCCATGCGCGGGAACAGCAAAAACAGCACCAGCATGATCGGCGCGCCCAGCAGCGCCATGCCCCCCGCCGTACGCGCCGACTGCCACAGCGGCGGGCGCCCGACCGGCAGGTGGGCGTTGACCAGCGCTGTCAACAAGCCCCATAGCGCGATCAGCATGACGGCGGCGGTCAGCAGTGACTGCGAGTAGAAGAAGTTGGTCAACATCAGGAAAAAACTCAGGAAAAACACCACATAGGCGTCGTGCTGGGCACGTAACTCCAGGGTTTTGAGTGCCAGCAAGACCACGACCAGGGTCACACCAGCATCACGCCCAAGCAGGGTTCTGAAGGACAGCAGCGTGGCAGCCACCGCCACTAGCAGCAGGCCCAGGCGCCACCAGCGCGAGGGCAGCGCCTGACCACGCCAGGCCAGCGTGCCGCGCCAGAGCATGACCGCCCCAGTTAATGGCCCACACCACAGCGGCAACTCGGAGAGCATGGGCGCCACCACCCATCCGATCACCAGCAGCATAAATAGCGTGTCGCGGGTGTCACGCGGGAGCTGGTTCAGGGTGCCGGGCAGCTTCATGCGAGCGCCAGCGCACGCAGGCAACGTTGCAGGTGTTGTGGGCCGTGGTCGGGGCCGATGTCCTGGCCGCTCAAGCGCAGGCCGTAACGTAGGCCCAGCTGGTCAGCCCGCAGCACCCAGGCACACAGGCGGCTGAGCTGCTGCTCGGGATGTGACAAGGCCGTCAGCGGGCGGCTGAGCCAGAGGTCATGTTGCTGCGCCGCCACACTGTCCCGGCTGACCAGTGCACCGGTTTTGGCCACTTGTTTCCACAGGATGTTTTTCAAAGGGTCACCACGCCGGTAGGGCCGGATGCTGTCGGGTTCGCCGTGGTGATGCGGGGCGGTACGGGTCGGGCCGTGGCCGGTCTCAGAGGCGCCATCGGGCAGGGGGGGCGGCTGGGTTTCGGGGGACGGGTAGACCAGCAAGGGGCTGGCGGGCCGCCACAGCGTCCAGACACAAAAACTCCCCAGCGGAAACAGGGTCTGGGCACGCACCGTGGGCAGCGGGTGCAGGCCACGCTGACCCGGTAGACAGGCCAGTTGCACGCGTGCCTGGGACAGCGGTGCCAGATCGGTCAACACCCACTGCTGGCTGCCCTGGATGGCCAGCGCCAGGGCTGGTCGAGTGCGTTGGCTGGGGTTCAGCAGTTGGATGTCAAATAGGGCTCTGGCCCCCGCAAATACTGGGTCAGGTGCTATCAAGCTCATGGTGATGCCACGCAGGTTGGCATGGCTCACATGCATGGCCACCAGTGAACAACCGGCCAGCAAAAAGGTCAGCAGGTAACCCAGGTTGAGCTGGTAGTTGATGGAGGCCAGTAACAACACCAGCAGCGTGGCGCCCAGCATCCAGCCCGCGCGCGTGGGCAGGATGTAGACCGTGCGCTGGGTCAGGGTCACGCTGTCAGATGCTGGCAAACGCGCCAGCCACCAGCGCTCAAAGCGCGCCCGCAGCGACGCAACTGGATTCCAGATCAGTGCACCCCTGGCCCTTGGACGGCCAGGCCACCAGGTGTGTCGCCTGATGCTGGAGGCCTTTGAGGCGTTTCTGGGCAAAGCCATTCAGGTGTCGCTGCCGGGTTTTATGCCAGAGCACCCGTGGCACTGGCTTGGCCAGGCCACCGGGTGCGCCCCCTTGAGGGGGATGCACTGAAGGCGCTTCGGGGGAGAACCATCACTGCAGCGGCACCGCGTCCAGCATCGCTTGCACCTGGGCACGCGCACCACGGTTGGCGTCGGCGCTGGGAACCAGCCGGTGCGCGATGGTTTGCGGCAGGATGGCGCGCACATCGTCGGGCGCCACATAGTCGCGCCCGCTCAGCAGGGCCCGTGCTTTGGCCGCGCGCACCACCGCAATGCCGGCGCGTGGGCTCAGGCCCTGCACAAACCAGCTGCCAGAGCGGGTGGCGGCCAGCAGGTCTTGCACATAGTCCAACAAGGGCCCGCTGGTGTGCACCGCCAGCACCTGGTTTTGCAACAGCAGCAACTCGGCCGGGCTCAGCAGGCTGGGCAGGGCCTCGACCAGCTCGCGCCGGTCGGCACCGCCGAGCAACTGGCGCTCGGCCTCGCGGCTCGGGTAACCGAGCGAGAGACACATCAGGAACCGATCCAGCTGCGACTCGGGCAACGCATATGTGCCCACCTGGTCCATCGGGTTTTGGGTGGCGATGACAAAAAAAGGTGAGGGCAGGGGTCGGGTCTGGCCGTCGATGCTGACCTGTTTTTCTTCCATCGCTTCCAGCAAGGCGCTTTGGGTCTTGGGGCTGGCACGGTTGATCTCGTCGGCCAGCAGCACCTGGGTAAACAGCGGGCCGGGGTGGAACACAAACGCTTCCTGGCTGCGCTCGAACACCGAGACCCCGAGCAGGTCGCTGGGCATCAGGTCGGAGGTGAACTGCACCCGAGAAAACTGCAAACCAAAGGTGCGCGCCAGTGCGTGCGCCAGGGTGGTTTTTCCGACCCCCGGCACGTCTTCAATCAGCAGGTGCCCCCCTGCCAGCAAACACGCCACACAATCTTGTGTTTGGTCAAATTTGCCCACGATCACCGTGTTAAGCTGGTTGACCAGGGCTGTAAGCTTTGCTTGTATATCCATCAGGTAACCTTACCAAAAAAATCATTCCAGGAGACAAACCTGTATGTCAATGACCGGATACTTTACTCACCCGAGTTTTCGCAAGCATGAGATGGGTCCGGGTCACCCGGAATGCCCTGAGCGACTGGATGCCATTGATGACCGGCTGCTGATCAGCGGTCTGGATGTGGCGCTGGACCGACGCGAAGCCACCCCGGCCTCCACCTCCGACATTGAACTGGCCCATGGCCGCATGTATGTGGCTGCGATCCGCGGGCTCAACGCCGAGCTCAAGGAGGAGATTGCCGCTGGGGGGGCCGACCACCTGCAGATCGACCCCGACACCAGCATCAACATTCACACATGGACGGCGGCCCTGCATGCAGTGGGGGCGGCCACCGACGCGGTCGATGCGGTGCTGGCCGGTGAAATGAACACCGCTTTTTGTGCGGTGCGCCCGCCCGGGCACCATGCTTGTCGCGACAAGGCCGGTGGTTTCTGCTTTTTCAACAACGTGGCGATTGCCGCCAAATACGCGCTGGAGCGGCATAACCTGCAGCGCGTGGCGATAGTGGACTTTGACGTGCACCACGGCAATGGCACAGAGGACATCGTCAAGGGGGATGACCGGATTCTGATGGTGAGTTTTTACCAGCACCCGTTTTACCCGCTGGGCTGGGAGCACTCGAGTGCGCCCAACCTGGTCAACCTGCCGGTGCCGGCCTACACCAAGGGCATGGAGATCCGCGAAATGATCGAAGGCGCCTGGATGCCGCGTCTGGAAGAGTTTCAGCCCGAGCTGATCCTGATCAGTGCCGGGTTTGATGCCCACCGCGAGGACGACATGGGCCAGCTTGGTCTGGTGGAAAACGACTACGCCTGGATCACCAGCCGCATCATGGATGTCGCGCACCGTTATGCACAGGGGCGGGTCATCAGCTGCCTGGAAGGTGGGTATGTGATGAGTTCGCTGGCGCGCAGCGTGGAGGCGCATATCCGGGTGATGGCCGATGTCTGAGGTGCAACCTGACGACCTGCAAACCTGGCTGGAGGCGCTGGTACAGACCCGCACCCTGATCGAACTGGCGGTGCTGCTCGGCTGTGCCTTGCTGGCCTGGCTGCTGGCCAACCTGGCCGCCCGGGCCTTTGTGGGCCGCGACGCCAACAGCATCACCTTTGGTCGGCGCATTGTGGACGGTGTGTTGTTCCCTGCGCTGTGGTTGGCGCTGGCTTATCTGGCGCGCCAACTGCTGGGCCATTCGCTGCCGCTGGCGGCGTTCAAGATTGCGATACCGGTGCTGATGTCGCTGCTGGTGATCCGGCTGGGTGTCAAGGTGCTGCAGGCAGCGTTTAAAGAAACCCCTTTGATCCGTTTTCTGGAGCGCACCATCTCCTGGTTGGCCTGGCTGGCCATGGTGCTGTGGGTCAGTGGTTTGTTGCCGGTGGTGATGGAAGAGCTCGACCAGATCAGTTGGAAGGTCGGCTCCAGCCAGTTGTCGGTGCGCAAGATCATCGAGGGGTCCCTCACCGCCGGTCTGGTGCTGATCATCACCTTGTGGATTTCTTCGGCACTGGAGTCCAAGTTATTGCGCCATGTCACCGGTGGTGAGCTGAGCCTGCGCAAGGCCTTCAGCAATGCGGCTAAGGCGCTGCTGATGTTTGTCGGGCTGCTGCTGGCGATGTCGGCGGTGGGCATCGACATGTCGGCGCTGTCGGTGCTCGGTGGCGCGGTGGGGGTTGGCATTGGTTTTGGCCTGCAGAAGCTGGCTGCCAATTACGTGTCGGGTTTTGTCATTCTGGCTGAGCGCAGCATGCGTATTGGTGACACGGTTCAGGTCGACAACTTCAACGGTGTCATCACCGAGATCAATGCGCGCTACACGGTGATCCGTTCGCTCAGTGGCCGCGAGTCGATTGTGCCCAACGAGATGCTGATCACCAGCCGGGTCGAAAACCTGTCGCTGGCCGACCCCAAGGTCTGGCAGTCCACCACGGTGTCGGTGGGTTACGAGAGTGATGTGGATCTGGTCACACGGCTGCTGCTGCAGGCGGCGTCCCAGCAGGAGCGGGTGCTGCAGGAGCCCGGCCCGGCGGTGGCGCTGATGAATTTTGGTGCTGACGGGCTGGAGTTCCGCCTGGGCTACTGGATTCGCGACCCCGAAAACGGCAGCGACAATCTGCGCTCCTCGATCAATCTGGCGATTTTGCAGCTGCTGCGCGAGAACCGGGTCGAAATTCCTTTCCCACAACGTGTCATTCATCAACGCGCCGCTTGAGCACAAGCCAAGCAGTGGGTATACTAAAAAAGAACGGTCGTTCTATTATTGGTTTTTTGGCGGATTGTCTGTGGTTTGACCAGGCTGGCTGGTACGCCCGCATAAAATGCCCAGGTTGACGTGCACGTCAATGGAATTGACCGGTGCACGGTGTGTTTTGCCATTCATTTTTACTTTGGAGAGACGTTTTTATGAAAGTCCTGGTCGCAGTCAAACGCGTGGTGGACTACAACGTGAAGGTCCGGGTCAAGTCGGACAACACCGGTGTAGATATTGCCAACGTGAAAATGAGCATGAACCCGTTTGACGAGATTGCCATCGAAGAAGCGGTGCGTCTCAAAGAAAAGGGTGTGGCCACCGAAATCATCGCGGTGTCCTGTGGTGTCACCCAGTGCCAGGAAACCCTGCGCACCGCCATGGCGATTGGTGCCGACCGGGCCATCCTGGTCGAGACCGCAGCCGAGTTGCAGCCTTTGGCGGTGGCCAAGATCCTCAAGGCGATTGTGGACAAGGAACAACCCGGCCTAGTGATCCTGGGCAAACAAGCCATCGACGACGATTGCAACCAGACTGGCCAGATGCTCGCGGCCCTGGCCGATCTGCCCCAAGTCACCTGCGCCAGCAAGATTGAAGTGACGGACGGCAAGGCCAGCATCACCCGTGAAATCGATGGTGGTTCTGAAATCCTCAGTGTCACTTTGCCTGCGGTCATGACGGCTGACTTGCGCCTCAACGAGCCACGTTATGTGACCCTGCCCAACATCATGAAGGCCAAGAAAAAGCCGCTCGACATCATCAAGGTGGAAGACCTCGGTGTTGATGTGACCGCACGCATCAAGACCCTCAAAGTCTCCGAGCCGCCCAAACGCAGCGCCGGCATCAAGGTGCCTGACGTGGCCACGCTGGTCGCCAAACTCAAAACCGAAGCCAAGGTCATCTGACCCAGCGCCTGAGCCCACAGATTGAAGGAAGACACATGAGCTCTCTTGTTATTGCCGAACACGACAACACCCATCTCAAGCCCGCCACCTTGAACACCATCACCGCAGCCAGCCAGCTCGGTGGTGAGGTGCATGTGCTGGTGGCCGGCGCCAATGCCGCTGCTGTGGCGAGTGCCGCCGCCCAGGTCGCTGGTGTGGCCAAGGTGATCCACATCGATGCCGACAGCCTGGCCCATGGTGTGGCTGAAAACGTCACGGCCCAGGTGGTGGCGCTGGCGTCCAGTTACAGCCACATCCTGTTTGCAGCCACCGCATCGGGCAAAAACATCGCCCCACGCGTGGCTGCCAAGCTCGATGTGGGTCAGATTACAGACCTGAGCAAGGTGATCAGCCCCGACACCTTCGAGCGCCCGATTTACGCTGGCAATGCCATTGCCACCGTGCAGAGCCTGGACACGATCAAGGTGATCACCGTGCGTACCACGGCTTTTGATGCTGCAGCCCAATCAGAACAAGGGCCTGTAGCTATTGAAACGGTAGCTGCTTTGGCTGTCACCGGTGGCAGCACCTACCTGGGCAGTGAAATCGCCAAGAACGACCGCCCCGAACTCACCGCCGCCAAAGTCATCGTCAGCGGTGGCCGCGCCCTGGGTTCTCAGGAAAAGTTCAACGACGTGATGGTGCCGCTGGCCGACAAACTCGGTGCCGCCATCGGCGCCAGCCGCGCAGCGGTGGATGCCGGGTACGCGCCGAACGACTGGCAAGTGGGCCAAACCGGCAAGATCGTTGCCCCCCAGCTCTATATTGCTGCGGGCATCAGCGGCGCCATCCAGCATTTGGCCGGCATGAAGGACAGCAAGGTGATTGTGGCCATCAACAAGGACCCCGAGGCACCGATCTTCAGTGTGGCCGACTACGGGCTCGAAGCGGACCTGTTTGCCGCTGTGCCCGAACTGGTGGCTGCCTTGTAAGGCCAACCGGTGACCAGGGCATCCATGTGATGCCCTTTTTTTTCGCCAGAGCATGGGCACTGGCGCACTCAAGCCTCAAAAAAACCAGGAGACAAGCATGAGTTATTCCGCCCCTCTCAAAGACATGTTGTTCAACATCCGCTACTTGGCGGGTATTGATCAGATCGCGCAGTTGCCGGGCATGGAGGATGCTGGCTTCGAGACCGCGCAGGCAGTGCTCGAAGAAGCCGCCAAATTCAATGAAACTGTGCTGGCACCCCTGAACTGGGTCGGCGACCAGAACCCCACCAGCTGGAAAGACGGTATGGTCACCGCCACACCCGGCTTCAAGGCGGCGTTCAAGCAATACACCGAAGCCGGGTGGCAGGGCCTGCAGCACCCGGTGGCCTACGGCGGTCAGGGTTTGCCCAAAACCATCGGTTCGGCCGTGGGGGAAATGCAGAACTCGGCCAATATGAGTTTTGCCTTGTTGCCATTGCTTTCTGACGGTGCGATTGAGGCGTTGTTGACGGCGGGTTCCAGTGAACTCAATGCCATCTACCTTGAGAAACTGGTCAACGGCCAGTGGACTGGCACCATGAACCTGACCGAGCCACAGGCTGGCAGCGACCTGGCGGCGGTGCGTACCAAGGCCGAGCCGCAGCCCGACGGCAGCTACAAGATCGCGGGCACCAAGATTTTCATCACCTGGGGTGAACACGACCTGGCCGAGAACATCGTGCACCTGGTGCTGGCGCGAGTGAACGGCGCGCCCGCTGGCGTCAAAGGCATCAGCCTGTTTGTGGTGCCGAAGTTCTTGGTCAAGGCAGATGGTTCGCTCGGTGCGCGCAACGATGTGGCTTGCGTCAGCATCGAGCACAAACTGGGCATCAAGGCCAGCCCGACCTGTGTGCTGCAGTTTGGCGATGCGGGTGGTGCCGTGGGGTATCTGGTCGGGCAGGAAAACCGGGGCCTGGAGTACATGTTCATCATGATGAACGCCGCCCGCTACGGTGTCGGGGTGCAGGGTATTGCGATTGCGCAGATGGCCTACCAGAAGGCGGTGGAGTTCGCCCGGGAGCGCATCCAGAGCCGCCCGGTGGATGGCTCCTTGCCAGCTGCTGGCCCGATCATTCACCACCCCGATGTCAAACGCATGTTGATGACCATGCGTGCCTACACCGAGGGTTGCCGTGCCTTGGCGAGTGTGGCCGCAGCCGCCTATGACGCGGCGCACCACCACCCGGACGCCCAGACGCGGGAGCAGAACGAGACCTTTTACGAGTTCATGGTGCCGCTGATCAAAGGCTTTTCCACCGAGATGAGCCAGGAGGTCACGTCATTGGGTGTGCAGGTGCATGGTGGCATGGGCTTCATCGAGGAAACCGGCTGCGCCCAGTATTACCGCGACTCCAAAATTTTGACCATCTACGAAGGCACCACCGCGATCCAGGCCAACGACCTGGTCGGTCGCAAAACCGCGCGTGATGGTGGCCAGACCGCCAAGGCGCTCGCCGCTCAGATCGCCAGTACCGAAGCCGAATTGACGGCCACTGCCACACCTGACGCCTTGGTCATGGCCAAGCGCCTGGCGGCGGCGCGCCTGGCCTTCATCGAGGTGGTGGACTTTGTGTCGGGCAACACCAAGGCACACCCTAATGCGGTGTTTGCCGGCAGCGTGCCCTACCTGATGCTGGCGGGCAACCTGATGGCGGGCTGGCAGATGGGCCGTGCCCTGTTGGTGGCGCAAGAGGCACTGGCACGCGGTGAGGATGTGGCCTTTATGCAGGCCAAGATCACCGTCGCCCGCTTCTATGCCGACCACATCCTGACCAAGGTGCCGGGCTTGCGCGACAGCATTGTGGACGGTGCGGCCTGTGTGACTGCACTGGCGCTGGACGCGTTTTGAGCCGCTGGTCAGACTCGGCCCTGCGCTGGGTCTTTGGTGCGCTGTTGGCCTGCCTGGCTGCGACCTCGGCCATGGCGCAGGACGGACTGGTGGTCCTGAGCTCGCGTGGTGATGTGGGCATCAGTTACTGGTGGATGCCGCGTGACGGTGCCGTGGCCACGGTGTTGTTGTTTGCGGGTGGCCATGGTGGGATCGGGCTCAAGGGCGGTGTGCCCCAATCAGGCAACTTTCTGATCCGCTCGCGTGACGATTTCGCGCGTGCGGGTTTGAATGTTGCCCTGGTTGGCAACCCGGACGACGCCAGACAGATGACACCGGCGTATCGCCGCTCTGTCGAGCATCAGGCCGATGTGCGAGCCATCTTGGATGACATTGGCAAGCGCAGCGCCGTTCCGGTGTGGCTGGTTGGCACCAGCCAGGGTACCCTCAGCGCGGCTGCCAACGGCGTGGCACTGGGCGCCCGGATTGCTGGCGTGGTGTTGAGCTCCACCGTCACCGGTCCGCAGTCGGGTGGCTCCGTGGCCGACATCGCGCTGGAGGACATCACGGTGCCGGTCCTGATCTTTCAGCACAAGCACGACGCCTGCCGTATCACCCCACCCACTGCGGCGCAGCATTTGATCAGCCGCCTGGTGTCAGCACCGGTCAAACAGTACATCGAAGTCGACGGCGGCACCGAGCCCACAAGCGGCCCCTGCGAGGCTTTCCATCACCACGGTTATGTCGGTATGGAAGCCCAGGCGGTGGACCAGATCAGCCGCTGGATCAAGCACCCAAGTCACTGACCCGCTGTGGGTCATTCAGAAAAGTCATCCTATGTCCAGACTCCCCACGCCTCTTGACCGTTTGCCGTTCCCAGTGATTGGTTCACCACTGTTCATCATCAGCAACCCGCAGCTGGTGATCGCCCAATGTATCGCTGGTGTGGTGGGCAGCATGCCAGCGCTCAACGCTCGGCCAGCCGAGCAACTTGAAGACTGGCTGATCGAGATCACCGAAGCCTTGGCGGCCCACAACCAGGCGCACCCGGAGCAACCCGCCGCACCCTTTGCCATCAACCAGATCGTGCACAAAAGCAATGAGCGGCTTGAGCACGACATGGCGCTGTGTGTCAAATACAAGGTGCCGATCATCATCACCAGCCTGGGCGCACGCGAAGACATCAACGCCGCCGCTCATGCTTACGGCGGCGTGGTGTTACACGATGTGATCAACAACAAACACGCCCACAAAGCCATCGAGAAAGGTGCCGATGGACTGATAGCGGTGGCAGCCGGTGCCGGTGGCCACGCCGGTGTCAAAAGCCCGTTTGCCTTGGTGCAGGAAATCCGCCAGTGGTTTGACGGCCCGCTGGTGCTCAGCGGCTCAATCGCCAGCGGGGGTGCGGTGCTGGCGGCTCAAGCCATGGGTGCGGACTTTGCCTACATCGGCTCGGCCTTCATCGCCACCCACGAGGCGCGTGCGTCAGAGGCTTACAAACAGGCGATTGTGGCCAGCAACTCCGACGATATCGTCTACAGCAACCTGTTCACTGGTGTACACGGCAACTACCTGGCGCCCAGCATTCGCGCCGCCGGACTGGACCCTGAGCACCTGCCCGAGAGCGACCCGAGCGCCATGAACTTTGGCGGTGACAAGGCCAAAGCCTGGAAAGACATCTGGGGTTGTGGCCAGGGCATTGGCGCCATCAGCCAGGTGCAGAGCACGGCTGATTTTGTGGCGCAGCTCAAACGCGAGTACGCGGCAGCGCGTGAGCGTTTGCTGGGTCTTGTGTAAGAAATTGGCCTCTAGCCCTTTCTTGAAAAGGGCTGATAGCTATAGTTACCGTAGCAAAGGAATCGCCTGATGTGTTCAGGTGGGCCAGGTGGATCCGGCCTCTGGCACCAGGGCGCGCCAGCCCAGCTCGTGTTTGATGCGGGCGCGCAGGGTGTCGGCCGGGCCTGCTTCACCGTGCACGATGTAGACCTGATCGGGCGCCTGCGGCATCGTGCGCAGCCAGCTGATGAGCTGGTTGGCATCGGCGTGGGCCGAGGCCGATTGCAGCTGCACCACCTCCGCATTCACGACCACGTCGCGGCCATGGATACGCACGGTTTTGGCACCGCTGGCAAAGCTGGCACCCCGGGTGCCGGGCGCCTGGTAACCGGTCAGGATGACCATGTTGCGGTGGTCGCCCGCGTAGTGGGCCAGGTGGTGCAACACCCGCCCGCCAGTGGCCATGCCGCTGGCCGACAGGATCACCATAGGCCCGTGGCGGCTGGCCAAGGCACGCGACTCGTCGGTGCTGTTGACCATGGTGGCGCCATGGGTCAGGGCGCGGCTGTCTTGCTGGCTCAGGCGGTGTTCACCCAAGTGCGCCTCAAACAAATGGGTGGTGTGCACCGCCATCGGGCTGTCCAGAAACACCGGCAGCGAAGTCGGCAGGTCACCCCGCAGTTTGAGCAGATGGATGGCGTGTAACAGCGCCTGGGCGCGGCCCACCGCAAAGACCGGCACCACCGCCACACCACCGCGCTTGGCCACACGTTGCAGCGGTGCTGCCAGTTCGGCCAGCATGTCCTCTACCGGGTGGATGCGGTCACCGTAGGTGGACTCGATCAGCACCGTGTCAGCCTGTGGCGCCTCGTCAGGTGGGCTCATGATCAGGTCGTCCGGGCGGCCCAGGTCGCCAGAGAACAAAATGCGCCGCCCGGCCACTTCCAGCAGGATGCTGCTGGCACCCAGGATATGGCCTGCGGCAGAGAAGGTGGCCTTCCAGCCAGGGATCGGGTTGAAGGCTCGACCAAAGTCATGGGTCTTGATGTGCGGCAGCGTGTCCAGCGCGTCCTGGCGGGTGTACAGGGGCAGGGCGGTCTCGTGTTTTGAGAGTTTGTGGCGGTTGGCAAACTCGGCGTCCTCTTCCTGGATGTGGCCGCTGTCGGGCAACAGGATCTTGCACAGGTCGCGCGTGCCGGGTGTGGCGTAAATCGGTCCGGAAAATCCTTCCTTCACGAGCAGTGGCAGGTAACCACTGTGGTCCAGATGCGCGTGGGTGAGTAACACCGCGTTGATCTGGTCGGGCGCCACTGGCAACGGGTTCCAGTTGCGCAAACGCAGCTGTTTGTAACCCTGGAACAGGCCGCAGTCCACCAACAGCGCTTTGCCATCAAAGCGCACCAGGTATTTGGAGCCGGTCACGGTACCGGCGCCGCCGAGAAAGCTGATGGTTACAGACATGACAGAGACTCCTGGGTGATGAGATGATGAAAAAAAGCCACGCAGTTTTTGAGAGAACTGCGTGGCTTTTTTTGTAGCAGGGATAGGCTCCCGGTGGGTCAGGCCTGGATCAGCTGAAGAAGCTCTTCAAGCGGTCGGTCCAACTGTCACCGGTGGGTGAGTGTTTGCTGCCGCCCTTTTTCAAGGACTCATCGAGCTCACGCAGCAGCTTGCGCTGGTGTTCAGTGAGTTTGACCGGGGTTTCGATCAGGATGTGGCAGTACAGGTCACCGGGGTAGCTGGAGCGCACACCCTTGATGCCCTTGCCGCGCAGCCGGAACTGTTTGCCGGTTTGTGTACCTTCGGGAATGTCGATGGCAGCCTTGCCAGCCAAGGTGGGCACATCAATTTCACCACCGAGCGTGGCGGTGACGATGCTGATGGGTACCGAGCAATGCAGGTCATCACCGTCGCGCTCAAAAATGTCGTGTTTCTTGAGGCGGATCTCGATGTACAGGTCACCCGGCGGGCCACCATTGGTGCCGGGTTCCCCATTGCCTGCGCTGCGGATGCGCATGCCACCGTCGATACCGGCCGGGATTTTGACTTCGAGTGTTTTTTGTTTCTTGATCTTGCCCTGGCCATGGCAGGCTGGGCAGGGTTCGGGAATGACCTTGCCAGTGCCGCGACAGGTCGGGCAGGTTTGCTGCACACTGAAGAAACCCTGGCGCATCTGCACCGACCCGGTACCGCCGCAGGTGCCGCAGGACTTGACCTGGGTGCCTGGTTTGGCGCCGCTGCCGTGGCAGCTGTCGCAGTTGTCCCAGCTCGGGATGCGGATTTGGGCATCCTTGCCCTTGGCCGCTTCTTCCAGCGTCACTTCCATGGCGTAACTCAGGTCACTGCCACGGTAAACCTGGCGGCCACCACCGGCACGACCGCGTTGTTGGCCGAACATGTCGCCAAAGATGTCACCAAAGGCTTCGGCAAAACCACCATAGGCTTCGGCGCCACCGGCACCACCGCGCATGTTCGGGTCCACACCGGCAAAGCCGTGCTGGTCGTAGGCCGCCCGTTTTTGCGGGTCAGACAACATCTCGTAGGCTTCTTTGGATTCCTTGAATTTTTCCTCGGCCACTTTGGCGGAGTCACCCTGGTTGCGGTCAGGGTGGTGCTTCATCGCGTGTTTGCGATAAGCCTTCTTGATCTCGTCGTCTGTGGCGTTTTTGGGAACACCCAGAACCTCGTAGTAATCTCTTTTTGACATGGTCTACTCGTGCCTGGTTTCAATACAAACGCCGCGTTGCTCCCTTGCGGTGATCAACGCGGCGCGTGCTGCCTGTGTCAACAACAGTGTTGAAGTGCCAAGCGTTTAGGGCTTCTTGACTTCTTTCACTTCGGCGTCAACCACATTGTCGTCTTGCGCTGCGCTGCCACCTTGGGATGCGGCCTGCTCGGCGGCGCCATCGGGTTGCGCCGCAGCGGCTTCCTTGGCTTGCATGTCAGCATACATTTTTTCGCCGAGTTTCTGGCTCACGGTCATCAGGGCCGTGCTCTTTTCTTCGATGGTCGCCTTGTTGTCACCCTTGAGGGCTTCTTCCAGGTCTTTCACCGCAGCTTCGATTTTCTCCTTCTCAGCGGCGTCGATCTTGTCGCCGTACTCGGTCAGGCTCTTCTTAACGCTATGCAGGCTGGCTTCAGCGGTGTTTTTGGCTTGCACCAGTTCGAGCTTTTTCTTGTCGTCGGCGGCGTTGAGCTCGGCGTCTTTCACCATTTGCTGGATCTCGGCTTCGGACAGACCCGAGTTGGCCTTGATGGTGATCTTGTTTTCCTTGCCGGTGCCTTTGTCCTTGGCGCCCACGTGCAAAATACCGTTGGCATCGATGTCAAACGACACTTCAATCTGGGGCAAACCACGTGGTGACGGTGGGATACCTTCGAGGTTGAACTCACCCAACAGCTTGTTGCCAGCCGCAATTTCACGTTCACCCTGGAACACCTTGATGGTCACGGCAGGCTGGTTGTCGTCTGCGGTCGAGAAAGTCTGGGCAAACTTGGTCGGGATCGTGGTGTTCTTGGCGATCATCTTCGTCATCACGCCACCCAGGGTTTCAATACCCAGGGACAGCGGTGTCACGTCCAGCAACAACACGTCGGTGCGGTCACCCGACAACACCTGGCCCTGAATCGCGGCACCCACGGCCACAGCCTCGTCCGGGTTCACGTCCTTGCGGGGGTCCTTGCCAAACAGTTCCTTGACCTTTTCCTGCACCTTGGGCATACGGGTCATGCCACCCACCAGGATCACGTCATGGATGTCAGCGGCGCTCACGCCAGCGTCTTTCAGGGCGGTGCGGCAGGGGGCGATGGTGCGTTCGATCAGCTCGTCGACCAGCGACTCGAGCTTGGCACGGGTCAGCTTGATGTTCAGGTGTTTCGGGCCCGAGGCGTCAGCGGTCACATACGGCAGGTTGATGTCGGTCTGGGCGCTGCTGGAGAGTTCGATCTTGGCCTTTTCAGCGGCTTCTTTCAGGCGTTGCAGGGCCAGCACGTCCTTGCCCAGGTCCACACCTTGTTCCTTCTTGAACTCGGCAATGATGAAGTCGATGACACGTTGGTCAAAATCTTCACCACCCAGGAAGGTGTCACCGTTGGTGGAGAGCACTTCAAACTGCTTTTCACCATCCACGTCAGCGATTTCGATGATGGAGATGTCAAAGGTACCACCACCCAGGTCATACACAGCAATCTTGCGATCGCCCTTTTCGTTTTTGTCCAGGCCAAACGCCAGGGCAGCTGCCGTGGGTTCGTTGATGATGCGCTTGACTTCGAGGCCAGCAATGCGGCCAGCGTCCTTGGTGGCTTGGCGCTGGGCATCATTGAAGTAGGCGGGCACGGTGATCACCGCTTCGGTGACGGCTTCACCGAGGTAGTCTTCGGCCGTCTTTTTCATCTTGCGCAGCACATCAGCGCTGATTTGCTGGGGTGCCATGCGATTGCCACGCACTTCGACCCAAGCGTCGCCGTTGTCGGCAGCAGCAATTTTGTAAGGCATCAGGTCGATGTCCTTTTGCACTTCCTTTTCGGTGAACTTGCGACCGATCAGGCGTTTGACGGCATACAGCGTGTTCTTGGGGTTGGTCACAGCCTGGCGTTTGGCCGAAGCACCGACCAGCACTTCGCCGTCTTCCTGGTAGGCGATGATGGACGGGGTGGTGCGCGCACCTTCGGCGTTTTCAATCACTTTGGGCGTATTGCCTTCCATGATGGCCACGCAGCTGTTGGTGGTGCCCAGATCGATGCCGATGATTCTTCCCATGGTGAACTCCTAAATAGACAGATGTTTGTAACTTGTGGACAGCCTGATTGATTTCAAGCTGGAGGATTGGCTTATTTCGGTGCAGAGACGGTGACCAGCGCGGGCCGCAGAATGCGCTCAGAGATCAGGTAGCCTTTTTGCAGTACGGTCACCACCGAGTTGGCTTCGTGCTCGGACGGCACCACACTGATGGCCTGGTGTTGGTGCGGGTCGAATTTGCTGCCGGCCTCAGGGTTGATGGCGATCACCTTGTTGCGCTCCAGCGCGGCCAGCAACTGTCGCAAGGTGGCTTGAGCACCTTCACGAATCTGCTCGAGCTTGGCGTCTTTGATGGCCAGACCAGCTTCCAGGCTGTCGATCACTGGCAACAAGCTGTCGGCAAAACCTTCCAGGGCGAATTTGCGTGACTTGGCGACTTCGTCCTCGGCGCGGCGGCGGGCGTTCTCCACATCGGCCTTGGCACGCAGGTATTGGTCAGCCAGTTCGGCGCTTTTGGCTTGCAGTTCAGCCAGATCAGCCTGGCATTTGGCCAGGACCTCGGATTCGTAATTGGCCAAAGTTTCCTGGATGTTTTGCCCATCCACGGCGGCGGCTGGGGTAGCGGAATGGTCCGCAGAAGTAGGTTGAGGTGTTGTGTCAGACATGCGGTGAGGCGGGTTTTGTATGAACGATGCTGTGAGATGGTGGCGCGGTTTGCCATTTCAAGAGCAATACCCACAATATTTTGTGGTCAATGCTTGTTGACGTCAGGATGGCATCTCACCAATAAAAAAGGGCACCTGTCGCAGGTGCCCGAAAGGTGTCAGTCGTGGAGGTTCAGGACAGCTTGAGCAACTCGACTTCAAATTTCAGGGTGGCATGCGGCGGGATCACGTTACCCGCACCGCGCGCACCATACCCCAGGCCCGGAGGAATGATCAGCGTGCGGGTGCCGCCCACCTGCATGCCTGCCACACCTTCGTCCCAGCCACGGATGACAGAGCCAGCACCCAGGTTGAAGACAAAAGGTGTGCCCCGGTCCTTGCTGGAGTCGAACTTGGCGCCTTGGACACCTTCCTGGAACAGCCAGCCGGTGTAATGGACTGTGACGCGTTGGCCGTCGGTCGCGACATCACCAACACCGGTGATGCTGTCTTCGTATTGGAGTCCTGATGGGGTTGTGATCATGAGAAACAGAGATGAAATAAGTGGACTTGGCTGAAAACGACTGTTTTCAGGCTTTCTTTTTGGCTTGGGTGGAGACCCATTTGGTGGCAAAGGCAGACAGATCACCCATGCGCTTGAGCAGATCGGCGCCCAATGGGGTCACCAGATAACCGCTGCTGCCATGGTCAAGCAGGCCAGCTTCACGCATTTCCTTGATCCGTGTGTTCAGTGTGTTGGGGGTGATGCCGCCGACGCTGTCTTGCAGCAGGCGGAAAGTCTGGGGGTGGCCGTCTTTGAGTGCCCAAAGCACACGAATGGCATAACGTGATTCAAGCAGGCTTAACAGCTGGCCAATGGCAGCGGTTTCTTTTGTACTCATGGGGCATCTCCTTTGGACATGAAATTTCTGCCAAGGGCATCACTGCAGTGGGCTGTGCGAACCCAGGCCTGCCCTTTTGTGTCGGCGCGAAAAGTGGACTATATCGCAAATTGCCGAATTGCTACATGTTTTGTAGCTTGGGAACATCAGTTGTCAGCACAAAATTCATGTACAGTTGAAAAAGTGCCACTTTTTACCGGGGCGGTCCGAAAGCTTTGGCACGCTTGTCTTGACGGGTCAAACACCTTTTAGAGTCACTTTATGATCATCAACTTTGAGCAAATTCACAACTATTTTGAGCCGGTTGTGTTTGAGGCGGTGGCCAAAATGTCTGGCTCTCACCCTGACTTCAGTGCCGACATGCTGGCCGATGTGGCCTGTGTGGCGCTCAATCGACTGCCTGCGCGTTATTTGCGTCACGATGTCGACATGATGTTTTACCTGACCGAGCCGGAGCGCCGCGCCATGGAAAATTCTTTGCAGGAAGCACTGAGTTTTGCCTTCGGTTTTGTGAAAGACCGTTCGGGCGGGCACAACAGCGCTGTTTAAGTTGGTTGGTGAGGGTTGTCGCCCTTGACAGTCCAGGCGATTGGGGATAATCCGGCATCTTGAAAAAACGCACCTCACAACTTCCCGAAGCCAACTTCTCTGACGACGGCAACATTCGACACCTGCATCTGGGCAGCGAATGGATTCAGGGCTCCATGTATCTGGAAGACAGCATCGGCCTGGTGCACGAGTACGTGCAGCGCATGATGGCCTGGTTGCTGTTTGTCGACCCGGAGACGGTGACAGACCGCCAAGCCATGCAGCTGGGCCTGGGTGCAGGCTCCTTGACCAAGTTCTGTGCCAAGGAGTTGCGTATCTCAACAACGGCGATTGAACTCAACCCACAGGTGCTGGCGCTCTGTCGCAACGCTTTTAAGTTACCTGCCGACAGCCCGACGATGCGCGTGGTGCTGGCCGATGCTGCTCAGGAAATACTCAACCCCAAGTGGTGGGGCACGGTGGATGCCTTGCAGGTGGACCTCTACGACCGCGAGGCCGCCGCGCCGGTGCTCGACAGCTTGCCGTTTTACAACCACTGTCGGCGTTTGTTGACGCCGGAGGGCTGCATGACGGTGAACCTGTTTGGCCGGGCCTCGAGTTTTGAGCGCAGTGTCGAAAAAATGTCGGCAGCTTTTGGCAAAGACGCCATCTGGGCCTTCAAACCCACCCGCGAGGGCAACACCGTGGTGCTGGCACAACACACACCCACACGGCCTAAACGCGAGGTCTTGATGGCGCGTGCCGCAGTGATTGAGGCACGCTGGGGTTTGCCGGCCGCCAAATGGGTGCGGGTGTTCAAGCCGATGTTGTCATGACCCCCGCGCCGTCTCCCAAACACCGCGTTGAGGCCCACACTGGTCCGTTGGACTGGCGCAGTCTGGTGTCCTGGCTCAAGGCAGATGGAACCATCTCAACGCAGGAAGCCCAGCGCATCCACACCCGCTGCGCCCAGGCCGAAAGTGCACAACACCCCTTGTTGCGTCTGGCCAGCGTGGCGGTGCATCGCGCCGCAGACGACAAGCCGATGGACCTGGAGTCGCTGACCCAGTGGCTGGCCGGTCATGTGAAGCTGGCTTATTTGCGGATTGATCCGCTCAAGGTGGATGTGGGCAAAGTGGCCGACACCATGAGCCCGGCCTACGCCGAGCGGCACAAAATTTTGCCGGTGCAGGTCAGCGCCCACGAGATTGTGGTCGCCACGGCAGAGCCTTTTATGATCGACTGGGTCGGAGAGGTGGAACGCCAGTCACGGCGCAGCGTGCGCCGGGTGGTGGCTAACCCGCAGGACATCCATCGCTACACGGTGGAGTTTTTTGCCTTGGCCAAGTCGGTCCGCGCCGCTGCCAAGTCGGGCGCCAATGTGGGCTCGAGCTTTGAGCAACTGGTTGAGCTTGGAAAAAGCAACAAACAACTCGACGCCAATGACCAGAGTGTTGTGCAGGTGGTCGACTGGTTGTGGCAGTACGCGTTTGACCAGCGCGCCAGTGACATCCACTTGGAGCCGCGCCGTGAGCAGGGTGTGATCCGGTTCCGCATCGACGGTGTGTTGCACCCGGTCTACCAGATGCCGATGGGTGTGCTGACCGCGATGACGGCTCGTATCAAGTTACTCAGCCGCATGGACGTGGTGGAAAAACGTCGACCGCAGGATGGCCGTATCAAAACCCGCAACCCCGGCGGCGCTGAGGTCGAGATGCGGATTTCGACCCTGCCCACCGCTTTTGGCGAAAAGATGGTGATGCGGATTTTTGACCCGGAGACCACGGTCAAGGAGCTCGATGCGCTGGGTTTTTCCAAACACGATGCCGAGCGCTGGGAAGCTTTGGTGAAACGCCCCAATGGCATCATTCTGGTGACCGGCCCGACCGGTTCCGGAAAAACCACCACGCTGTATTCAACCCTCAAGCGCGTCGCCACCGAAGAGGTGAACGTGAGTACGGTGGAAGACCCGATCGAGATGATCGAGGCCTCGTTCAACCAGACCCAGGTGCAGACGCAGCTCGATTTTGGTTTCCCCGAAGGTCTTCGCGCCCTGATGCGCCAGGACCCCGACATCATCATGGTTGGTGAAATCCGCGATCAAGCCACCGCCGAAATGGCGGTGCAGGCGGCACTCACCGGGCATCTGGTGTTCTCCACCCTGCACACCAACGACGCACCTTCGGCCATCACCCGGCTGATGGAGCTGGGTGTGCCTGCGTACCTGATCAACGCCACGCTGCTGGGCGTGCTGGCGCAGCGTCTGGTGCGCACCTTGTGCCTGCTGTGCAAGGCGCCTGACGTTTCGGACGCGCGTGAGACGCTGGAGCAGGCGGTCAAACCCTGGCAGCTCAGTGGCAGTTACAAACCGTTCAAACCGGTGGGTTGTGTCGATTGCCGCATGACGGGTTTCAGGGGGCGCATGGGGCTGTATGAGTTGCTGGTGGTGTCTGAGGCCTTCAAGACCCAGATCACTCGCGAACCCAATTCAGATGCGCTCAAGCGCCAGGCCATCAGTGATGGCATGCGCCCGCTGCGCCTGGCAGGGGCTCTGCGGGTGGCCGAAGGGCTGACGGTGCTGGAGGAGGTGCTGTCCAGCACCCCGTCACCAGAGTATTAAAGAGATCACAGGAGTCGTTGGGATGTCGGTTGTGTTGGACAAAGATGTGTATGCGGGTGGTTTGCTGACCCTGGTGGGCTCGGCCTTTGCCTGGGGCGCGACTTCGTACACCGTGGGCACCAGCGCCCGCATGGGGCCGGGTTATTTCCCGATGGTGTTGGGCGTGCTGCTGGCCGTGTTGGGGGTGTTGATCTTGCTGCGCGGTTTGCGCAAATCGCCGGGCCAGCGGCTGGCGGTGGGGCCCTGGGCCTGGAAGCCGCTGTTTTTCATCGTCGCAGCCAACCTCTTGTTCGGGGTGCTGCTGGGTGGGCTGCCCAGCCTGAACTGGCCTGCCATGGGTTTCATCGTGGCGATTTTTGGCCTGACCCTGGTGGCGGGTCTGGCCGGTGAACGATTCAATTTGAGAGAAAGCCTGTTGCTGGCCACTGCGTTGGCGGTGGGCTGTTACCTGGCCTTTGTGCTCTTGTTGCAGTTGCAGCTCCCGGTCTGGCCGGTAATGCCCTTGGGTCAGGGGGCGTGATGGATCTGATCACCAATTTGTCGATGGGTTTTGGTGTGGCGGTCACACCGATCAACCTGCTCTACGCTTTTGTGGGTTGTCTGCTGGGTACCCTGATCGGGGTGCTGCCCGGCATTGGCCCGGTGGCCACGATTGCCATGTTGCTGCCAGCCACCTATGCGCTGCCGCCGGTGTCGGCGTTGATCATGTTGGCGGGCATTTATTACGGTGCGCAGTATGGCGGCTCGACCACCGCGATTTTGGTGAATCTGCCAGGGGAGGCGTCCTCGGTGGTCACTGTCATTGATGGTTACCAGATGGCGCGCAAGGGTCGGGCCGGGCCAGCGCTGGCCGCTGCCGGGCTAGGGTCGTTTTTTGCGGGTTGTGTGGGCACGCTGATTCTGGCGGCCTTTGCCGCACCCCTGACCGAAGTGGCTTTTAAATTTGGCCCGGCTGAGTATTTTTCGCTGATGGTGCTGGGGCTGATTGGTGCGGTGGTGCTGGCCTCGGGCTCCTTGCTCAAGGCTGTGGCGATGATTGTGCTGGGGCTGCTGCTGGGCCTGGTGGGCACCGATGTGAATTCGGGTGTGGCGCGGTTTGCCTTTGACATTCCTGAGCTGACCGATGGCATTGGTTTTATCGTGATTGCCATGGGGGTGTTTGGTTACGGCGAAATCATTGCCAACCTGTCGGTCAAGGAAGCCCACCGTGAGGTCTTCACCTCGAAGGTGCATGGCCTGATGCCCACGCGCGAAGACTTCAAACGCATGTTGCCCGCGGTGTTACGTGGCACCGGCATCGGCTCGATTTTGGGGATCTTGCCGGGGGGCGGCGCTTTGCTGGCGGCGTTTGCGGCCTACAGTGTCGAGAAAAAAACCAAGCTGCATCCCGGTGAGGTGCCGTTTGGTGAGGGCAATATCCGGGGTGTGGCCGCGCCCGAGTCGGCCAACAACGCGGGTTCACAAACCTCGTTCATCCCCTTGCTGACCCTGGGCATCCCACCCAATGCGGTGATGGCGCTGATGGTGGGGGCCATGACCATCCACAACATCCAGCCCGGCCCGCAGGTGATGAGCAGCAACCCTGAGTTGTTCTGGGGCCTGATTGCCTCGATGTGGATTGGCAACGCGATGCTGGTGGTGCTGAACCTGCCGCTGATCGGCATCTGGATCAAGCTGCTGTCGGTGCCGTACCGCTGGCTGTTCCCGGCGATTGTGCTGTTCTGCGCGATCGGGGTGTACAGCACCAACAACAACACCTGGGACATCTGGATGGTGGGGCTGTTCGGGGTGATTGGGTATGTGTTCATCAAGCTCGGGCTGGAGCCCGCGCCGCTGCTGCTGGGGTTTATCCTGGGGCCGATGATGGAGGAAAACCTGCGCCGCGCCCTGTTGCTCTCGCGTGGTGACTGGAGTGTGCTGGTGACGCGGCCGCTGTCGGCCGGTTTGCTGGCTGCGGCGGTGGCGATGTTGCTGGTGGTCTTGCTGCCAGCCATCAAGCGCCAGAGAGAAGTTGCTTTTGTGGAAGACTGAGGGTCTCCCATGCTGTTCCCGGGAATTTGTAAGAAATCGACCTCTGACCCTTATGTCTAAAGGGCAGGATGCTCCACAAAACATAGCGTTTGGTTTGCTGCTGGCAACCCTGGGTGCCATTGCGTTCAGCGGCAAAGCGATCATCGTCAAGCTGGCCTACCGCTACGGTGTGGATGCGGTCACGCTGATCATGTACCGCATGTTGTTTGCGCTGCCGATCTTTGCGCTGATGGCCTGGTGGGCGAGTCGGGGCAAACCACCCTTGACCCGGCGCGACTGGTGGGGTGTGCTGGGCCTGGGTTTTTCGGGGTATTACTTGGCCAGTTATCTGGACTTTGCCGGGCTGGCCTACATCAGCGCCTCACTGGAGCGGTTGATCCTGTACCTCAACCCGACCCTGGTCCTGATCCTCGGGCGGCTGCTCTACCAGCGCCACATCACCCGGTTTCAGGCGCTGGGCATGGGTATCAGTTACCTGGGCGTTCTCTTGGTGTTTGGCCACGAGATCGGGCTCGAAGGCCGCAACGCGGCGCTGGGTGCGGCACTGGTGTTTGGCAGCGCCATCAGTTATGCGGTGTACCTGAGTTTCAGTGGTGAGCTGGTCAAGCGCTTGGGTTCCCTGCGCCTGGTCGGCCTGGCCACGCTGGTGGCCTGTGTCTTGTGTATTGCGCAGTTTGTGCTGCTGCGCCCGATGAGTGCGGCCCTGGTGGCGCCCGAGGTGATCTGGCTGTCGGTGCTCAATGCCACCCTGTGCACCGCGGCACCGGTGTTGATGGTGATGATGGCCATTGAGCGCATCGGCGCCTCGCTGGCGGCGCAGACCGGCATGGTCGGCCCGATGTCGACCATCGCCATGGGGGCGCTGCTGCTGGGCGAGCCCTTCACCGGCTGGGTCGCGGCAGGTACGCTGCTGGTGATTGCAGGCATTTTTGTCTTCATGCGGGGCCGCTGACAAAGCTGTTGGCAGGGAAAATGCATGCCTGGGTACGTGAGGGTATGCGTCACTTTTTTTATTCTTCAGGAGTCACAGATGGTTCAGAGTCGTTTGGGGGATCGGGTTCGCAAATTGGCACACGCCGTGCTGGTGGGTTCACTGCTGGCAGCAGGTCTGGCCCAGGCACAGACCGGCCCGGTCAAGCTGATGGTGGGTTTCCCGCCCGGTGGCGGCACCGACGCGATCGCCCGCATCCTGGCCGACAAACTCAAGGACCAGCTGGGTGTGTCGGTGGTGGTGGACAACAAGGCCGGGGCCGGTGGTCAGATCGCCGCCCAGGCGCTCAAAGCCGCCGCGCCGGACGGCAACACGCTGTTTTTGTCGCATGACCACAGCATTTCGATCCTGCCACTGGTGGTCAAGAACCCCGGTTTTGATCCGCACAAGGACTTTGTCGCGGTGGCTGGTTTTGCCACTTTTGTCAACACGCTGGCGGTCTCTGGCGGTACACCGGCCAAAACCATGGCCGAGTATGTGAGTTTTGTGCAAAAACAAAAAAGTGGCCAAGACTCCGTGGGTGTGCCCGCGCCAGCATCGGTGCCCGAGTTTCTGGTCAAGCTGATTGGCCAGAAATACAAGCTGGACCTGCAAGCCGCGCCCTACCGTGGCAGCGCGCCGATGATGGCTGACATGCTTGGCAACCAGATCCACGCGGGAGTCGGTTCAGTGCCGGACTTCATCGAAAACCACAAGGCCGGCAAGATCCGCGTGGTGGCGGTGCTGGGCTCTGCGCGCCAGGCCTCTCTGCCCGATGTGCCGACCTTTGCCGAACTGGGTCTGGCCGGGTTTGAGGATGTGCCGTATTACGGTATTTTTGCGCCCAAGGGCACGCCCCAGCCGGTCCTCGACAAGTTGTCAGCCGCCGTGGCCAAGGTGGTGGCTCTGCCAGATGTGCACGAACGTTTGAGCGCGATGGGCCTCTCCGTGGGCTACATGACCCAGGCCCAGCTGACCAGCCGCGAACTGGCCTACTCAAAAACGTGGGCGCGCATCATTCACGACAGCGGGTTCAAGGCACAGTAAGTGATAGGGTGGTTGAGTTTGGTGCGCGGCTTTAGCGCCGCGACGACACCACAATGCCACCCGCAATCAGCACAAAGGCCAGTGCGTGGTAGAGGTGTGGCACTTCACCCAGAAACAGGCCCGATAACACGGCGGTGAACAGCGGAATCAGGTTGATGAAAAACCCCGCCACCGAGGGCCCAGTGCGCGCCACACCGGCGCCCCAGGCACGGTAGGCCAGCAGCGCCGGACCTACCGCGATGAACAGCAGCATGCCGGCCAAGGTCCAGCTCAGGTGCAGGCGACCCCAGCCTAGACCCCATTCAGCCCCGGCAAATAACGCAGACCAGACCAGCCCAAAGGCCACCTGACCCATCAGAAACGCCGACCAGTTGGTTCGGATGCTGGCAGGCTCGGTGGTTGGGTGCCCCAGCATCCAGCTGTAGTAGGCCCAGGCGGCGGAGGCCAGCAGGATGTAGAAGTCACCCGGCACCAGGCGCACATTCAGCAGCACGTCGAGTTCGCCACGGCTCATCACCAGCATCACACCCAAAATCGACATGGCCGCACCGAGCCACTGTCGGCGTGAAATGGCCGCACCAAAAAACACCCGGCCAATCAGCAACATCCACACCGGGGTGATCGAGCCCACCAGCGTCACATTGATCGCGCTGGAGGTGTTGAGCGCCAGGTAGAGCAGGGCGTTGTAACCCCCAATGCTCAGCAGCGACAGCCCGGTAAAACGCCGCCAACTCGGCCACAGCGGGCTGCCAGGGCGTAACACCGATCCGGCCAGAGGCAGCAAGAGCGCAAAGGCCAGGCACCAGCGCACCAAGTTGAGCGTCATCGGCGAGGCCATGTCGGCAATCATGCGGCCCAGCACCGCGTTACATGCCCACAACACCGGTGGCACAGTCAGCAGCAGTGCTGCGGTGGGGGTCACGCGGGGATGGTTCATAGGCACCAGCTGGTGGGCAAACGCGGGGTGAAAAGGGGGAGATGCATGCGGGTCGTGGCGAGTGGTTGGCCATTCTCGCAGCAAAACTCCCCGCCCTGATTCGTGGCAAGATGGACCCGCATTGAACAACCCAGAGAGCATTTTGTATGAGCATCCACACCTCACGCGCCATCCAGATCGACCAGCATGGCGGCCCTGAACAACTCAAACTGGTCCAGATCACCGTGGGTGAACCCGGCCCGGGCGACGTCCGCATCCGCCACCACGCGGTGGGCCTGAACTTCATCGACGTTTACCACCGCACTGGCCTGTACCCGATGCCCATGCCCGCCCGCCTGGGCATGGAAGCCGCCGGTGTGATCGAGGCCGTGGGTGAGGGCGTGACCCACCTGCAGGTGGGTGACCGCGCTGCCTACGCCAGCCCGCCGCCCGGCAGTTATTGTGAGCTGCGTGTGATGCCCGCGAAATGTGTTTGCAAGCTGCCTGATGCCATCAGCTTCGAGACCGGTGCCGCGATGATGCTCAAGGGCCTGACCGCGCAATACCTGCTCAAGCGCACGCTGCCGATGGGTGGTTTACACGCGGGTGACTTTGTGTTGTTCCATGCCGCCGCCGGTGGCGTGGGGCTGATCGCCTGCCAGTGGGCCCGGGCCTTGGGCCTGCGCCTGATTGGCACCGCTGGTTCAGCACAAAAATGTGCTCTGGCCCTTGCCAATGGAGCGGAGTTTGCTATCAATTACGCAGAAGAGGATTTTCTTGCTCGGGTCAAGGAGATCACCGCAGGCCAGGGTGTCAAGGTGGTCTACGACTCGGTGGGCAAGGACACCTGGGACAAGTCGCTCGATTGCCTGGCGCCCTTGGGCCTGATGGCCAGCTTTGGCAACGCGTCTGGCCCGGTGCCACCGTTTGCGCCGGGCATCCTGGGCCCCAAAGGCTCTTTGTATGTGACGCGGCAAACCCTGTTCACCCACATGAGCACCCGTGAAAGCACCCAGGCCATGGCGGATGAGTTGTTTGCGGTGGTGAGCAGCGGCCAGGTCCAGATCCACATCGCACAGCGTTACCGGCTGGAAGACGTGCAGCAGGCACACCGCGACCTGGAGGCACGCAAAACCACCGGCTGCACGGTGTTGACGTTGTAGCCGGGTGACGCTCTGGGTGGGCGTAGGGTTACATGTCTTTTTGGCCTGTAGCCCTTGTTTTGTATAGCTTGAATGCTACGGTTTGTGATGTTCCTCGGGGCCTTGTCCTGCGGTTTTACTTATTTGAAGAAACCACGCGCCTTCATCATGTTGCAGCCGTTTTGCCGCGGTACATTGAGCGTCACACCTTTTTCTTTGGCGCGTTCCTGCATCAGCTGATGTTGTGCATCTTGAAGCTGTGTGCATTCTTCAAAGGTCTTGGTCGCACGCATTTTGGCCATGTGATCGGCGCGTTCCTGTTGGGTCATCAGGGTCCAGCCAGGGGTGTTGCTTTGGCTAAAACGCATGCCACCCCCGCCGCCAGGCCCCATGCCGCCACCGCCCGGCCCCATTTGGGCCAGGGCCGCTGTCGACAAGGCGGCTGCCAGCAGTGTTGCGAGGGTGATGTTTTTGAATGTGGTTGCGGTTGTCATGATGGAACTCCTTGGGTTGAACGGTTGTGGGATGTGTCTCTGGCCTGCATCCCTGGGTGTTATTTGAGGCCCATCATGTCAAGCTAAAGTGTGGCCGCAAGTGCCAAATTGCATCGCTGTGTTGCGTGGCTGACCCGCGATACAGTGCGTTACAAAACTTCTTGCAACAGCGCTTGGTGCAGCCGCCAGGATTGGATGTAGGCTTGCCAAAACCAGGCTTTGGCCCCCCATCATGGAAAAACGCGACTGCATTCTGATCGTTGATGACGAACCCGACATCCGCCGCCTGCTGGTGGACTATCTGGTGCGCAACGGCTTTGAGGCGCTGGCCGCGCGCGACGGGCGCGAGATGTGGCAACTGCTGGCGCGTCATGCGGTAGACCTGCTGGTGTTGGACCTGATGCTGCCCGACACCGATGGCCTAACCCTGTGCCGCGACCTGCGCGCCAGCTCCAGCCTGCCGGTGATCATGCTCACCGCGCGGGGAGAGGAGGCCGACCGCATTGTGGGCATCGAGATGGGGGCCGACGACTACCTGGTCAAACCCTTCAACCCGCGTGAACTGCTGGCCCGTATCAAGTCCATCCTGCGCCGCACCCGTGCCTTGCCACCCAACCTCAAGCCCGAGCCGGTGCGCTGTCTGCTGTTTGGCGGCTGGTGTCTGGACACCGCCGAGCGCCTGCTGACCGCGCCGGACGGCGTGGCCACACCCTTGTCGGGCGCCGAGTTCCGGCTGCTGCGCATCTTGCTGGAGCACCCCAACCGGGTGCTGACCCGCGACCAGCTGACCGAGCTGATCCACGGTCACGAGGCCGAGGCCTATGACCGCGCCATCGATGTGCAGGTCAGCCGTCTGCGCCAGCGCCTGCGTGATGACAGCCGTGAACCCCAACTGATCAAGACGGTGCGTGGTGAAGGTTATGTTCTGGCCGCCTCAGTGCAGGCGTCTGACACATGTCCCTGATGTTGCAAGCCCCTGTGCGCCCGAACTGGCGCCGCCTGCGCTCGACCCTGGCGGCCCGGCTGGCGCTGATTGTGCTGGTGGGCCTGCTGGTGGCCCAGGGGGTGAGTTTCTGGCTGCAGTGGCAAGAGCGGTCTGTGGCGGTCAACCAGGTCCGCGGGGTCAATTTGGCAGACCGCCTCGCCCCGGCGGTGCGGGTGCTGGAAGCCAGCCCGTCAGCCCAGCGCGCTTTGGCCCTGGCTGCTTTGCAGGGTGGTGGCGTTCAGTTCGAGATGGTCACTGCCGACCAGGTTTTTGCGCTTGTGCCACGCGGCGCTTTGCCGGGCATGCTCAGTGCGCGACTGGGCCGGTCGGTCGACATCCGCACTGATGGCCAGGGCCGTGGTCCGGGTTCCGGTCAAGCGCGTGCTGGTCTGGCCCACCGGCTGGACCTGCAGCTCATGGATGGCCAGTGGGTCCGTGTCAGTCTGGCGCCCGAGCTGGACGCCCAGGCACCGGCCTTGCCCACCAGTTTGCTCTCCGAGCTGCTCATCACCCTGGGCCTGGTGATGGCGGTGGTGGTGCTGGCCGTACAACAGGCCACCCGGCCACTGCGCCAGCTGGCCCAGGCGGCGGACACCCTTGGCAGTGACCTGGACGCCCCACCCCTGCCCGAAGACGGTCCCACCGAGACCCGGCACGCGGCCCAGGCGTTCAACCGTATGCAGGCCAGAATCAAACGCCTGGTCAACGAACGAGCCCGGGCGCTGGCGGCGGTTTCACACGATTTACGCACGCCGCTCACCCGCCTGCGTTTGCGCACCGAACTGATCGACGACGAGCGCTTGCGCGAGCAGATGAGCAAGGACCTGGAGGCCATGGCCGCCATGATTGACGGCACGCTGGCCTACCTGCGTGGCCTGCAGGCCAATGAGCAGGTGCGCAGCTTGGACATCAATGCGCTGCTAGAGAGCATGGCCGATGATGCCCGGGTACTGGGGCGCAGCATCCAGATCCACGGGCAGGCGCAACAGGCTTTTCAAGGTCGGCTGACCGCTTTGCGCCGGGCACTGCAAAACCTGATCGACAACGCCTTCAAATACGGCCAGGGCGCCAGCATCCGTGTGGAAGACAGCCCGGCCATGCTGAAAGTCACGGTGGAAGACAGCGGGCCCGGTCTGGCAGCTGCGGAACTCAGCAAGGTCACCGAGCCCTATTACCGTGTTGACAGCGCACGCAGTGCTACAGGTGACGGTGTCGGGCTGGGCCTGTCCATCGTGAAAGACGTGGCCCTGTTGCACAACGGTGAACTGATCCTGACCAACCGGCCCCAAGGAGGCCTGGCTGCCACACTGCTGCTGCCACGCGCTGTCACACCCACACTGTCATGAGCACTGCCAGTTTTGGCATGGCTGGTTGTGTCGCCGGTTGTGCAAGCCCGCTTGTGCGTCTGTCTGAACAGATGAATCAATGACTTAGCGGATTGGCTGGGGCTGGCACGGCGGTTGCGGTGGACAGGGGGTCGTCAACTTTTTTTGTCAGTCCATCCACTGACCCCTTCCCCATGATCATGAAAATCGCCGTCACCAGCCAGAACCGCACCAGCATCACCGAACACGCTGGCAAATGCCGCAAGTTCTGGGTTTACGAGGTGGCCAACCGCCAGGTCAGCGGCAAGCAGCTGCTGGAACTGCCTTTGGCCCAAAGTTTTCACGAAAGTGCCCACGCGCCTGAGCCGCAGGCACCCCATCCGCTGGAGGGTGTCTCACTCCTGATCACCGCCAGCGCTGGAGATGGCCTCAAGGCACGTCTGCGCCAAAAAGGCATGACCGTGTGTGTCACCAGCGAAACCAACCCCGATCAAGCGGTGGCGGCCTGGCTCCAAGGCACGCTGCCAGAGGTGGCCAGTGCACCCCAGGACTGCGACTGTGGCCACAACCATGACCACACACACGGCCATTCGGCTTGAGTGAGCCTGCGGCAGACGCCCGGCAGAAGCCGGTTCACACGGCCATATTTATACCCAGTGGGGTATTATTCCCCCGCCTCGTTTTAACACCTTTGAAAGACAAGTCTCCATGAGCACGTTTGACCATATTGGCCTGATCCAGAACATCAACGACAACCTGGTGCCCCTGCGCAAAACCCAGCCTGAGGCCATGCAGGCTTTCGGGCAACTGGCCCGCGCCGCCATGACCGAGGGCGCCGTCAGCGCCAAACACAAGGAGCTGATCGCTCTGGCCATTGGCATCACCCAGCATTGCTCGGGCTGCATCGGCTTTCATGTCAAGGCACTGATCAAGCTGCAATGCACCCGCCAGGAACTCGAAGAAATGCTCAGCATTTGTGTGTACATGGGCGGCGGCCCCGCCCTGATGTACAGCGCCGAAGCCCTGAGCGCCTGGGACAGCATGACCGCCCCTGCATGAGTCGGCTGAAGGCCGCCAAGCTCACTGGCCGTATGCATTCAGACGCTGTGCGTTGACCCCTGCTGAACTGGGGGCAGGGTGGTGATCTGGCTGTTTCTGCTGGCAGGGGTGGCCCTGGTGGTGGTGTTGCGCCAGGTTGTTCACCGGGCCATCCTGCGCAGCCTGCGCGCCCCCCGGGTGGCGCACCTGCGCACCCCGGCAGATCTGGGTTTTCAGGCGCATGCACTGCGTCTGCCGGTGGCCCATGGCAAGTCCCTGTTTGCCTGGTTTGTGCCGGTGCCGGGTGCGCGGCAGGCCCCCGCCGTGCTGCTGATGCATGGCTGGGGCGCCAATGCCAGCCTGATGCTGCCCGCTCTGGCCCCGTTACATGCCGCCGGTTATTCGGTGATGCTGCTGGACGCGCGTTGCCACGGCAACAGTGATGACGAGGCTTTCACCTCGCTGCCCCGGTTTGCCCAGGACATTGAAGCTGGCCTGGACTGGCTGCGTTGGCAACCCGAGGTGGACGACCAGCGCCTGGTGGTGCTGGGCCACTCGGTGGGTGCCGGTGCCGCGTTGTTGTGCGCCACCCATCGGCAGGATGTGAAAGCGGTGGTGTGCCTGGGTGCGTTTGCCCATCCGCAAGAGGTGATGCGGCGCTGGTTGGCCGAAGTGCATCTGCCTTACCTGGTGATCGGCTGGTACCTGCTGCGCCATGTGCAACACGTCATTGGGGCTCGTTTTGACGAGATTGCGCCCATCCACAGCATGGCGCGGGTGCACTGCCCGGTGTTGCTGGTGCACGGCAGCGAGGACGAGGTGGTGCCGGTGGGGGATGCGCAGCGCCTGCAGGCGGCTGGCAGGCCGGGCCAGGTGACGTGGATTGAAATCCCCGGTGGGCACGACCCGAGCGAGGCTGCCCCAGCCTATGTGCCACAACTGATCCACTTCTTACAGCAGGCGCTTGCCACACCTGCCAGACAGCCCGTTGCTGGGGCGGCGAACTAGCCGTGTTTTTGCACCAGCGTCCAGGCTGACAGCGCAATCAGCGCGCTCCAGAACCAGACGCCCAGGGTCAGCGGCAGCACTGTGCCGTCCATATGGCCACCGAGCCAGCCACCCATGGCAAAAGCACACACCATCATCAGGATGCCGTTCATCGCCGAGGCCGCACCCGCCGCCTGCGGGAACGGCCCAACCGAACCACTCTGCCCACAGGGCTGGTGGATGCCATGGCCCACCATAAAAATCAGCTGCGGCAACAAGATGCTCCAGAGGCTGATCCAGCCGCTCAAGGTCAACAAGGCCATCAGCGTGCCGCCGGTCAGCGACAACACCCCGGCAAAAGCCACCGCACGACGCACCCCAAAACGTGGCAGCCAGTGGCGGCATAAAAAGGTGCCGCCGATGTAGGCCAGCGAGTTGACAAACATCACCAGGCCGTACTGCATCTTGCTCAGACCCAGCACCCCGGTGAACACAAAAGACGAGGCCGCCAAAAAGGTGAACAGCCCGCTGTAAGAACACGCCGTCAAGGCGGAGAACGCCAGAAAGGTCGGGTGCCCCAGGATATGGCGCCAGGTGGCCAGCAGGGTGCCGAGCTGCAGCGCCTGCGGGTTTTTGTGCTGCACGGTTTCCTCAAACCGCAGCGCCACCACCACCAGCGTCACCGCCGCAAACACACCGAGTGCCAGCAGCGCAAAACGCCAGTTCAGCCACTGCGTCAGCAGGCCGCCCAGCGGCGCACTCAGACAGGCAATCACACCCAGGCCACTCAGGCCCTTGCTCATCACCCGTGCACCCTGGGTGGGGGCGTACAGGTCACGCACGATGGCGCGCGCACACATCACCCCTGCACCCATGGCCGCGCCCTGCAGCGTGCGCCAGACAATCAGCCAGCCCATGCTCGGCGCCAGGCTGCTGGCAATGGAGGCCAGCACATAAGCCACCAGCCCGATCAGCAGAATCGGCCGACGACCAAAGCGGTCTGACAGCGGCCCCCACACCAGCTGCGAGCCCCCAAAAGCCAGCAGCAGCGCGGTGAGTGTCAGCTGCGCCTGAGCCATCGGGGCAGACAACTGGGCGGTCAACTCGGGCAGGGCGGGCAGGTACAGGTCGGTGGTGATCGGCTGCAGTCCCAGCAACAGGGACAGCAGCAAAACGATCAGACCGGGCGGCATTTTGGAGGAATGGGTGGCGTTGGCAGGCATGTTTTGAGGGTATCAGATCAGTACCAGCCCACTGTGTCTGGAAAACCGCGTCTGTGCGAAGATGGCCACTGCTTGAATCAGACATTGTGGAAGGGGTGGTGGCATGGCAATAGGATGGCTCTCGGTGTTGAAGATGGTGCCCTGGGGCGACGTGATCGAGTCCGCGCCCAAGGTGGCGCAGGGCGCCAAAAAGCTGTGGGACACGGTCGGCAAGAAGCCCGCCGCCAGCACCAGCGCCACGGTGGCCACCGCCACCCCGGGCCAGCCCGAGCCCACACTGGCCGCCTTGCAGGCCCAGGTGACCCAGTTGCAGGTGTCGGTGGCCGAGCTGCACCAGCAAATGCTGGCCTCCAGCGCACTGATCGGCTCGCTGGCCGAACAAAACACCCAGCTGATCGCCCGTGTGGAGGTCAACCGCAAACGGGTGCTGGCCCTGGCGGTGGTGGTGGTTGTGCTGGCGGGGGTGTTGGGTAGCAAATTGTTTTGATAGCTGTTTGCCCTTTATCCATAAGGGCTACCGCCTGATTTGTTGCTTTTTTCATGAAAGCCAGCTGACACAGGTGTTGCCGATCAGGGGGCGGACTTGTTGATGTGTCTGGGCGTTCTCGCTAAATGGGCCGCAAGAGCCTGTTCTGGCTGCCAACAAGTAAGGTTGAGTGGATTGTTTTTCGGGGGGTGATCCTCTAACATGGGGCGGGCTTGACAGCGGATGCGCATCACGCTGGATAGCAGTCAAAAAAGTGGGCGTTGTCCCACACCATCTGATGTTGACGCTGCACGGTGGGCAGCCCTTCAGGCATGGACTGGGTTGGAAATAGGCGGCTTGTGGGCCAGGTGGGTTGTTCACCAGGGCACCGTGTTATTTCCTTGATCTCTAGGGAGCAGGCGGATGCAGGCAATCAGCGAATCACGCGCGGTAACCCGGTTCCTTTCCTCGTGGAAGAGCCTGGCGCTGGTGCTTGCTTTGGCCGGGTTGTTCGCTGCTGTCTCCATTCGTCAAGACTTCGAGGAGCTGTTGGCAACGGAGTACCAGGTGCTCGAACGCCAGGCGCGCCTGGCCGAGTACCAGGTGGGGGGTGTGCTGCGCGGATTGAATGTGGGCCTGCGCAGTCTGGCGGCAGACCAGGAAGCCTGGCCACAGCTGCCCGCACAAGCCATCTCGCAACACCAGCTCGCTTTCCTGAAAGAGTTTCCCGAAGTCAGGACCATCACCGCAGCCGACAAAACGGGCCGCGTTCTGGCCGCAGAGAGCCTGCAAACGCCGCAAGATGTCGCGACCATACGTGCGTTCAACAATTCCCAACGCGAGTACTTCCAGTTCCACCAGAATGCCCAGCCCAAAGACTTTGACCGGATGTACATCTCGCGGCCATTCATCGGGGTCTCGAAACGCTGGATCATCGTGGCGTCGCGGGCCATCCGTGGCCCGAAGGGGGAGTTTCAGGGCGCGGTGGTGGCGACCTTGATTCCCAACTTCTTCGCCCCGATATTTCAGGATGTCCTGACCAACGACGTGGTCGACTCGGTGGCCGTCCATACGCTGCAGGGCGACATCCTCTATCGCCTGCCTGACCCCGACAAACACATTGGCAGGAATATCGCCCACGGCGAGGCTTTTCAGCTCTACCTGCGCTCCGACAGCCCGACCACGCGTTATCTCGGCATTGCGGTCACAGACAACGTCAAGCGCGTTGCGGTTTTTCGCAAGGTCGCAGGCAGCAGCCTGGACATCGTCATCACGGCCCGATACGACAGCCTGTTGACGAAGTGGTACCCCGCTGTGGCCACCAAGTTGATTCTTTATGCCCTCTTTGTGGTGCTGGCTCTGGCCTTTGGCAAAGAGTTCAAGCGGCGTCTGGCCGCCAGCATGGCGCTGTCACAGAGTGAGTCACGCTTTCGTGCGCTGTTTGAGGACTCGCCCAACGCCATCCTTCTGGTTGACCCGCAAGCGCTGCGGCTCACCGATGTCAACCCGGTGGCGTCGACCTTGCTGGGTTACAGCCGCAGTGTGTTTCTGGCCAAGAATTTTGCGGACCTGTTTCGCCCCGAAGACCAGGCGCACGCCATGGCGCAGTTTGCGCTGGCCATCGAACACCACAAAGACTTTGTCCGCGACCTGCCTGTGCTCCATCAAGACGGCCACCTGGTTCACATCGACATGGCTTGCACCCACCTGCAAGTGGATGGCCACCACGCTTTGGCCACCACCTTCATCGACCTGACCGAGCGTCAGCTTGCTGAGAGTGCGCTGGCCGAGCGCGAAGCCCTGCTCAACGCCACCAGTCGCATGTCGCACACCGGCGGCTGGGCCTTTGACCCGGTAACGGGGCAGGGCAACTGGACGCCTGAGACAGCCCGCATCCACGATGTGCCTGAAGACGCACAGGCGGATGTGAGCAAAGGCCTCAGCTACTACGGCGCTGAGGATCGCGAACGGCTCCAGGCTGCCATCCAAAACCTCATCGACAAAGCCGAGCCTTATGACCTGGAGCTGGAGATGCTCACCGCCAAAGGCCGGCGCAAATGGGTCCGTACCATCGGTGAACCGGTGGTGGAAAAAGGCAAGGTGGTCTGGGTGCATGGCGCCATCCAGGACATCACCGATCAAAAAGCCGCTGAAGCGGCCCTGCGCTCCAGTGAGTCGCGCTACCAGAGTGTGCTGGACCATGCCGCCGACGCCATCTTCATCTCCAACGCGCAGGGCCAGTTCCTCTACGTCAACGAACAAGCCCGCCAGCTGCTGGCCTATACCAACGACGAACTGCTTCACATGTCGGTGGCCGACATCACGCCAGACGAGGACGCAGAACATTCGGCGAACACCTTTGTGACACTGAGACACACCGGGCGTGTGACCACCGAACTCCTGCTCAAACGCCAGGATGGCAGCCTGGTGCCGGTAGAGATCAATGCCATCTTGCTGCCCGATGGCACAAGTTACGGTGCTTACCGCGACATCACACAGCGCAGGCTCAACGACGCAGAACTGGAGCGCTATCGCCACCATCTGGAAGAGCTGGTGACCTCCCGCACCGCCGACCTGGACCAGGCCAACCGCTCACTGGTGCTGGCCAGGGACGCGGCACAAGCGGCCAACCTTGCCAAGAGCAGCTTCCTGGCCAACATGAGCCACGAAATCCGCACCCCGATGAACGCCATACTGGGCATGGCCAACCTGCTGCGCCGCGGTGGCCTGACCGCCGAACAGGCGGACCGGCTCGACAAGATCGACATCGCCGGCGACCACCTGCTCAATGTCATCAACGACATTCTCGACCTCTCCAAAATTGATGCGGGCAGTTTTGTCCTCGAAAACGTCCCGCTCACCATTCCCGGCCTGTTGTCGAACGTGGTGTCGATCACCCATGCCTCCGCGCAGGAAAAGAAACTCAAGCTCGAGGTGAGCGCCGATGCTTTCCCGAACGACTTGCACGGCGACCCAACACGTTTGCAGCAGGCGGTGCTCAACTACGTCAGCAACGCCATCAAGTTTTCAGACAACGGCTCAGTCAGCATCCGGGCCATCAATCTCGAAGAGACAACCCAGTGGGTGCAGGTGCGTTTTGAGGTCACAGACACCGGTATTGGCATCACACCCGAGGCACTGCCCCGGCTGTTCAGCCCCTTTGAGCAGGCTGACAACTCGACCACCCGCAAATACGGCGGCACCGGGCTTGGGCTGGTGATCACCAAACGGCTGGCTGAACTGATGGGGGGTGATGCGGGGGTGCAGAGTGTGCCCGGTGCTGGCAGCAGCTTCTGGTTCACCGCCCGCCTGCTGCGCCAGGAGCGTCGCAAGACCCTGGCCGTACCCGCAGCCGCTGGCGACCCCGAAACCTTGATCCGCGAGCATTTCCAAGGTGCACGCATCCTGATTGTTGACGACGAGCCGATCAACCTGGAGTTGGCGCGTTACCTGCTGGAGTCTGTCGGCCTGCTCGTGGACACCGCCGAAGACGGGATGCAGGCCATCGAGCGGGCCACGGTCTCGACCTACGCCCTGGTTCTGATGGACATGCAGATGCCCATCCTTGACGGCCTGGAGGCCACACGCCAGATCCGAATGCTTCCCAACTACCAGCACATCCCCATCCTGGCGATGACCGCCAACGCCTTCAACGAGGACCGCGCACGCTGCCTGGAGGCCGGCATGGACGACGTTCTGATCAAACCGGTGGCGCCAGGGCTGCTGTTTTCGTCATTGCTGACCTATTTGGAGAGGCGGGGCTGATGGGTGGCTGCTGCTGTACATGGCTGAGCTGCACCCGCAACAGCAAACTATTTTGATAGCGGATAGCACTTTATGGATAAGGGCTGTTGGCATATTTCTCTATTTTTGGGGAGATAGTTGATTTGGATGTTGGATGGCAGGTGTGCAGCGGGAGCGGGTATTGAGCGTGTTCATCCAATTTGCGCTGTAGCCGTGAATAGACGCCCGGATGCCACGCCGGGCCTGCCAGAATATCGATATCCATTTAACAAAGCCGAATATCAGTAAAAGTGTGGCTGCAAGCCACTTTCAGGAGGACTTGATGGCCAACCTATGGAGCAGCTACCAACTTATAGAGCACTTTTATACGCTCTGGACATCACGTTAGACCTCATAATCCAAATTTATGTGGTCCTCGGTGAAAACACTTCTCGCTGCAAACGTCTTCCCGACGATCTGCTATGTCATCGCCGCGTTCTTTGTGTATGCGTTCTTCCTCCGCGTTGACTTCCCGCCGATCAAGGACCTCGACGCGACAGCTGGCACCTACCTCGCGCTCGCGCTTTTCATGTTTATGTTGCCAGAGGCGAAGCGCTTGAAGCTTGGCCAACTCTTTGAGTACGAAGCCAAGGTCAAAGAGATCAAGGACGACGTGAAGCAGTTCAAGGAGGAAACCCGCGCAACCCTGTCTGCATACACAAGCCTTGTTTCAGCTATCAGCAACACCGTAAGCCAGAACATCACAGTCAATCTACCGGGTAGAGCCGAAGCCACCGAAGCGCGCGAGGACTTGGATGCGACCCTGAAGCATCAGCCCCCGAAGTCGGAGCTTGAAAGTCAGATAGACGAGTTCCTGGAGGCAGAGGCCAATGACCTTAGCTACGCACTTGCCAAGCTTCGTATGCAGCTGGAGCGGGAGCTTAGAAGAGTCCTGGGAAAGCGTCAGAACATTGCGGCAACTCCTGATCACGAGCCTCGATTCCTTTCGGCAAGGTCTCTGTTCACTCAGTTTGCGCGCCTATACCCGCGGTACGAGGGACTTTCCAAGTCCTTTGACTACGTTCTTCGCATCTGCAACGCAGCGATTCACGGTCAATTCGTACCTCAGGGTTCTGCCCACGAAGCACTATCAATGGGTTTGAGCATGTTGTCGGAACTTCGCAACATTGAGCGCGAGTGAGGTCTAACCCCTCGCTCAAGTGGCGCTAACGGCAGGCCGCCTGGCCCGCTTAGCTCGATTCGTTAGGCGTCACCAAAGCCACCATGCCCTACTCTGTCGCTGAAGCACACTCACTGTTCGATCAGTTGCCGGAGTTCGCCGCTACGCGCCAGCGCGAGATCGCGGGCATGTTAGGACCGTACATCGAGAGCACGGACCGATACGCTCGGCTCGTCGCACGCTTGGTCAGCTTCTTGGGTCATGTACCACCCAAGGATGAACAGGACAGAGTGATTCGAGATTTGCTCGCCGACGTGTTCGACTTTCTCTACGAGGCGCGACCACTCATTTTGGGTGGGAATCTATCTGTTGCCTTTCCCTTGGCACGGCGCGCCTACGAATCACTGTCGCTTCTACATCTCTGTGCTGTCGACCCGAAATGGGCAACGAAATGGCAGGCAGGAAAGCAAATTGGAAACGCAGAGGTTCGTAGGGCACTTGGCGCACACCCGATGGGCGAGCCCGAGGCAGAGATGCGCGAACTCTACAAGTTCTTCTCAGAGGCAGCACATCCAAACCGCAGCCTCATACCGCATCGCATGCTTGGTGAAGGCAACGAGTTTGTCCTCGGGTTGATCGGAAAACCCGAACTCTTCTTCGTGGTCGACTACTGCTCCAAGCACCTTGAGCTATGGCACTGGTTTGCGGCGACAGTCAGCTACTTTTACCGCGCGTCAATTGGCCCAGTTGATGGAGCGTACTTTCAGGAGTACCACGAGTGCTTTGAGCAGGCAAAGCCTGTAAAGAAGTGGCTTGTAGAGAGCCTCCCTCATCTTCACGCAGAGGCACTAGAAATCGAGAAGGCGGAAGGTCGTACAAAAAACGGGGGAGTCCATCCCATTATTAAACCTGCATTGTGAGCGACTGCTTGGGAGCGATTCATCTGACCGCTTACAGCCTTAACCAGCCTGCCATCAAAACTTCTTAAAACCGTTGAAGGCGGGGGACGGGGTTACCGGGCGCAGAACCCATTCGCGTGATGAGACAAGCGGCGCACCACCCTCAGCAGCAACACCCCAGCTTGCAGCCAACCCAAGCCGTCTCCCGCGAGGGGGCCGGAGAACGGTAACCCCGCCGCCCGCCTGGCGTCACACAAAACAAGGGCTCAAAAGAACACCATTAACCATAGCTGCCCGCCCTTATTCCACAAGGGCGACAGGCCGATTTGAGGTACAGAGGCAAGCCTTTTGAACTCGGCGGCTAGGCTATAGTGCAGACAGCCAATACGCTTGCGGCGCTGGGCAAGCAGCTCAACAGAACGCAAGACGGGAGTAGCCACTATTTTTGTTGTGAACAACAACACACTTCATTAAACCGGCTGCTTGCTTGCCCCACACATCTGCGGGACACATCCAAGTTCGGCCTTGTAGCCTGGAGCCCGAGATGTCAAACCTCACAATCACAGAAATCAAAGCGTTCGTTCCATCCAAGGATTTCGAGCTGTCCAAACAGTTCTACAAAGATCTTGGATTCACGATGGCCTCTGAAGGTGGCGGCATCGCCTACTTTCATTTTGGCCAGGTCAGTTTCCTGCTTCAGGACTTCTGCGCGGAGTCGTTTGCCGAGAATTTCATGATGCACATCCTGGTCGCGGATGTGCAGGCGTGGTGGGAGCAGGTCCAACACAGTGGCGTGCTTGAGAAGTACGGGGGCCGTGTGACAGCGCTGGAAGATCAGCCGTGGGGCATGCGCGACTTCTGCCTCTACGATCCGTCGGGTGTTCTGTGGCGCATTGGCCAGAATATCGACTGAACACCAGGGGGAAAGCCATGCTGTCGATGTATACGCCATCGTTCCAGCGGACAGCCTTTGGTGCCCATTGAATTCAATTGTTGGACCGCAGACATGCGAAGCAGGAGGCCAACGTGATTCAAACACTCGAAACACCCAGGCTACGCCTTGTGCCGCCAAGCCTGGCATGTGCGAAAGCCTACGAGTTGTTCTATACGGACGCCGAGGCTTCGCGAATGTACGGCGGCCCCATCACGGCCGCCGCGGCTTGGACGCGACTCTCATCCGACCTGGGTTCCTGGTACTTGCAAGGCTTCGGTGTCTGGGCAATGCAGGAGAAGTCGGATGGTGAGTTCCTAGGAACCTGCGGCTTCTGGCAAGGGAGAGACTGGCCACGCGAACTCACTTGGTGGCTCCTGCCGCAGTACAGAGGTCATGGCTTTGCCAAGGAGGCATCGTTGGCCGCAGTACATCACGCATACGAGGTTCTGGGCTGGTCAGCGGTCGAGACGTACATGAACGACCAGAACACCCAAGCCCGGGCACTGGTACTGAGCCTGGGTGGCCAGAAAGCGAGGCGGCAGGGCTTTCCCGACGGGAAGGAACGTGATGTGTTCATCATCCCCCGCACTGCGGTCTAACAGGTGAGGTCCAACGGCAAACCGCCTCAATTCGGACGCTGAACCTGCATGTCAAGTAGTTGCTGCGTCATGATGCGTTTGGCCGCCTCCAGCCTTTACCCACCTGGCGTGACACCCAACAACGGCCTAAACCATTTCAATAACCATAGCTACCAGCCCTTGATTTAAAAGGGCCAGAAGCCAATTTGACGCTAAGACTTCAACGCAAACCCAACTGCATCAGTTCGGGCGACAGACCCACCCAAGGCACATCAAAACCGGGCGTGGCCCGCTGCGGTGGCAAGGGTGAGTTGCGCAGCGCCCAGGTGGCGCCGGCAATCACGCTGTCCACAATCGGCACATTCACAAAGGGCTGGATCTGCGCGGCCATGCCAGCCAGGCCGGCGCCGCCCAGGATCACGGTTTGCACACCGAGTTGGCGCACCGCGTTGAGGCAAGCCTCGGTCAGCAGCTGGCGCGCGGCCACCGGGTCGGCGGCCAGTTGGGCGCCGGTGGGTGCCACGGTGTGGATACCGGCCAGCGCCTGGGCGTGGCCCAGCGACTGCGCCAGCCGTTGCAGGATCGGCGCCCAGCGTTCACCTCCGGTGACCACCGCAAACCGGCCATGGCGCGCGGCCTCGATGAATGCTGCTTCGGCCAGGCCGGTGACTGGCACCGGGCTGCTTTCGCGCAGGGCTTGTAATCCGGGGTCGCCAAAACAGCCGATCAACACCGCGTCGGGCCGCCCCTCGGGCGCCGTCAGTGCAGCAGCCCAGGCGTCGAGTGCGGCATGGGCTGCCACCGCGTAGCTGGCCTCATCCGAAATATAGGGCGCGCCAAAACGTGCGGTGACCGAGCGTACGGTCACATGGGAGCCGACGGCGCTTTGCACATGCTGCTGCAACAGCGTGGTGACGTTGGCCGAGGTGTTGGGGTTGATGACCAGGAGTTGACGCATGGGGAGTTAGGCCGGTGCGCCAAACAGCGCGTTGAGATCGGGCGGGGTGTCGTCTGCGGCGTTGAACTGCAGCTGGGCTTCGAGCCGGGCCAGGTGTTCACGCATACGTTTGGCGGCTTCCTTGGTATCACGCAGGCGGATCGCGTCGAGCAAGGCGCGGTGTTCGTTGCAGCCGCACGAGGTGGCGTCCATACGCTCAAACTCGTGCGCCGGGCTGTAAGTCATGAGCACCAGCGAGGTGCGTGAAGTTAACTCGCGCAGGATGCGCGCCAGCGTGTCGTGTTTGGCGCCCTCGGCAATCAGCGAGTGGAATTCACCCGACAGGCGGATGGCGCGGCGCATGTCACCGGCCTGGCGGGCGGCTTCTTCGTCGTCAATACATTGTTTGAGCTGCGCCATGTCGGCATCGGTGGCCTGAGCGATAAAACGCTCCACCAAGGACGGCTCAATCAGGCGGCGCACCTCAAACACCTCACGCGCCTCTTGTTCTGTGGGCTGGGCAATGGTGGCGCCCCGGTTGGGTGTGAGGGTGACCACCTGCTCGTTGGCCAGGCGCACCAGCACCGGGCGGATGCGTGTGCGCGACACGCCAAACGCGCTGGCCAGCTTGTCTTCCACCAGCTTGGTGCCAGGTGGCAGCTTGTGGTCCAGGATGGCCGAAATCACCCGCTCGTACATCTCGGCATCGGACAGCGGCGCGGCTAACTCACTCATTCTCAACCCTTGTTTTGTCTTTGCTTGAGCCACCAGGCCAGGCCAATCGCCAGGGCCATCACCAGCAATGATATGACGGTGGTGACGGTGCCCAGGGCGTAAATCGATGGGGTGGTCACAGTGGTGGTCAAGCCCTGTAATTCGAGTGGCAAGGTGTTGACGTCCCCAATGGCTTGTGAGGTGCGGGCAATCTCGTCCCAGCTCAGGGTGAAACCAAACATGCCAATGCCCACGATGGACGGCGCAATCAGCGGCAGCACCACATGCCTGAACCCTTGCCAAGGGGTGGCGCCCAGGTCGCGCGCGGCTTCTTCATAGGCCGGGTTAAAACGGTTGAACACCGCAAACATGATCAGCAGGCCAAACGGCAGCGTCCAGGTCAGGTGCGCACCGAGGGCCGAGGTGAACAGACCCAGCGAGCTGCCGTATTCTTCAAGCGTGCTGGTCATGCCCAAGGCTTCGAGCAGCCATTTCAGGCCCGAGTCAATCAATCGGAACTCCAGCCCGATGCCCAGCGACACAATGATCGAGGGCATGATCAAGCTGGCCACCACCACATAAAACAAGGTGTTGCCACCGGCTAGCTTTTTGCGAAACGCCAGCCCGGCCAGCACCGAGAACAAGACCGTGAGTGCCATCACCGCCGCACCCAACGCCAGCGAGCGTTTGAGCGCGGCACCAATGTCGACCACGCCCAGGCCCTCGGCCAGCTTGCCGAACCAGTGCAAGGAGAAACCCCGCAGCGGAAAGGTCAGCCCACCTTCTGGCCCCTGAAAACTGAGCACCACAATGACCAGCATCGGGCCATAGAGGAAAAACACAAAGGCGGCAAAAAAAGCAGCCAGCAACCAGAAGCCTGCGGAGCGTTGGTCTTTGTTCATGCTCACAGCTCCTTGCGAATATCAACGAGTCGGGTCAGCGCCCAAATGATCATCAGCACAATGCTAAGCAGGATCACCGCATTGGCCGCTGCCAGCGGAAACTGCAGGTAAGAGGTTTGCACCTGGATGATCTTGCCAATCGACGCGATCTGCTGGCCGCCCATGACCCCAATCGTCACAAAGTCGCCCATGACGATGGTGATGACAAAAATCGAGCCGATGATGATGCCGGTGCGGCTCAGCGGCACGATCACATTCCACAGCGTTTGCCAGGCACTGGCGCCGCTGTCGTTGGCGGCCTCGATCAGGCTGCGGTCGATGCGCATCATGCTGTTGAAAATCGGCACGATCATGAACATGGTGTACAGGTGCACAAAGGCCAGCACCACCGAAAAATCCGAGAACAACAACCACTCGATGGGCGTGTTGATCAGCCCAATGCCCTGCAGGCTCTGGTTCACCAGCCCGTTGCGCCCCAGCAGCGGCACCCACGAGATCATGCGAATCACATTGCTGGTCCAAAACGGGATGGTGCACAACACAAACAGCAGCGTCTGCACCCCGCTGGAGCGCACATAAAACGCCAAAAAGTAAGACACGGTGAAACCAATCACCAGCGTGATCAGCCAGACCAGAAAACTGAATTTGAAGGTGGACAGATAGGTCTTGAAGGTGACACACATCTCGTCCATGTTGCTGCAGCCGTCAAACACCGACACATAGTTTTTGAAGGTGAAGTCAGGCAACAGCTCGTATTCATTGAAGTCCCAGAAGCTGACCATGCCAATCAGCGCCAGCGGAATCAGGAAAAACAGCACAAACACCAGGGAAAGCGGCATCGCCTGCCACCAGGCCGCAATGCTGCGACCGGGTGCCTGGGTAGAGGCTGGGAGGGTTGTGGGGGATGTGCTCATGGTGTGTGTTTCATGTCTTGCACCCTCGCCCCTTGGGGGAGAGGGATGGGGTGAGGGGCTGTGGCGCTCATCTGATCTAGCAGCTTGTATAAGAGAAATTGGCTTCTAGCCCTTTATTTGCAAGGGGATATAGCTATCAAATAAATACCTAACCGATGGCTGCACCACCTGCCCTCACCCCTGCCCTCTCCCGCAGGCGGGAGAGGGAGCGGTCAAGGTCAGGCCGCGACGAACTCATTCCATTTCTGAACCATGTAGTTGTTCTCGTCCATCACCGCATTCCAGCAGGCGATGCCACCCATACGCGCTTCGTAGCTGCCGCCGTCGCGCACCGCACCGGCCTTGGCCAACACGTCGCCGTTGGGGCTCTTGATGTCTTGGGTGGCGGCCTTGCCCTCCATCCAGTAGGCCCACTCGTAGGCTTCCATCTTGGACTTGGCGGTGTCGAGCACGGCGCTGTAATAGCCCTGGCGGTTCAGGTAAGCACCGGCCCAGCCGTCGAGGAACCAGTTGATGAACTCATAAGCACCGTCGAGCTTGCGGCCAGACAAGGTGGCGGGCAGACCAAACCCGGCAGCCCAGGCGCGGTAACCTTCTTTCAAAGGCTGGAAGTTGCAGGCAATGCCCTTGGTGCGCACAGCGGTCACGGCGGGTGACCACATCGACTGGATCACCACCTCACCAGAAGCCATCAAATTCACGGATTCGTTGAAGTCTTTCCACAGGCTGCGGAACTGGCCGGCCTTCTTCGCCTCGATCAGGGTCTTGATGGTCAGGTCAATTTCCTTCTTGGTCATGTTGCCCTTGTCGGGGTACTTGTAGATGCCCATGGCTTCGACCACCATGGCGGCGTCCATGATGCCGATGGACGGGATGTTCAGGATGGCGGCTTTGCCCTTGAATTCGGGGTTCAACAACTCGGCCCAGGAGTTGATCGGGCGCTTGATCAGGTCGGGGCGAATGCCCAGCGTGTCGGCGTTGTACACGGTGGGGATCAGGCTCATGAACTGGGTTGGTGTTTTGGAGAACACCTTGCTCTTTTCACCCTCCAAATAAATCACCTTCTTGGGCGCGGTGCCCTGCTCACCCACAGCCTTGCCAGCCACGGTGCCGGTGGTGAACAGCGTGGTGATCTTGTCGGCATTCTTGATGCGCTTGACGTCAATGCCCTTCAAGTTGCCGGTGGGCACGATCTTCTTCAAAGAGAAGTATTCGGTGTCGATCAAGTCGAAGCTGTTGGGTGCGGTCACAGCGCGTTTGGTCACGTCGTCGGTGGTCACGGCCACGTACTGGATCTTGATGCCGGTGTCTTTTTCAAACTTTTCACCAATGGCCTTGTCCTGGTTCACGGCGGTGCCCAGGTAACGCAGCACGATCGGCTCGGCCGAGTGCACAGCCGGGAACATGCCGGCGGCCAGAATGCCGGCCGTGCCTTTGAGCAGGCTGCGGCGTGGCACAGAAGCGTTCAACGCCCCGGTGGCAACACCGCTGGCGATGTCGGTGATGGTTTTGGTGATGTCAGTCATGGCAAAAACTCCTGGAGGGCTGAAAAATCTTCTTGCGAAGTGGTGGGGGGGAGAAGAACGGTTGGGGGTTAATGGGCCAGCACGTGGGCGGCTTCGGGTGACCAGTGGAGCTGCACACTCTCACCCAGCTGGAACGGGCGCGCCGCAAAAGCAGCCTCGGGCACCATCACCGAGATCTCGGCGGTGGCACTGGCAGAGCGGTCCTCGCCGGGGTGTTGCAGGCCCACCAGCACATAGGTGCCCTGGTACTCGATGTCGGTGATCACCGCACGCTGGTTGCCCGCGCCATCCGCCAGGCCGGGTACATCGGGGGCCAGCTGCATGTGGTCGGTGCGCACACTGATCTTGCCCGTGGGCGTGGCCAGCACGTTGTGGCCACCCATAAAACGCGCCACAAATTCACTGACCGGGCGGTTGTAGATCTCATGCGGGCTGCCCATCTGTTCGATCACACCGTGGTTCATCACCACCATGGTGTCGGCCAGGGCCATGGCCTCTTCTTGCGAGTGGGTGACGTGGATGAAGGTCAGGCCCAGCTCTTTTTGCCAGCGGCGCAACTCGGCACGCATCTGGATGCGCAAAAACGGGTCCAGCGCCGACAGCGGCTCGTCCAGCAACAACACACGCGGCTGGGTGATCAAGGCCCGTGCCAGCGCCACACGCTGCTGCTGGCCACCTGAGAGTTCACCAGGTTTGCGCGCGCTCAGGTGGCCCATGGCCACACGTTCGAGCAAATCTGCGGCCTGTTTGTGGCGCGTGGCCTTGTCCACACCTTTCATCTTGAGGCTGAAGGCCACGTTGTCCAGCGCACTCAGGTGCGGGAACAGCGCAAAACTCTGGAACATCATCGCGGTGCCCCGCGCGGCGGCGGGCAAATCGGTGATGTTGCGGTTTTCCAGCAGGATGTCACCCGCCGTCACCGACTCGTGCCCGGCAATCATGCGCAGCGTGGTGCTTTTGCCGCAACCCGAGGGCCCCAGTAAACAGCAGTAACTGCCGCTGGCAATGCGCAGGTTGATGCCATCCACGGCGGGTTTGGCACCGGCGGCATAACTTTTGGTCAGCGCCACCAGTTCAACGGCGTCGCGGGGGGTCACAGGCGTTTTGGCGTTCATGCCAAACACATCAGCAAAAGCTGTGCCAGGATTGTGTACGGTTCAAATCACAGATTGCATACAAAATTGCACGCGCTTGGTGCGCAATGCTGCCCCACCCACCCAATTCCGGTGCGGGCGGCGGGAATTGGGGCACGGGTTTTACAAGCCGTCATCCAATGCCTGGATGGACTTGGCGGTGAACCCAAGAAGCGCCACAACCGCCCCCACCAGCCCAAGCAGCACAAACATCCAGCGCACACCAATCCATTCACCCAGTGGCATTCCGAACAACAAGCCCACGGGCGCCGCCAGCCCCATGACGGCGTTGAGCAAGGACAGCGCCCGGCCCTGCAGATAGTTTGGAATGCTGGTTTGCAACAGCGCCACCAGCGGCGCATTACCCAGCGCAAACGTGACCCCGCTGATGATCCAGCAAACCACCGCCGCCTGGAACCAGCCGCTGGGCATCAGGCTGGTCAGCGCCATGGACAGACACGAGGCCGCCAAACCAGCCAGAACCCAAGGCACTTTGCGCTGCGGCGCCAAAGCCGTCACCAACAAGCCACCCAGGATCATGCCGATGCCCTCCAGCCCCTCCATCAGGGCCACCTCGGGCGCGCCGCCCCCAAAATGGGTTTTCACCAGCAAGGGCACCAGGGTGAAGGTCGGCATCACCACCAGCACCACAGCCGCCAGCAAACCATAGAGGCGGCGCAAGCCCGGAATGCGCCACACCAGGTGCACCCCTTCGACAAACTCGCCCCACATCGCATGTTTGCCCGTCTGGCGCGCAAAAGTCTGCGGTATACGCAGCACCAGCAGCGGCACGATGCCCAGCAAAGCGGTGATGACATCGATGCCCAAAGCCCAGCCCATCGGCAAAACGCTGATGGCCAGCGCCCCCAGCGGAGCTGCGGCCACCATGGTCAGGCTTTGCAGGGTTTGGTTCAAGCCAGCGGCGCGTGGCAAAAAGCTGGTGGGCACCAGCATGGCCACACTGGCCTCGGCGGCAGGCATCTGAAACGCCTGCATCGCACTGCGAATACCCATCATGACGTAGACATGCCACAGCGCCACCTGTTCTGTGACAAACAGCAGCATCAACACCAGCATACACAGCGCGCTCACAGCATCTGCCGCGATCATCAGGACGCGGCGGCTGTAGCGGTCGGCCAAGGGGCTCAGCAGTGCCTGCGGCAGCAGCGCCACCATGCCGGCAAACGCCAGGGAAGACATGTCACCCGTGGTGTCTGTGATCCACCACAACAACACAAACTGCGTCAGCGCCGACCCCATCAGCGACAAGGCCTGGCCACCATAAATCAGACCAAAGCGCCATTTCCAAGGGCTTGGCGTTGACTGCGTCAGAGGGTCGCTGTCAGATGCCGTAGCGCCTAACATTCCCGCACCTGTGCTGCGCTGGCGGCACCCACACCGTTCTTCCAGTACACCCAGGCGGCCACGGCCACCAACAGAGCCACCAACAGCCCCAGACTGGCTGCGTAGGCCGATTCAAACGCGGCATGGGCCACCGCCACCAGGCTGGCCTGGGCAGACCCGGGCAGCGTTTGGGCCACACGTACTGCGGCCTCCAGGCTGTCTGCCACCTGCGCGTCCGGCGACAACCCGGCCTGCGCCGCCATGTGGCTGCCATACACCGCAGACATCACACTGCCCACCACCGTGACACCCAAGGCACCGCCCAACTCGTAGGACACCTCCTCCACCGAGGCCGCCATGCCCGCCTGTTGTTCGGCAATGCTGTTCATCAAGGTGGTGGAGGCGGCACTGATCACCGCCCCTACGCCCAGGCCCAACACCACCAGACAGCTGCCTTGCACCCAGGTGCTGGCATCACGCCAGAGCAGCAAACCGCCGATGCCCACGGCCGCCAACAACAAAGACCCGATCAGCATACGCATGGCGCCAACACGGTGCAGGCAAGCCCCTGCCAGCGGCCCCACCACCAGGGAAGCCAGTGGCAAAGGCAGCATGAACAAACTGGTTTGCAGGGGTGACATGGCCTGCACCAACTGCAGGCGCTGGCTCAGCACCAGTTGCAGCCCCATCAGGGTCGCCGCAGCCACCACGGCCGCCAAGACCGAGGCCAAAAACCCGGGCGTGCGAAAAATCGCGAAGTCCAGCATGGGCTGGGCCAAACGACGCTGCCGGCGTGTGAACACCACCAGACAAGCCACGCCCAGCGCGGTGGCCAAGCCCACCTCTGACCACGACGACGCCTGCAGCCCCATGGACTTGATGGCATAGGCCAGAGCAATCAAACCCACCATCACCTGGAGTGACCCCACACCGTCCCAATGCCGGGAGGCATCCCCCGCCATGCGGGGAATCAGCAGCCAGGCCAGCACCAAAGCCACCAACACAATCGGCACGTTGATCAAAAACACCGAGCCCCACCAGAAATGCTCTAGCAAAAAGCCGCCCAGCACCGGGCCAAATGCGGCACCGCCAGAAGCCACCGAGGCCCACACCCCAATGGCCACAGCACGCTCTTGCTCGTCCGTGAAAATCAGGCGAACGATGGACAGTGTGGACGGCATCATCAAGGCAGCGCCCACCGCCAACAGGGCGCGCGCCAGGATCAGCACCTCGGGCGTGGGCGAAAAAGCCGCCAGCAACGATGCCAGGCCAAACACGACCAGCCCGCTGACAAACAGACGCTTGTGGCCCAGCCTGTCGCCCAGCGTACCGGCACCCAGCAACAGGCCTGCGGCGACCAGCGCGTAGGTGTTCACGATCCACAACTTCTGCGACGCGGTAGCGCCCAGGGCCTGGGTCAGGGTCGGCAAGGCGGTGTAGAGCACCGTCATGTCCGTCACGATGAGGAACAAGGCGCTTGAGAGGATCGCCAATATGATCCAGCGCTTGGCGTAAGAAGAAGACATCACCACCACCACACAATTAAAATATGACCGTATTTTAATTAGAAAGCTCCAACCATGGGTAGACCGCGGGTTATTGACCGTGAACGCTTGCTTGACATGGCCGAAGACATCGCCCGCCATGAGGGTGTGGCGCGGCTCACCTTGGGGGCCTTGGCCCTAGCCGCCGGGGTGTCCAAAGGCGGCGTGCAGGCCATTTTTGGCACCAAAGACCAGCTGATGGACGCACTCTTTGCGCGCTGGGTCGGTGAATACGACAGCGAGCTGACGGCCAAGGTTGGCCCCACACCCAGCCCGCTGCAGGCGCTGGGGGCTCACATCGACCTCACCCGCGACATCGACGAGGCCGAAGCCCACCGTGCCGCCGGGCTGCTGACCGTGCTGTTGAGCACCGCCGATCAGCGCCAGAAGTCCAATGACTGGTACCGCGGCCGCCTGGACTTGGCGGACCTCTCCACCCCGCAGGGCCGCCGGGCGCGCATTGCGTTTCTGGCCACCGAAGGCGCCTTCTTTTTGCGTTGTTTTGGCCTCTTGAAGATGGACGAGCCGGAATGGCACGACATCCTGGACGACATCCGCCGCGAGCTGATGCCAGACAACAGCGGCAAGCTCAACCAGTAAGCGCTGCTCTGTGTGGGCCAGCAATGCAGCCCCCGTGCAGCAGCTTGCTAACCAGCGTCAGTCGCCCAGGTCAATCACCCGCGCCAGGGCCACACCCGCCGGGGCTTCGTACTGCGCCAGCACCAGAGCGCGATCAGCTTGCTGTGAAGCAACCACCAACTGCTGCAACACATAACGAATCGAGGCCCGGTCCAGCGCTGCCAGCGGGTCATCCAGCAAAGTCACCGCAGCCCCCGCCGCAAACGCCGCCGCCAGCCAGACCTTGCGTTTGCTGCCGGTGGACAACATGTACAGCGGCTTGTCCAGATGCTCAACCAGCGACAAGCCCGCCAGCAACTCACCCCAGGCTGGTGCCTCGGCGGGAATAAAGCCCGGCCACTTGGCGCGCTGCTGGCCGAAAAACTGGTTGACGCTGATGGCGTCAAAAGCTTCCGTGCGCGGGTCGATCCAGAACACCTGCTGCCGGTAAGCCAAAGGCTGCGCCTGCAAAGACACCCCCTTGATCTGCAAGCTGCCCGCCTGCGCCGCCAGGTCACCGGCCAGCAGGCGCAACAAGCTGGTTTTGCCGCTGCTCTCACCCCCCAGCACCAGCATCACACCCGGGCCAATACAGGCCGACCAGCCGTCAAACAGCACACGCTGCGGGTAAGAAAACGCCAGCCCGTCCACCCGCAGGAGCGTGTTTTGCGGGCTGCAGGGGACGGTGACAAGCGGCGTGGGAACGGACATAGACTATCCAAGTTTCATAGCAATAAGCCCTTATTTTAAAAGGGCTGCTGGCGAGCCATGGGGTGCGATTTGTGCCGCGTCACGGGTGTCACCACCTGAATGTGAAAATCGTCACCTCAAAAAAACAGAGGATAAAAACATGCACAAATTGAAGTTTGCCATCGCCGGTTGCGGTTTTCTCGGCAACATCGTGGCGGACGCCTGGCGGCAGGGGTTGCTGGCGGACTATGAACTGGTCGGTTGTTTTGGTCGCAACGCGGCATCCACAGCAGCACTGGCCGACAAGAACGCCTGCCAGCCTTGCGCAACCCTCGACGAGTTGCTCGCGCTGCGACCTGACTATGTGGTGGAGGCGGCGTCACCCGGTTTGCTGCGTGACATTGCCCAACCCACGTTAAGCGCAGGAGCCAACCTGATTGTGCTGTCCATCGGCGCCTTCGCCGACGCAGACTTTCTCTCTCAAATCGAAACGCTTGCGCGCACAACGGGACGGCGGGTGCACCTTGCGTCGGGTGCGATCGGTGGCTTCGACGTGCTGCGCACTGCCGCGCTGATGAGTGCCATTGACGCCGGTATCCGCACCGAAAAAGGGCCTGCGTCACTGCGCGGTACGCCCATCTTCAATGAGGAGTTGCTGACGGCCAGCGCGCCAAGCGAGGTGTTCTCGGGCAATGCCCGTGACGCAATCGGCCTGTTCCCGACCAAGGTCAACGTGTCTGTGGCCACGGCGCTTGCCACGGCAGGTGTGGCTGCCACGCAGGTCAGTATCAACAGTGTGCCGGGCTTTCTGGGTGACGATCACCGCATTGAGGTTCGTGGTGAAGAGGTTCATGTTGTTGTCGACACTTATTCCCGCACCAGCGCCATTGCCGGTTGGAGCGTCGTGGCCTTGATGCGCAACCTGGCTGCGCCAATCGCTTTCGGCTGAGCAAGAGGGGCGGAGAACGGCAGGCCTGCCTGCCGGCTGGCGTCACCCTCACCCAAAACACCAATCACTTCACAAACGATAGCTACAAACCCTTAAGAAAAAAGGGCTAGAGGCCATTTTCGCCAACATCCTCGGAAGAAACGCCTCTGATCATCACAAACCCCGCCGGGGCTGACCATGCCATTGCGCTGGTGGGTTACTGAAAGGCTGCGCTACTGGTTGGCAGGAGATGGGTAGGGGCGGCGGCCTCATACTGCCAAATGCGCAGAAATCGGCCGCCACCCCGACCCATCCCCTGCTGGCGAGCGTCTATTGGGACTCGAACCGGGGAAACAAATTCAGTAGGTCGCCAATGCAGCGGGAGCGGTCATCCGTCTATGACTGCTTGGCGACAATACTAATGCGGTTGAGCCAGTCATGCGTCAGCACACGAAAGTGCAACGGATTCCCAATATGTCAGCCCCTTAACTCGGTGCCTCTGCAATAGGTTCTAAGTTGGGATTACCATTTGAGCGTATCAGGGAGGAAAAATGGACGAGTCAAAGAGTACCCACGCTTCGACAATATTGACCAAAACTGCAATCAGTCTCTGGATCATTTCTTTGACGCTGCCAGGTTTTTCTGCTGCCTATCGGGCAGAACCTTGGTACGGCGTTCATATCTTATTTTCTGGCGTCCTGCTTGGTTGGATGGTGAACGGATGGGCTGTCTACGCCAATATCTTTTTCACAATCGTTGCATTCAGGCTGCTAAAGAAATCTGACTCCACTCCCATCGCTACGACCATTGCTATGGTTGCACTGACGGCAACCATTCCACTATTTGAAGGTCCGATTCTTAGTGAAGCCACTATGGAAACAGCGTCAGTGGTTAGTTGGGGTTGGGGGGCGATTCTGTGGGTGATTTCCATTGGAGTTCTTGCCGCCGCAACCGGAATTCGCTCAGGGATTCTGCCGGAATCAACGCTCAAAATTGTGCCCGTTCTTTTTGCATCATTGTTGATTGCGATTGGCGCGTATCGCATGTACCAATGGAAAAACGCGAACGATCAAGAGCGAGAGATTTATCTACCGAAATCTATGGCGTTTAGCGTCGCGGACTTCTATGGCATCCCGTTTGTTTGGCCAACGGGTCCAGTTGTCGATGCAGGTGACTCTGTTGCAGTTGAAATTGACGGATCGCTACGGTCTGATGTCACGCCCTATGTGTCGATTCGAGTCCCCGAACTTTTGAGTTATGAGCGTTTTGGCTACGACTGGCAGAAGTTTGAATTGGCCGATATGCCAACGTTGACCGTACGGTCCACAGTGAAGCCCAAAAATATTGCTTTGCAGGTTAAGAGAACTCCCGAAGGCGCAGTCATCAGGATTCTGAATAGAGCTAGCAATACAGCCCTCTATGAGCAACATTTGCGATTAATAGTCGCAAAAAATAATAGGACGCACGTTTTTCCAACATCAGACTCAATCGAATGGAGCGGTCTGTCCAGGGGCTACTACGACGCATTGAAGATCGCGTTGAATCCCGTTGTTGTACCTTCTGAAATTTCACCTGCTTCAAGAAACATTGGTAAAAATAAGACGCAAATGAAACTGGCTGAGGAAGCGGCTATACCGTGCGAAGAAAAGCGCACTTACTTTAAGAGCCCTGATTCCTTCGATAACTTGGACGGAAGGTACGTAATTCTCGATCGATACCACAATTTTGCTGCACTATGTTCGAAAAGCTACGTTGGGCTCATATTTGTTTGGTCTACCCCATCAAGGTCAAGTAAGTTGGGATCGGATGTTTATTTGTATGACCGTATAACACTGCGGCCATTGGCTAAATTCAGTGACAGAGACGAATGTGTCTATGGGGTGAGTTGCAATGAATACGTCCAGCCAGAAAGTATTAGTCGTGTTCGAATTGAAAACGACAAGGTATCTGTCGACACGGCGGCAGGTGTCGCATTAGTCAAGCGGAAATACTAGTTCATCGCAGTCATTTAAGTGTGCTAGCGCTTGCAGCATTAGAAGAACTATTCGAGTGAAGTTGTAAGCAAGCTATCTCTAAGCATCGCACACGTCACGGCGTATGCAAGTCGGATTCCGAGCAATAAATGTCTGTTCTGAGGCATTCAGTTTGTTTGGTTGGGATTCCGCTATCAGCCTGAAGCTCCCCTGCGTTGCTTCCCAACCCACAGAAGGCGGGTGGTGGGCTTGCCGGTCGCAGAACCCATTCGCGTGATGAGATAGGTGGCGCACCACCACCAGGGGCGACACTCATTTGACCAACTAACCTAGACGGTCTCCCGCGAGGGGGCCGGAGAACGGTAAGCCCGCCGCCCGCCTGGCGCCACGCGAACCAAAGGTTCAATGAACCCACGTGAACCCAGGCTCCAAAACACAGAAACTCGCGCCTCCAAGAGCGTGAACCAGCAGCCCACCTCACTACACTCGTTGTCGCCACCCGACCGTATCGCCAACATGTTGAATCCTGATGTGAACCCTCCCGCCAACCCAGCCTCCGACCCCAGCAGCCCACGCGGCTTCATGGTCTTGCACGGCAACCGGCTGGAAGACCTGCGCGACCTGCTGGTGAGTTATGTGGCGGCGCACCCGCTGGCGCCCCTGGAGCCCGAGGTCATCCTGTTACAAAGCAACGGCATGAAACATTGGCTGGAGCTGGCGTTGGCCCAGGACGCTGCCCTGGGCATTTGTGCCGCCACCCGCATGGAGCTGCCCAGCAGCTACCTGTGGCAGATGTACCGCGCTGTGCTGGGGGCAGACGCGGTGCCCGAACACATGCCGTTTGACAAAAGCGCGCTGCTCTGGCGCCTGGTGCGCCTGCTGCCCGCGCTGTGTTCTGCCAACCCGGTGTACGCACCCTTGCAGCGTTATCTCTCAGGTGACAACCCGGCGCGCAAGCTCTACCAGCTGGCCGAACAACTGGCCGACGTGCTGGACGCCTACCAAAGTTACCGTGCCGACTGGCTGGCCGACTGGGCCGATGGCCTGGACAAGTTGCGCGGGCCGTTGGACAAGGCACAGCCGCTGCCGCCCGAACATACCTGGCAGGCCCTGCTGTGGCGCGACATCCGCGCTGATGTGGGGCCGGAGTTGATGGAAGCCTCTCGCGCCAGTGTGCACGAACGTTTTTTGGCGGCGCTGACGCAGTGGGTCAGCAGCGGGAACAGCGGTCAGCGCCCGCCCGGTGTGCCGCGCCGCTTGATGGTGTTTGGTATTTCTTCCCTGCCGATGCAGGCGGTGCAAGCGCTGGCAGCGCTGGGGCAGGTGTGCCAGGTGATGCTGCTGGTGCAAAACCCGTGTCAGTATTTCTGGGGTGATGTGGTCGAGGGCCACGCTGCCCTGCGCGCCCAGGTGCGCCGCAGGCAGTTGGGCAAGCCGCAACAGGTCAACAGCACCGCGTTGCCTGCCGCTAGCGCGCAGCCGATGCTGGCCTCCTGGGGCAAACAGGGGCGTGACTATTTGCATTTGCTCGACGGCTTTGACGAGCCCGAGTCTTACCGCGCGCACTGGAGCCGGGTTGATGTGTTTATGGACCCGGCTGACAGGGAAACACCCGCCACCCAACTGGCGCAGCTGCAGTCGGCCATCTTTAACCTGACACCACCACCCACCGAGCCTCAGGCCCAGCCGGACGACGGCTCGCTGCTGTTTGTCACCAGCCACAGCGCCCAGCGTGAGCTCGAAGTCTTGCACGACCAGCTGCTGGCCTGGCTGGAGGCTGACACCGCTTTGCAGCCGCGTGAGGTGATGGTGATGGTGCCCGACATGGCCGCTTTTGCGCCGCACATCCACGCGGTGTTTGGCCGCTTCACACCCGGCCAGCCGCGTTACATCCCGTATTCGGTGGCCGACAGCACCCCCCGTTTGAGCCCGCTGGTGCAGGCGCTGGAGCAGTTGCTGAATTTGCCCACCAGCCGCCTTTCGCTGGCCGATTGGCTGGGCCTGTTTGAGGTGGCCGCAGTGCGTGAGCGTTTTGGCCTGGACGAAGCTGCAGTGCGCCAGGTGCAGCAGTGGCTGGCCACCGCCGGTGTGCGCTGGGGGCTGGACGCCAATCACCGCCTGGCCTGGGGTCTGCCTGCGGGCGCACAGGGTTTGGCGCAAAACACCTGGGCCTTTGGCCTGCGCCGCCTGCTGCTGGGTTACGCCTTGGGCAGCAGTGGGGCGCAGCCAGAGCAAGACGCGGCCAGCGGCGCGATCTGGTGCGACACCTTGGCGCAGCCTGCACTGAGTGGCCTGGACGCACCGCTGGCAGCCGGCCTGCTGGACTGGCTGGATGCCATTGAACAGACGCTGCCCATCTTGCAGCTGGAACACACGCCCGCGCAGTGGGGTCAACTTTTGCAAGCCCTGGTCGAGCGCTTTTTTGCCCCGGCTGACGACGCGGACGAGCGCGCCATCGAGCGCTTGCTCACGCCCCTGGCCGACTGGCAACAAGCCTGTGAGGACGCGGCGCTGGACACCCCCCTGCCGCTGGAGGTGGTGCGTGAACACTGGCTGGCCAACATCACCGAGGCGGGTCTGCAGCAGCGCTTTTTTGGTGGTGGTGTGCAGTTTGGCACCTTGATGCCGATGCGCGCCATCCCGTTCAAGGTGATTGGCCTCTTGGGCATGAACGACGGCGCCTACCCGCGTGTGCAGGCCGCGCGCGATTTCGATTTGATGGCCAGCAGCTGGCGCGCCGGTGACCGCTCGCGCCGCGAGGACGACCGTTACCTGTTTCTGGAGGCGCTGCTCTCAGCGCGCCACCGGCTCTACATCAGCTGGCAGGGCCACAGCGCGGCCGACAACAGCAGCCGGCCGCCCTCGGTGCTGGTGGCTCAGTTGCTCGATGTGGTCAATGCCAGTTGGTCGCCTGAACGGGTGCCGCAGGCGCAGCCGCTGCAACCGTTTTCTGAGGCCTACTTTGAGCAGGGTTCAGGCTTTGAGACCTTTGACGCCGATTGGGAAAAGATTCGGCCTCTAGCCCTTATAAATAAAGGGCAGATTGCTATGAAGAGTGAAGTGACTGAAGCAGCAACGGGCAGTGCGGTCCCCAGCGCATTGACGCTGGCCGATTTACAACGCCTGCTGCGCCAGCCGGTCGAGGTGTTTTTTCGCCAGCGGCTGCAGGTGGAGTTTGACGAACTGGACGAGCTGGAGCAAGAAGACGAACCGTTTGCCCTGAACCACCTGCAGCAGTACCAGGCTGGTGCCGCGCTGTTACAAGCCGATGGCAGCGCTTTAGCCTTGCGCAGCCTCTACGCCGCTGGCCAGTTGCCGCTGGCTGGCTTTGGCAACCGGGTGGCGGCTGAGCTGATGGACAAGGCGCAGACCGTGCTGCTGTCCCGCGCCACTTGGCTCCAGGCTTACCCGGTGGTGATGGCGGCGGTTCCGATTGAGCTGAGCTTGCCTTTGGGCCAGACCCTGATCGGCACGCTCAACGGCCTGTGGTCGCAGGGGCAGGGCGGGGAGGCACCTTGTCTGCAACTGGCCGAACGCACCGGCGCGGTGTTGCAGGGTCGGGGCGCCAATCTGGCCGCGCGCCACCATGTGTTGGTGGGCCTGTGGCTGCGGCATTTGGTGGCCTGTGCCAGTGGGTTGCAGATCACCAGCGTGCAGCTGGGGGTCGACGGCCAGGTGGTGTTTCGCCCGCTGTCGTCTGACGCGGCCTTGGCCACACTGGGCGACCTGGGGCAAGCCTATACCCAAGCCTGGGCACAGCCGCTGCCAGTCGCCTGCAAAACCGCCTGGGCTTACCTGCTGGCCGAGCGCCAAAACCAGGCGCTGCTGGCCGCAGGCAAAGTGACCAAAGACCCGCATGAGGCCACCCGCGACGCTTTTGAAGGCGGCCAGCGCGGCGGTGAACGCGCCGAGTCAGCCTACCTGCAGCGCGCTTTTGTAAGTTATGACGACCTGGCGGAAGCACTGCCGCACTGGGCGCAGCAGCTCTATGGTGATCTGCTGGCCCAGGCCGAAGTGAGCACGGGGGTGGCCGCATGAGCAGCATCCCCAGCACCACATCGCCGGTGACACACACCCTCAACCCGCTGACCCTGCCGCTGCATGGCCTGCAGCTAATTGAGGCATCAGCGGGCACCGGCAAAACCTGGACACTGGCCGCGCTGTATGTGCGACTGGTGCTGGGCCACACCGCTGACTCAGACCAGCCCGGTGTGGGCCTGTACCCGCCACAAATCCTGGTGATGACCTTCACTGAAGCCGCCACCGCCGAATTACGTGAACGCATCCGCGAGCGGCTGGCGCTGTCTGCCCGGTTTTTCCTGACCGGTGATGAGACCAAGGTGGACGGCTTTTTGCAAGATTTGCGCGCAAGCATCGCGCCCGAACACTGGCCGGTGTGCGCCCAGCGGCTCGACATGGCGGCGCAGTGGATGGACGACGCGGCCATTTTCACCATCCACGGCTGGAGCAGCCGTATGCTCAAAACCCATGCGTTTGACAGCGCCAGCCTGTTCACCCAGAACCGGGTCGAGGACGGTGAACGCCTGCAGCTTGTGGCCACCCAAGACTATTGGCGCCGCTGGTTTTACGCGCTGGATACCCAGACCCTGGCCGCACTCAAGGCCGTGGGTGACACCCCGCAGGCGCTGCTCGACAAACTCAAGGCCTTGTGGCGTGATGCCGATCGCGCCCCGCAGACCGGTGTTTCCGCGCCCACACCTCCCGATGTGTTGCTGGCGCGCTGGGCGGCTTGGCAACAGCACCGTGTGGAACTGGAAAGCCCGGCGCGTTTAGCCTGGACGCCCGAAGTTGCTCAGGCCGTGAGTGATGTCGCTGCTGCCAAGACGCTCAAGAACTACCGCCCAGACTGGCTGGGCGGCTGGGTGGCCCAGATGTCCGATTGGGTGCAGGGCGGCGAGATTGACACAACCACGCTGGAGCGTTTCACCACCCGTACCCTGGTGGCCAAAGGCTGGGCCGCAGCTGACCAGTGGCCGGTGTTTGCCAAATTGGAAACCCTGGCCGACCACCTGAGCACCGAGCCCGATGTGGTGACGGATTTGCTGCAGCATGCCGCGCAAGAGGTGCAACGGAGTTACCAGCGCGCCAAAGCCCAGGCCGCGCAGTTTGACTTTTCTGACCTGCTGCAGAACCTCTACCACGCGCTGCAAGCGCCTGACGGTCGGCTGGCAGCGGCCATTCGCGCCCAGTACCCGGTGGCGCTGGTCGATGAGTTCCAGGACACCGACCCCTGGCAGTTTGGCAGCTTGCGCAAAATTTATAGCGATATGCCGAATCAAGATGAGGGCTACAGCCCGATTTCTTCTGAAGATGAACGGAAGTCACAGGACACCGGCCTGATCATGATTGGTGACCCCAAACAGGCTATCTACAGCTTTCGCGGTGCCGACCTGGCCACCTACCTGCTCGCGCGTGAGCAAGCCCAGGGCATCTACAACCTGCCGGGCAATTTCCGCTCCACGATGGGTGTCGTGGCCGCGGTGAACCGGGTGTTTTGCCAAGCGCAGCAGCCCTTCGGCAGCGTACCTTTTGTGAAGGTGGACGCCCGCAACCCCCACATCCAGCCGCTCCAGGTGTCAGGCCAACCGCAGGTGGCAATGACGGTTTGGCACCTGCCTTTTGCCAAAACCCCGACCAAGGACGATTTTCTGAGCCAGATGGCAGCGGTGTTTGCCAGCCAGATGGTGGCGCTGTTGCAAGGTGGCGCCGCGCAGAGTGGTGACATGGCCGTGTTGGTGCGCAACTGGAGCGAGGCCGACGCGATTCGCCAGGCGCTGACGCAGCGTGGTGTGCGCAGTGTGTACCTGTCCGAGCGCAACAGTGTGTTTGACAGCCAGCAGGCCAAGGACTTGTGGCGCTTGTTACGTGCGGTGGCCAGTCCGGGTTCCAACCGGCTGGTGCGTGCCGCCTTGGCCACCCCCACCTGGTCGCTGGGCTGGGCGCAACTGGACGCGCTGCTGGCTGATGAGGCGGCCTGGGACGCCCTGGTGGAGCAGTTTCTGCAATGGCAACGTGTCTGGCGCAGCCAGGGCTTTTTGCCGATGTTGTACCGCTTGTTGCACGACCAGGGTCTGGCCCAACGCCTGTTACAAGACCCGGCGCAGGGTGAACGTGCGCTGACCAACCTGTTACATCTGGGTGAGCTGTTGCAAGCGGCCAGCCTGCAGGTGCAAGGGGAGGGTGCTTTGATCCGTTACCTGGAAGAGCAGCTGCGCCGCCCGCAAGCCAGTGGTGAGGCCGCGCAACTGCGGCTGGAGAGCGACGCCAACCTGGTGCAGGTGGTGACGCTGCACAAATCCAAAGGGCTGGAGTACCCGCTGGTGTTTTTGCCCTTCATCTCGCTCTACCGCGCCGAAGACAAGGACAGTGGCCGCGATGATGCTGAGCGCCTCAGTGAAGACATCCGCCTGCTGTATGTGGCGCTCACGCGTGCCAAACAGGCGCTCTGGCTCGGCGTGGCCCAGGTCAAAGGGGACGTGGATGGCAAATCGCCCCAGGTCAAAAGTGCGGTCTCTTGCCTGCTGGGCCGCAGCGCGCCGGACGACCTGTGGGACAAATTGCAAGCCTGGGCGAGCGCTGACATTGCGGTGCTGACCGCGCCCGAACCCGATGACGCCGTTTACCAGCCGGTGCTGGAGGTCAAAACACCCCAGAGCGCACGGGTACCGCAGCGCCTGATCTACAACCGCTGGTGGACTGCCAGTTTCAGCGCACTCACCCGCGACTTGGCGCACGGCGCGTCTGCCATGCTGCCCAGCGAACGTGATGAACGCCTGCTGGACGCCCAGACAGACAGTTTGCTGCTCGACGAGGACCAAGGCATCGCGAACCCAACAGGGGTCGACTTGCTGAGTGAGGTTCCCCGCTTCAACGACTTCCCGGCGGGCAGCCGTTACGGCACCTTGTTGCACGACCTGCTGGAGTGGCAGGCGGTGCACGACTGGCCTGCTGCCAAGGCCACAGACGCTTACCCGTCCCAGCTGACTCAGCCATGGCAAACCCTGCTGGCACGCTTAAGCCAGCGCCACCACCTGAGCCCCACACACAGCGCACTGCTGGACGACTGGGTGCGTTTGATTGTGAAGTCAAATCTGACTCTATCCCTTATGAATCAAGGGCAGACAGCTATCAATTTAAGTGACATCCAGGTACAGGACATGTGGCCCGAGATGGGCTTTAGTCTGCCGGTGCACCACCTGGCCAGTGAGGAGCTGGATGCCTTGATTACGCGCCAGATCTGGCCCGGCCAGCCCCGACCAGCCTTGCAACACCGCCAGTTACAAGGCATGTTGACCGGCTTCATGGACCTGGTGCTGCTGCACCAGGGGCGCTACTACGTGCTCGACTACAAGTCCAACCGCCTGACGGCCTACCTGCCCGAGGCCTTGCAGCAGGCCATGCTGAACCACCGCTACGACGTGCAAGCCGCGCTGTACCTGCTGGCGCTGCACCGGCTGCTCAAAAGCCGCCTGCCCGACTACAACCCCGCCCAGCACCTGGGCGGCGCCCTGTACCTGTTCCTGCGCGGCATCGACCAGCCGGGCTGCGGCCTGCTGCATGTGAGCCCGCCTGTGGCTTTGATTGAGGCGCTGGATGAGGTGTTTTCGCGATCACCGTTGCTAGATCGGCAGGATTGATTCGCTGTGAGGGGACATGGTGCGGTGATCGGCAAAAGGCAGGTGCTTCAGGCGTTTTGAGTTCATGTCACCACAGTCCCTCAGCCGCTTCGTCCAACCCCAGCCAACGCATCTGCCCATGGCTTGCCTCGTTGAGCTTGGCGACCAGCGGGGCCGCCGCAGGCTCGGGCAGGGTGAAGGTCATTTCCACCTGCGCGGTGTGCTGCACCTGGCCCAGCGTGCCACCTGCGGCTTGCAACTCACGGCGGGCCAAACCTTCCAGCGCATAGGGCAGGGCGCAGCGCAGGGTGAGCAGGCGCACGATGGGGGCTTTTTCAGCGCCCAGCAACGCCTGGGCAACGCAATCGGTGTAGGCGCGCACCAGGCCACCGGCACCCAGGTTCACGCCGCCGTAGTAGCGCACCACCGTGGCCAGCACGCCGTCCAGATCCTGGTGGCGCAAGACTTCCAGCATGGGCCGCCCGGCCGTGCCGCTGGGCTCGCCATCGTCCACCGCCGCCGAGTGCCCGCCCGCCAGCAGCGCCCAGCACACATGCGACGCCGCCGGGTGCTCTGAACGCAGCGCAGCCACCACCTGCTGCGCCGCTGCCCGATCCGCAACGGGCTGCACGCATCCGATGAAACGGCTCTTTTTGATCACCAGTTCGCTGGTGCTGGGGGTGGTGAGGGATTGGGGCATGGGGCATCAAACTTTTTGCTTTTTTTGGGGCAGTTGGTTCCCTTATTGAGGGGTGCACTGTAACTGGGTGTTAGCAGGCTCTGGCCAAATATGAATGCTCGGTGCCAGTGCTTGCGCCGTGAAGCCAAGCGCAGGCTTGGGCTGGGGGGAAATCCGACGAAAACGCAGCTGATCGAGTTTGGCGGGTAATTCGCCAAAGACTGAAAGATTGGCCGAGTAAGGGCCGGTTCAAAAGTTATCCTCTGAGGGATGCAAACCTCTTGTCTTTCCCAAGCTCCAGCATCCAGCCCTTTCGGGATGCCAGACGGCTCAATGAACGAGCCCGAGCTGCCGCTCACTGCGCTTGACCTCGCTTTTGCGCGTTACCTGCAACAGGCCCAACCCAGTGAGGATGTGCGCCACATCTGGCTGGCCGCGCTGACCAGCCACCAGTTTGGTCGTGGCCATGCTTGCCTGGACTTGGACCTGTTGCGCCAGAACGGCGTGTTGGCCCTGGGCTGGGAAGCCCGCTGGCAAACAATTCTGCCGCCTGATCTGGCCGATGCGGCGAGCAGCCTGCCCTGGTGTCAGGGCGAGGCTAGCCCACTGGTGCTCGATGGTGAGCGCCTCTATTTGCGACGCAACTGGTTGGCCGAACAAGCCATTCGTGCCTCGATCCTGGCGCGGCTGGCCCAGCCTTGTGTGGTGCCTGATGGGCTGGCGCAGGCGCTCGACAGCCTGTTTGACCGACCGCCAACGGCCAGCGCCGAGACCAGCGTGGCACCAGACTGGCAAAAGGTCGCCTGCGCCTTGGCGGCACGAGGCCGATTCACGCTGATCACAGGAGGCCCGGGCACCGGCAAAACTACCACCGTGGTGCGGCTGTTGGCGCTGCTGCAGTCGCAGGCCAGTCGGCCCTTACGCATCGCGCTGGCGGCGCCCACCGGCAAGGCGGCGGCGCGCCTGGGTGAGTCGATTTCCCAGGCGATCCAGCGCCTGCCGCTGGCCATGCAGGCCCACATCCCGACCCAGGCGCAGACCCTGCACAAGCTGTTGCAGGTGCGCGCTGCCGTGCTGGCCAGCGCCGCACCGCAGCTGGCGCTGGATGTGGTGGTGGTGGACGAGGCCTCGATGATTGACCAGGAACTCATGGCGCGGCTGATTGCCGCCGTGCCCTTGAGCGCCAGCCTGATCCTGCTCGGTGACAAGGACCAGCTGGCCTCGGTCGAGGCTGGTGCGGTGATGGGCCAGCTCTGTGCGGGTGCCCAGGCCGGTGGCTACAGCGCAGAGACGGTGCAATGGTTGCAGCGCCACACCGGCCAGGATGTGCGTCTCTGGGCTGGCGCGGGCTCGGTACTGGCGCAACAGACGGTGATGCTGCGCCACAGCCATCGTTTTGCGGCCAACAGCTTGATTGGCCAGTGGGCCAGCGCCGTCAATGCGGGCGACAGACAGGCCGTGGCGGCGTTGTGGGAGGCCACGCCGCGCTGGTCCAACACACAAGAGACGAGTGTGACCCGGCTGCAACCCGCTTCTGGCAGTGATGCCGGTCTGGCGGCGCTGGTCCTGGCCGCCTGGCAGCCCACGCTGGCCAGCCTGTTGGCGCTGCAAGCCGAATCAAAGGTGTGTGACGATGAACAAGCCTTGCTGCTGCTCAAGGCGCTGGGGCGTTTTCAGGTCTTGTGTGCGCTGCGCGAGGGCCCGGCCGGTGTGCTGGCGCTCAACCGCAGCCTGGCGCGTGCGCTGGCTTTCCCGCTGGAGGGTTGGTATCCGGGCCGCCCGGTGATGGTGACACGCAACGACTACAACCTGGGCCTCATGAACGGCGACGTGGGCCTGTGCCTGCCCAGCACCCGTGGCCTGCGCGTGGCTTTTGCGGCTGCTGGCCCGGACGGGGTGATGGGTGTACGCTGGGTGCTGCCCAGCCGCCTGGACGCGATCGAGACGGTGCTGGCCATGACGGTGCACAAGTCGCAGGGCTCCGAGTTTGACCAGGTGGCACTTGTGCTGCCCGAGCGTATGACCCCGGTGTTGACCCGTGAGCTGCTCTACACCGGCATCACGCGTGCCAAAAGCCAGCTGACCTTGGTGGTGCCACAGGCCGGTGTGCTGCGCCAGGCGGTGGCGGCGAAAATCCTGCGCAGTGGTGGTTTGAACATGGAGGCCAAAACATGAAACGGAACCGATCCTGTGTACATCACGTTGCCGTAGCTGTGGGCATGTCGCTGCTGGTGTGTTGTGGTTTGACGCTAGCCCAGACCCCATCTCCGGCGCAGGCGCCTGTGGTGGCGCCCAGCGGCCCAATCCTAGACAGTGGCGACGGTTTTGCCTTTGACGTCAAGGCCAAAAAACTGCAGAAAACGCGGCAGTCGGCCAGTGGCATCGCCTGCACCGTGAATGCCAGCCAGCAGCGGGTTTGCCTGGTGGCTTTTGACGAGGGCACGCAGGCCGGTTTTGCCACCTTGACAGAGCGTGCTCTGGTGCCCGACCCGCAGGTTCTGTCCTTGACCGGTTTACAAGGTGAGCTGGATGCCGAAGCAGCCGCCACCGATGGCCAGGACGTGTACATCACCGGTTCTCACTCGGCCAAACGTGCTGACTGTGCCAGCAACCCCGGCAGCCGTTTTGTGCTGCGCCTGCGGCTGGACCCGGCCACGGGCCGCGCGATGCACACCAGCCTGGTGCAGAGCAGTCGGCTCTGGTCGCTGATGCAGGCTCAGCCCGAGTTGGCGGCGTATGTGGGTGAGCGCAAATGCCTGGGCACCGAGCCACCGCCCAAGGCGCCTGGCCTGAGCGGCCAGCAGGGAATCAACATCGAAGGTTTGGCGGTGCGGGATGGGCGATTGATGTTTGGTTTTCGCGGGCCGGTGATCCATGGTGCCGCTTTCACCTTGGCGGTGGACGCCAAGGCGCTGTTTGAGGGGGGTGATGCCCGGCCACAGGTGACCCGGCTGGCCCTGGGGGCTCACCGTGGCATTCGCGACATGGTGGCGGTGTCTGACGGTGTTTTGGTGCTGGCCGGCCCTGACGATGATGGCGACAGCGAGGCCGTCGGCTGGGCCATTTTTCACTGGGATGGCAAGGCCAGCCAGGCTTTGGTGCAGCCCCGGCTGCTGGCCCGGCTGGACCTGGGGGCGGTCAAACTGCGCTGGTGTGATGCCGAAATCAAACCCGAGGCGCTCACGGTGTTGCAGGAAACCACAGGCAGCTACCAGCTGTTGATGCTGTCAGATGGCCTGTGTGACGGTGGTCCATTGGCTTTAACCCTACAGAAATGATGGAAAATAGCTACTGCACGTCGACAACAGTCGAGCCCCAGACTTGGCTTGCCGTTGGATGAACTGAAGGGTTATACGCACCATCATGAACACATCGCTAGAACAGGCTGAAGAGTTGTTTGCACAAAGCAGCACCGCCCTCAGGTCTGACCAATATGACGCCGCCGAGGCGCTTCTGATGAACGCGCTGGACCTGGCCCCCGGGCTGGCTGAAGCCCATGCCAACCTGGCCTGGCTGCTGGATCGGCGTGGCAGCATGAGTGAGGCGGTGCGCCACTACGAGCTGGCCATTGAGCTGCAGCCCGACAACGCCCGTATCCACCTGAACTTTGGCGCCTTGCTGGCCGAGCTCAAGTTCTTCCATGCCGCCGAGGCCGCTTACCGCCGGGCACTTGATGTGGACCCGTCTTTGCCAGGCACCTGGTGCAACCTGGGTGCCTTGTTGGCCCAGAACCACCGCGACGAAGAGGCCGAAAAATGCTTGCACACCGCGCTGCAGCTTGACCCGCAACATGCCAGCGCCCATTTCAACCTGGCCTGCCTGCTGCTGCGCAAAGGCCGTTACACCGAGGGCTGGTTCCACCTGGAATTCCGCGACTGGTACCAGCCGATTGAGATGCGCCTGCGCTGCCGCCGCTGGAAAGGCCAGTCGCTGGCCAACCGTGCGGTGCTGGTGGTGTACGAGGCTGGTTTTGGCGACATGATCCAGTTTTGCCGGTATGTTGCAGAACTGCGGCGCCTGGGCGCCGACCATGTCGACATGTTGTGCCACCCCGAGCTCAAAGAGCTGCTGCAGACGCTGGACGGGGTGGGTGAGGTATTTGGTTTCAACGACGATGTGTCGGCCAGCGACTGGGACTATTGGGTGCCGGTGATGAGCCTGCCGCACTATGTGGGCACCCAGCTCGACACCATTCCTGCCAAGCTGCCTTATCTGGCGGTGCCGCCCGCCAAAGCCGAGCGCTGGAGCCAGCAGGTCAAACGCCTGAATTTGCCACCTGCCTTGCGGGTGGGGCTGGTCTGGCAGGGTAACCCGGCTTTTGGCAACGACAGCCAGCGCTCGCTGCCGGGTCTGCAGACACTGGCACCCTTGTGGGAGGTGCCCGGCGTGCAGTTTTTCAGCCTGCAAAAAGGCCAGGGTGAACAAGAGGTGCGCCGGTTGCAGCTGGCGCAGCCGCTGATCAACCTGGCCCCAGAGCTGGGCAATTTCGCCGACACCGCCGCCATCATTGCGCAGCTGGACCTGGTGATCAGTGTGGACACCGCGGTGGCGCATCTGGCCGGTGCGCTGGGCAAACCCTGCTGGGTGCTGTTGCCCGCCTTCATGACCGATTGGCGCTGGCTGGAGCAACGCAGCGACTCCCCCTGGTACCCCGGCGCCTTGCAACTGTTTCGCCAGCCACAGGAAGGCGGTTGGGCGCCGGTGATCCAGGCGGTGCGTGAGGCTTTGCAAAACACCGCGGGTCAGCGGGCTTGCTGAGGCTGTTGCGCCCCGGTTTTTACCGGTGTGAGCCATGAGCACCGGTGTGCCAGAGCCGGGCGTGGCGCAGGCCACCACCAAACGTTACCTGCCCTGGGTGGTAGCCACCGCGCTGTTCATGGAGCAGCTCGACGCCACCATCGTCAACACCGGCATTCCCGCCATGGCGGTCAGCCTGGGCGTGACACCGCTGAGCCTCAAGGCGGTGGTGACCAGTTACATCCTGAGTCTGGCGGTGAGTATCCCGGTGAGTGGTTGGCTGGCCGAGCGTTATGGCAGCCGCCGGGTGTTCATGTCGGCTTTGATGCTGTTCATTTTGTCGTCGGTGGCCTGTGGCCTGGCGGTCAATGCGCCGATGCTGGTGGCCGCGCGGGTGCCGCAAGGCATTGCGGCCGCGATGATGATGCCGGTCGGGCGCATGGCCGTTGTGCGCACCTTTCCCAAGGGGGAGCTGCTTCGGGCGATGAACTTTGTCATCATCCCCGCGCTGCTGGGGCCTTTGCTGGGCCCCACGGTGGGAGGGCTGATCGTGCACTGGCTGAGTTGGCGCGACATCTTTTTTGTCAATGTGCCGGTGGGGCTGGCCGCGCTGTGGTTTGGCCACCGTTACATGCCCGACTACCGCAGTGACACCCGCACCCCGCTCGATGTGCGGGGGCTGCTGCTGTTTGGCAGCGGTGTGGCGCTGTTGTCGTGGCTGCTGGAGGTGTTTGGTGAACACACCCTGAGCACCACCGAGGCGCTGGGGGTGTTGTTGCTGTCCCTGAGCCTGCTGGCCGCCTACGTTTGGCACGCGCTGGGCTGGCCACACCCGCTGCTGCGCCTGTCCTTGCTGTTGGTACGCACCTTTCGGGTGTCGGTGCTGGGTGGTTTTGTGACCCGGCTGGGTGTGGGCGGCATGCCGTTTTTGTTGCCGCTGTTGTACCAGGTGGGCTTGGGCCTGCCGGCCTGGCAGTCGGGTCTGCTGATGATGCCCGCCGCTGCAGCGGCCATGGGTATGAAGATGCTTGCCGCCTGGATGCTGCGGCGTTTTGGTTACCGTCAGGTGCTGATTGTGAACACCGTGCTGGTGGGCTGCACCATTGCCTGCTACAGCCTGGTGGGGGTGGGCACACCCATCGCTTTGATTGTGCTGCTGGGCCTGATGATGGGGCTGTTCAATTCCTTGCAGTTTTCCAGCATGAACACCATGGCCTATGCCGACATTGATGACAAGGACACCGCCATGGCCAGCACGCTGGCCAGCACCTTGCAGCAGATGTCCTTGAGTTTTGGCCTGGCCTGTGGTTCGCTGGTGACCGGTTTTTACCTGGCGGGCCTGCCCCAGACCAATGCCCCAGCGGTGACCAGCGCCATCCACCACGCGTTTCTCACCCTGGGTGGCTTGACCTTGCTCTCGTCCCTGTTGTTCTGGACCCTGCGCCCCAACGACGGCGACAGCGTGAGCCGGGGTGAGTCTTAAAAAAGATAGCTGTATCGCCTTGTTAAATAAGGGCTAAGACGGGTTTTGAGCCATCAATACCAGTCTGTTTTGTAGCCCGGTGGCCAGTGCCTGCGCGGTGTCGCTTGTGATGCGCGCTGCGTCATAGCCAATGTTCAGGATCAGCTGGCCCTGGTAACAACTGGCGGCGGTGAACAGCGTCTGGTACGGCATCGGGCACAGCGCAAACGAGATCGCCTGCACCGCCGGGTCATCTGCCACAGGTTCGACCCCCCCGATGTTGCTGACCATGGTGTTAGGAAGTGACGCCATGGTTTTTTTGCGAAAACCCTCCAGCGCCTGCGGCGGCAGGGGCGAGTCGTCCAGCCCGTACAGGTGGTAGAGCAGGTGGCCTTCACCCCGCGCGATTTGTTTGCGAGTCTGGGCCACGATCTCGCGCGCCAGGGCCCAGGTCTCGGTGTCCGGGCCGGTCAAAAAGCTGCCTGAAATCAGAGAGGTGAAAAAGCCCGTGGGTGAGGTGGCAGGTGTGCCCTCCAGGTGCGGGCGCAGGTCCACCGGGCAGCACAGAAAAGACGCCACCGGCTCGGCCGTGGGTTGCAGCTGCCATTGCGCCAGCAGCTGGGCGGCACACAAGGCGCCATGCACGGTGCAGCCTTGGGCGTGTGCCTGTTGAATCAGGCGGGAGGTGGTGGCGGTATCGAGCAACACACGCATCAGCCGGGGCTCGCGGTGCTTGGCGTCTGCAGCCAGCCAGGGGATGCTTGGCAGCAGGCCGTGGCGGCGGTAGTCGGCCACCAGGGTGTTGCGCAATTGTTTGGCGGCGTCGGGCTGCTCGGCCCAGCGGTAGGGTTTGGGCATCAGCTCGGCCATCGGTGGCAGGTGGGTGGGGCTGGTGCCAGTGGTCGGCGCGGCTTCCTGGGCTATCAGGCTCAGCAGGCGACGCAGGATGGCGGTGCCAGAACGGCCATCGGCCACCGAGTGGTGAAAGGTCAGCGCCAGCACACAGGTCTTGGTGGCAGGCAGAGCGATGTAGTGGCAGCGCATCAGCGGTGCGCTGTCTGGCGGGAACGTGTGGGAGAGTTCTTGCTCAATCAGGCGCTGCCAGTGTTGGCCTGTGACCGTGTGGCACACCAGGTCAATCTTTTTGCCGGGGGCGGGTTCAAAACGCAGGCCGTTGGCCTCGGTCCAGCTGATGTGGGTTTGCAGCAGCGCGTGTTCCTGTTGCACCGTGTCGAGTGCGCGGTGGATCGCCGCAGGTGCCAGCGTGCCGCTGCGCTCGGCCAGCACCACAAAGTTCATGCACGAGAGCTGGTCAGACAGGAAGAAAAACGCTTCACCGGGGTCGAGAGGGCGCGAGATCACGGTTCATGCTCCTGTCTGAGTCGGTTGTGCAACGGGGTGGCAGAGGCTTGCAGGGTGCTGCTCAGCGGGGCATGTTAGCTGGTCAGTGGGTGGTTTGGCTGACGTTTTCCGGTTTTGCAAAAAAATAGCCTCTAGCCCTTATAGATCAAGGGCTGATAGCTATCGAAAAAGAAATGTTTACCTGTGGAATCGCAGGCTGTGGGTGGCAGTGGGCGGGGTATTGGGGCCCACCTCATACGCGCTGCGCTTTGCGAAATCGGTGGTCCCCAGCACCCCACCCACTGCGACGTGCGTCACAAGTTCGCTTGCATCCAATAGCCGGACGCCAAAGGCGTCCTCAAAGGCATCGAGCGCCACAGGCGTCTCAGGCCATGTGGGCCAAAGCGGTGGGCCGATTTCGCAAAGCGCAGCGCGTATGAGGCCTGCCGCTTTGGCCCACATGGCCTACCCAAGGCACCAGCACATCCGTGGATGTGTTGGCCGTTTATCCCCGGCGTAAATCCAGCGTGAACGGAAACTCGCGGCTGCCGGGCTGGTTGATGGTGGCGGGTGGCACATTCACAACCCCCGGCGTGTGGCCCATGGCGGTGAAGCGTGACAGGCGGCGGCTCTCGGCCTCGTTGGCGTTGACCGGCAGGCTTTGGTAACTCAGGCCACCTGGGTGCGCCACATGGTATTGGCAACCGCCCAACGAGCGTTTCATCCAGGTGTCGATCACGTCAAACACCAGCGGTGCGTGAACACCAATGCTGGGGTGCAGGCTGCTGGGTGGGTTCCAGGCTTTGTAGCGCACACCGCCCACATACTCACCCTGAACACCGGTGGGCTGCAAGGCCATCGCGCGGCCATTGCAGGTGACCACATACCGGCTCTCGTTGAGGCCGGTGACCCGCACCTCGATGCGTTCCAGTGAGGAGTCCACATAACGTGCGGTGCCGCCCGGTGCACCTTCTTCACCCATCACATGCCAGGGCTCCAGCGCGTTGCGCAGCGTGAGCTGGATGCCTGCGGTGCAGATCGAGCCAATCAGCGGGAAGCGGAACTCCACATGCGGCGCAAACCAGCTGTCGTCAAAGGCGTAACCGGCCGCACGCATTTCGCTCATCACGTCCAGGAAATCCATCTCAATGAATTTGGGCAACATAAAGCGGTCGTGCAATTCGGTGCCCCAGCGCGTGGCCGGGGCCTTGTACGGTGTTTTCCAGAAGCGGGCGATCAGGGCGCGCAACAGCAGCTGCTGCACACTGCTCATGTGCGGGTGCGGCGGCATCTCGAACGCACGCAGCTCCAACAGGCCCAGGCGGCCAGTGGCCGAGTCGGGCGAGTACATCTTGTCGATCGAGATTTCGCTGCGGTGGGTGTTGCCGGTGGCGTCGATCAGGATGTTGCGCAGCGTGCGGTCAATCAGCCAGGGTGGCATGGACTGGCCGTGGATCTCGCGGTTTTTATAGATTTGTTCGATGGCAATTTCCAGCTCGTAGAGCTGGTCGTTGCGCGCCTCGTCCACACGCGGTGCCTGGCTGGTGGGGCCAACAAACATGCCGCTGAACAGGTAGCTGAGCGATGGGTGGTTGTGCCAATACAGCAGCAGGCTGGCCAGCAACTCGGGTTTGCGCAGGAACGGGCTGTCGGCCGGTGTGGCGCCACCCATCACAAAGTGGTTGCCACCACCGGTGCCGGTGTGGCGGCCATCGGTCATGAACTTTTCTGCGCTCAGGCGTGACTCAAACGCTGCCTGGTACAGGAACTCGGTGTTGTAGACCAGCTCCTTCCAGTTGTTGGCCGGGTGGATGTTGACCTCGATCACACCGGGGTCGGGGGTGACGCTGAGCAATTTCAGACGCGGGTCACGCGGCGGTGGGTAACCTTCGATGACGATCTGCACGCCCAGTTCTTCTGCAGTGGCTTCCACGGCGGCGAGCAGGTCCAGGTAGTGTTCCAGCCGCTCCAGCGGCGGCATGAAGATGTAGAGCACACCGGAGGCCGTGCCCACTGCCTCGGCTTTGGGGCCATTGGCACGGCGCGGGTCGCGTACCTCCACACACAGCGCGGTGCGGGTGATCCAGTGGGCGGATTCCTGACGATCCGGCACGCGGGCAAAGTTGGCGGGCTCAGGCTGGAAGTTGCTTTGCGCGTGGCTGGCGGTGCTGCTGGCCGGGCCGGTGGGGCTTTGCATCAGTCGGCTGGCCTCCGACTGCGGGCCGGTGCCGGCCAGATAAGCGGCAGCCGCGCTGGTGTTGCCGGTCATGGCCGAAGCCACGGCGGCGGCGGCACGGCGCGCCGCACCGAGTGCCAGACCGGCCTTGCCGGGGGCGTGGCCGCTGGGCACATCGGATACACCCGGGCTCACGCTGCTGCGCGCGCTGGCAGTGTCAGACGCCGCATTGGCGTAACGCCCAGCCACGCTGGCATGCAGCGGCAACTCACCACGCAAGGTGGACGGGTCTTGCTCGATCAGGTAGGGGAAGTCAGCCTCGCTGACCCAGGGCAGGGAATCCAGCGGCAGGCGCAGGCCCATGGGGGAGTCGCCCGGCATCAGGTACATGCGTTCATCACGCAGGAACCAGGGGCCGGTGGTCCAGGCGGCGCCATAGGTGTCGTCATAACCCGCCACCTTGATCGGCAGCACATAACCCACTGGCGTGTCGAGTTTTTGGGTGAACACACGGCGTAGGCGGGCACGTTCCATCTCGTCGTCCAACTTGGAATTGAATGGGTCCACATTGACCGGCAGGCGGCGTTCGCGCCACAGGTAGTACCAGCTGTCCTCATACGCGGTCTGGGCAAACTTGTCGGTGACGCCCAGTTTGGTCGCCAGCGTGTGGGTGAAGCGTTGTGCGTCCTGGCTGGTGTAGTGGGTGGGCACCCTCTCATCCGCAAACAGCGCCGGGTTAGCCCAAACCGGCTGGCCATCGGCGCGCCAGTAGATGTTCAAGGCCCAGCGTGGCAGTTGTTCACCGGGGTACCACTTGCCCTGGCCGTAGTGCAAAAAGCCGCCTTCACCGTATTCCTTGCGCAACTTGTGCACCAATTCGGTGGCGAAGCCGCGTTTGGTCGGGCCCAGCGCGTCGGTATTCCATTCCGGTGCATCACGGTCGTTGACCGCCACAAAGGTGGGCTCACCGCCCATGGTCAGCCGCACATCGTTGGTTTGCAGGTCGGCATCCACCGCGTGGCCCAGGGCCATGATGTTGTCCCACTGGGCTTCGGTATAGGGTTTGGTGACACGGGGCGACTCGTAAATACGCGTCACCTGCATGTGGTGGGCAAATTCCACCTCGGACTCGTCCACGCCACCTTCGATGGGTGCGGCACCGGACGGCTGGGGTGTGCAAGCCAGCGGAATATGGCCTTCACCGGCCAGCAGTCCGGAAGTGGCATCCAAGCCGACCCAGCCTGCGCCAGGCAGGTACACCTCACACCAGGCGTGTAAATCGGTGAAGTCAACCTCGGTGCCGCTGGGGCCGTCGAGTGACTTGACATCGGGTTTGAGCTGGATCAGGTAACCCGAGACAAAACGCGCCGCCAGACCACAGTTGCGCAGCAGCTGCACCATCAGCCAAGCCGAGTCGCGGCACGAGCCCGAACCCAGCGTGAGGGTTTCCTCAGGCGTTTGCACCCCCGGCTCCATACGGATGGTGTAGTTGATGGCGCGGTGCACCGACTGGTTCAGGTCCACCAGGAACAACACACTGCGGCGTTTGGTGCGGTCGATTTTGTCCAGGTAGGCCTGCACCAGCGGCGTCACCGGGTCGGCGGTCAGGTACGGGGCAAGCTCCTGCTTGAGGTCGGCCGCGTAGTTGAACGGAAACTCTTCGGCCTCAGGCTCCAGGAAAAAGTCAAACGGGTTGTAGACCGCCATGTCCAGAACCACGTCGACGGTGACCTTGAACTCCCGCGTTTTCTCGGGGAACACCAGGCGCGCCTGGTAGTTGGCAAACGGGTCCTGCTGCCAGTTGATGAAATGGCCTTCGGGCTCGATCTTGAGCGAGTACGAGATGATCTTGCTGCGGCAATGCGGGGCAGGGCGCAGGCGGACCACCTGCGGCCCCAGGGCGACCAGCCGGTCATACGAGTAGTGGGTAACGTGGTTCAGCGCGGCGTGGATGGACATGCGTGGATCTCAAGTTGGCTGAGGAATCGGGCAGCGATCGGGCGCGGCAATGGGTGCGTTCATACCGCGTTGAACAAGCAATCTTGGTGCCAGACGCGGTGTGCGCTCGGGCTGATCCTCTCATGAATAACCTACGAGAAGATGACAGGGGTGATGGCCAGAAAAGTCAAAAACGATTCAATGTCGATTTGCCTCATGTCGCGCGGATGCCTCAAGCCATGAAAACGGGTGAAGTTATTGATCCAAGACAACCAAGCCTCTTCTGTACTGCGGCTACAGTGAAAGCAAGGTGTTTGCTTGCGTTATTGATCCACAAGCTGGGTTGACTTGGGAACCGGTTTACTGGTTTGTCTGGAGTTGTTATGGCTGTCTGTTTATACAAGAAATCGGCCGCAAGCCTTATTGCAAGCGGGTTTGTTACGGAGTCGCTCGGCGATTTTTGGGCGACGATTGCCGTTTTAGGGAGACAGGCTTCTGTCTCCATATATTGAGTTAGAGCGCATCAATAGTCACATCATGGACATTGTGAAGACCATCACCGATTGGCCGGTAATCGTGCAAGGAGCATTGGGCTCCGCATTATTTTGGGCAATCCTCGAAATCGGCCAGCGAGGCGTCCGCAAATTTGCTGCTCGCCTGGGCAGCGATAAGAAGACCGCGAATTGGTTTGCTTTGGCCGCGCACGAGACTTCCGGCGAAGTTGGCGCGCAGGCGCGCTTCTTCTGCCTGTATGGTGCTATGCACTATGTTCTCAAAGGTCTGGTTGTTACCGTCCTTTCGTGGGCGGTTTCTCCCTTGCTAGATATTTTTGCGGCGGTGGGTTACTTAATCGCAACCTACTTTTTCTTCCGAGCGCTTGCTTTCGTTCCTCACACTGCGAGCCTTGGCCCAATCGCGGAGCGTCGTCAACGCTTCAAAGAAAGCATTGCGGAGATGAAGTCGCGCCAAGACAAAGAAGAAGCTAGTACAACCAAGAATGCGCTCTGACTCGTCATTGCAGCGGACTGTTTTCAGCAGCCGCTGAACTCCAATGTTAGGTTTCGCTGATCCGGTCTGAGCTCATTTGCATCATTAACTAAAAAGGAGGTTGTTGTGGTAACTAAAGGGAATGGAAAAGGAAGTACGCCGATGTCACCAAAGGCATCTGCTCGCATTCAGAGTGCGACGGCAAAATCTACGGGGGGCACAGTCTCAAAAGGTAGTTTTGCGGCGCGCTCTCAATCAGCAGCAGCTAAAAACACTGCACCTGTAAAGGTGACTAGTCAGCCAACAGCGCAAAAAGCCTCGGCCGTTTTGAAGAGCCCATCAACAGGAGCATCATCAAAATCGGCTGCGGCCAGTTCTTTAGCACAAGTAGTTCCAAAGAGAGTTACCTCTGCTCCTGCAGCGACAGCGGCATCCAAAGTTCTTCGCGATGGCCGCACGAGCGCAGCCTCGAAGGCTGCCGCAGGGTCTGCACTCGCACAAAAGCCGCCTACCAAGAAGCGGTAGAAACCAAACCTTCCGTCGAAAGGGACCACCCACAAGCTGCGCTTTTGGGTACCCTTCGCAGCTTCGCCGTTGCGGCTGCCACTGACGTCAAACGTTGAACGAGCGATATGAAGCGCTGTATCTGACCGCTTATCACCTATAGCTGCCTCACCTTCCGCCACCCAACACCCCAATAATCTCAACACTTCAGCCAGCCGCACCCGCCTTGAACGGGCTGTGCCGCACCAGCTCATCGACGTACTCGCCAATGCCTTCGCGCTCCTGCGTCAGGAAGTTGTCCACCGCCGCAAAAAACTGCGGGTGCGCCAGCCAGTGGGCGCTGGTGGTGGTGACGGGCAGCAGGGCTCGGGCGAGTTTGTGTTCGCCCTGGGCGCCGCCTTCAAAACGCTGGTAGCCGTGTTCGATGCACCATTGCAGCGGCTGGTAGTAGCACGCCTCAAAATGCAGGCAATCCACGCGCTCCAGAGCGCCCCAGTAACGGCCATAAGCCACACGCTCGGTCGGGCGTGTGGTGCCAGTCGCGACAGTGACTTCCTGATCTGTGGAGAGTTCTGAGCTATTTTGGCCTTTAGCCCTGATGCTGCTTGCGTTGATAGCTAGCAAACTTGCAGCAATGGGCCGCCCATCACGCTCAGCGATGAACAGCACCCAATCCTCGGGCATGTCGCTCGCCATGTGGCGGTAGAAGGCGCGGTTGAAGTAGGGCGGGTTGCCGTGCTCCAGGTAGGTGCGCTCGTAGCAGTGGTAGAAAAAGTCCCAGTCGGTCGGCGTGATGGCCGCGCCTTCCAGCACCCGAAAAGTCACACCAGCCTCCATCACCTTGCGCCGCTCCTGGCGGATCTTCTTGCGTTTTTCTTGTGACAGGCTGGTCAAAAATGCGTCGAAGCTGGTGTAGCCGGGTTGGCTGTTGGACCAGTGAAACTGGATGGTGTGGCGCAGCAACAGGCCGGCCTGGCTGAGTGCCGTCACATCCTCGTCGCTGGCAAACAGCGCGTGCAAGCCGGTGAGTTGCTCGGCGGAGCACCAGTCCAGCACCGCATGGACCAATGCCAGGCGGTCTTCTGGCGTGTGTGCCAGTAAGCGGCTACCGGGCACCGGGATGAAGGGCACGGCACACACCGCTTTCGGGTGGTAGGACAAACCATGCTGGTGGTAGGCGCGCGCCCAGCCCCAGTCAAACACAAACTCACCCTGCGAGTGGGACTTGATGTAGATCGCGCAGGCGGCGTGCAACTGGCCCTGGCGCTCCAGCAGAAAGAAGCGCGGTGTCCAGCCGGTGGCCGTGGTGGCGCAGCCGGTGCTGTGCAGGGCGCTCAAGAAAGCGTGGCGCATGAAGGGGGTGGGCTGGCTCTGGGCGAATAGCAGCCCATCCCAGGCCTGGGCGTCCACCTCCAGAGGTGAATCCAGCACCCGGATGACATAATCATTTGACTCGGACATCTGTTCTTTTTTCCTTCATTGCACCAAGCTTTCCATGACGCTCAAACTCTGCATTGCCCAACTCAACCTGGTGGTGGGTGATCTGGCCGGTAATTCGCAAAAAATCATCCAGGCCGCCCAACAGGCCTACCAAGATGGTGCCCGCCTGGTGCTGACACCCGAACTCTCGATTTGTGGTTATGCCGCCGAAGACCTGTTTTTGCGCGCCGCTTTTATTGCTGCCTGTGATGATGCCGTGAAAGCCGTGGCTGCGGCGTTGGCCCCGTTGAAAGACCTCTCTGTGGTGGTGGGCCACCCCACAGGGGGCGACAGCCGCACCAAGTCGGTGGCGGTGCAGCAGCGTTTTAACACCGCCAGTGTGCTGCGCGAGGGGCAGGTGGTGGCGAGTTACGCCAAGCGCCAGTTGCCCAATTACCAGGTGTTTGACGAGCGCCGTTATTTCTCGCCTGGGCAGGACGTGTGTGTGTTTGAGGCCGGGGAGGTGGGCCACACCGTCAAGGTGGGCCTGCTGATTTGTGAAGACGCCTGGTTTGCCGAGCCTGCACGCCAGACGCGTGATGCCGGTGCCGAGCTGCTGGCGGTGATCAACGCCTCACCGTTCCATGTGGGCAAAGGGCAGGAGCGCGAGTTGATGATGCGTCAACGTGCGCTGGAGTGTGGTCTGCCGCTGGTCTACGCCCACCTGGTTGGTGGGCAGGACGAGGTGGTGTTTGAGGGCCACTCGTTCATCCTGAACGCCGACGGCTCATTGGCCGGGCGTGCCCCGAGTTTTGTAGAAAATAGCCTTCTGGCCCTTATAGATAAAGGGCAGACAGCTATGAATATCATATCAAGCATCGCACCCGACCGGACCCCCGACGAAGACCTGTGGGACGCGCTGGTGCTGGGTGTGCGTGACTACATCACCAAAAACGGCTTTCCGTCGGTGTTGCTGGGCTTGTCGGGCGGCATCGACTCGGCGCTGGTGCTGGCGATTGCGGTGGACGCGCTGGGCAAGGACCGGGTGCGTGCGCTGATGATGCCCTCGCCCTATACCGCCGACATCAGCTGGATCGACGCACGTGAGATGGCCAAGCGCCTGGGTGTGCGTTACGACGAGCTGTCGATCGTGCCCGAGTTCGAGGCCTTCAAGGCGACGCTGGCGGGTGAGTTCAAGGGGCTGGCAGAAGACACCACCGAAGAAAACATCCAGGCCCGCATCCGCGGCACGCTGCTGATGGCTTTGAGCAACAAGTTTGGCAGCATCGTGTTGACCACTGGCAACAAGAGCGAGATGGCCACCGGTTACTGCACCCTGTACGGCGACATGGCCGGTGGTTTTGCGGTGATCAAGGATTTGGCCAAAACCACGGTGTTCCGTCTGGCGCGCTGGCGCAATGCGCATGACCCGTATGGCACAGGTGCTGAACCGATCCCCGAGCGCATCATCATCCGCCCGCCGAGTGCCGAGTTGCGCCCGGATCAGACCGACCAGGACAGCTTGCCGCCTTATGAGGTGCTGGACGCGATCCTGGAGCGTTACATGGAAAACGACCAGAGCATTGAAGAGATCATTGCCGCCGGGTTCGAGCGTGCCGATGTGGAGCGGGTCACCCGCCTGATCAAGATCAACGAGTACAAACGGCGCCAGTCGCCGGTGGGCATCCGGGTGACCCACCGCAGTTTTGGCAAAGACTGGCGTTACCCCATCACCAACCGCTTTCGGGCCTGAGAGAGCAGCTCTCATGCACAATCAAGGTGCATGTCAGCCGCCGACGCCCGGCCGGTTGCACCAGGAACTTGCGTATCTAACCATCAACGAGGACATCCATGAAACAAATTACCGCCATCATCAAACCCTTCAAACTCGAAGAGGTGCGTGAAGGTTTGGCCGAATGTGGCGTGACCGGCCTGACCGTGACCGAAGTGAAAGGTTTTGGCCGTCAAAAAGGCCACACCGAGCTGTACCGTGGGGCGGAGTATGTGGTCGACTTTTTGCCCAAGGTGAAGATCGAGGTGGTGGTGAACAGCCAGGACGTGGAGCGTTGTGTGGATGCCATCGTCAAGGCCGCCCACACCGGCAAGATTGGTGATGGCAAGATTTTCATCACCCCGGTGGAGCGGGTGGTGCGTATCCGCACCGGTGAACTGGACCAGTCCGCGATCTGACGCGTTTGTCTGGGCAGGCCCCGCCTTATTTTTTGCGGGGCAGGGCGGTCACCAACTGGGTGCCTGCCAGCGCATCGTGCCAGAACTGCTGGCGCGGGTGAAAGCGGCTCAGAATGGCCCACACCGCCACCCAGCCCAGCGTGATCACCGTGGCCTCAGTGCCAGGCAGATCAAACATCCAGGCCACCAGCAGCGGCGGCAGCACCCACAACCAGCAGCACAGGTAGCGAATCAAAGCGCGGCCCTGCGTCAAGGGCTGGCCCATCCGATCGACCACACGGATGTGCCAGGTTTTCATGGCCAGGGTCTGCCCTTTGGACCACAACCAGCCAAAGTAGATGCCAAACACCACAAAAATGAAGGCCTGCAATGCATGGCGGTTGTCCATCGCGTTTTTGGTCTGGCTCAGGGCGCTGAACAGATAACCGGCAATAAACACCACACCAAACAGCAACATGCCCTCATACAGCCAGCACGCCATGCGTCGGCGCAGGCTGGGGGTGCAGAGGGGGGCTGATTCAGGGGATTGGGGGGATGGCAAAGACATGGCTGGCGTAGGCGGACTAGACGCGGAAGGTGTTCCGCAAGCCGATGACTTTACTTGATTTTGCTGAGCTTTCGGCTTATTGATCGGCGCGGTGCCATAATCCGCATTGCAAATTAAAGCAAACGGATCAAAGTCTGGCGAATTATTCATAACGCTTGTGGCTTTGGTCTTAAGTTTCGATGCAACGCCACAAGTGTTTGCAAAGAAGCACCCAAGGTTTTTCGTCAGAGAAATTCACAAAGGTTCATCATGGAAATATCAAAAGCCGAAACCACTTCGGTGTCAAACTCATCAGCCGCAACCTCCAGCAAAGCTGCCCATGACTCGGGTGTGCAAGAGCTTCGTGGCGCAGAAATTCTGATCAAGGCACTGCAGGCCGAAAACGTCAAGTACATCTGGGGTTACCCCGGTGGCGCGGTACTGCACATTTATGACGCGGTATTCAAGCAGGACACTGTCCAGCACATCCTGGTTCGCCACGAACAAGCTGCAGTGCATGCCGCCGATGGTTATGCCCGTGCGACTGGCGATGTGGGTGTGGCGTTGGTGACCTCCGGCCCGGGTGCCACCAACGCGGTTACCGGCATTGCCACCGCCTACATGGACAGCATCCCGATGGTGATCATCAGCGGCCAGGTGCCCACAGCGGCGATTGGCATGGATGCCTTCCAGGAGTGCGACACGGTAGGCATCACCCGCCCGGTGGTCAAACACAACTTCCTGGTGAAAGACGCGCGTGATCTGGCGATGACCCTGAAAAAGGCTTTCCACATTGCACGCAGCGGCCGTCCCGGCCCGGTGGTGGTGGACATCCCGAAAGACGTGTCCTTCAAGAAGGTGCCTTACCACGGGTATCCCGACAAGGTGGAGATGCGCTCCTACAACCCAGTGCGCAAAGGCCATGGCGGCCAGATCCGCAAGGCCTTGCAACTGTTGCTGACGGCCAAGCGGCCTTACATCTACACCGGTGGCGGTGTGTTGCTGAGTAATGCCTCCAACGAACTGCGCCAGTTGGTGGACATGCTGGGTTACCCGGTGACCCATACGCTGATGGGCTTGGGTGCTTACCCGGCGAGTGACCGCAAGTTCCTGGGCATGCTGGGCATGCATGGCACACTCGAGGCCAACAGCGCGATGCAGAACTGCGACGTGCTGCTCGCCGTGGGTGCGCGGTTCGATGACCGGGTGATTGGCAACCCCAAACATTTTGCGCAAAACGAGCGCAAGATCATCCACGTGGACATTGACCCGTCGAGCATCTCCAAACGGGTGCGTGTGGACATCCCGATTGTGGGTGACGTGAAAGAGGTGTTGACCGAGCTGATCGCCATGATCAAGGAAAGCACCCTCAAGCCCGACGCCCACGCCCTGGGTGCCTGGTGGGACACGATTGATGGCTGGCGTAAACGCGAATGCCTCAAGTACGACCGTGGCAGCAACGGTGTGATCAAACCGCAGTATGTGGTGGAAACCCTGTGGAACATGACCAAGGATGCCGACACCTACATCACCTCGGATGTGGGGCAGCACCAAATGTGGGCTGCGCAGTATTACCGCTTTGACGAGCCCCGGCGCTGGATCAACTCAGGTGGCCTGGGCACCATGGGTGTCGGTATTCCCTACGCCATGGGCATCAAATTGGCCAAGCCTGAGAGCGAGGTGTTCTGCATCACCGGTGAAGGTTCGGTGCAGATGTGTATTCAGGAACTCTCGACCTGCCTGCAATACAACACACCGATCAAGATCTGCTCGCTGAACAACCGTTATCTGGGTATGGTGCGCCAGTGGCAGGAGATCGAATACTCCGGTCGCTACAGCCACAGCTACATGGACGCCTTGCCCAATTTTGTCAAGCTGGCGGAGGCCTATGGCCACGTTGGTATGCTGATTGAGCGCGCCGAAGACGTGGAGCCCGCATTACGCGAGGCCCGCAAGCTCAAGGACCGCACGGTGTTCATGGATTTCCGCACCGATCCGACCGAAAACGTGTTCCCGATGGTGCGCGCAGGCCACGGCATCACCGAGATGCTGATGGGCTCCGAAGATCTTTAATTTCAACCCAACCTGAACAAATCTATTGCTCGCCAGGTCCGCGCATTACCGTGTGTGGATGAGGGCGGCGACAGTGCAAGCTGTCGCGTTGGCGAAAAGAGGAGTCATTCACATGAAACATATCATTGCAGTTTTGCTGGAAAACGAAGCCGGGGCCTTGTCCCGCGTGGTTGGGCTGTTTTCTGCCCGCGGCTATAACATCGAATCCCTCACGGTGGCGCCGACAGAAGACCCCAGCCTGTCGCGCATGACCATTCAGACGGCGGGTTCCGAAGAGGTGATTGAACAAATCACCAAACATCTGAACCGCTTGATTGAAGTGGTCAAGGTGGTTGACCTGACCGAGGGGGCTTACACGGAGCGCGAGTTGATGATGGTCAAGGTGCGCGCTGTGGGCAAGGAGCGTGAGGAGATGAAGCGTATGGCCGACATTTTCCGGGGTCGTATCATTGATGTGACCGAAAAAAGTTACACCATTGAACTGACGGGTGATCAGTCCAAAAACGATGCATTTCTGAGTGCCATTGAAAGTGGTGCGATTTTGGAAACCGTGCGCACTGGCGCGAGTGGCATTGGTCGCGGTGAGCGGATTTTGCGAGTTTGAATTTTTTACAACGGAGAGATAGATGAAAGTTTTTTACGACAAAGATTGTGATCTGAGCCTGATCAAGGGCAAAACCGTTGCCATCATTGGCTACGGCAGCCAAGGTCATGCCCACGCCCAGAATTTGAACGACAGCGGCGTGAAGGTCGTGGTTGGTCTGCGTAAGGGTGGTGCTTCTTGGGACAAGGTTGGCAAGGCTGGCCTGAACGTCATGGAAGTGAATGACGCGGTCAAGATTGCTGATGTGGTCATGATCCTGTTGCCTGATGAGCAAATCGCCGAGGTCTACACCAACAATGTGGCTCCCAACATCAAGGTTGGTGCGTCGCTGGTGTTTGCCCACGGTTTCAATGTGCACTACAACCAAGTTGTGCCTCGTGCTGATCTGGATGTCTGGATGGTTGCGCCTAAGGCGCCTGGCCACACTGTGCGCAACACCTACACCCAGGGCGGCGGCGTGCCCCACCTGATCGCTGTGCACCAGGACAAGAGCGGCAAGGCCCGTGACTTGGCCCTGTCTTATGCCATGGCCAATGGTGGTGGCAAGGCTGGCATCATCGAGACCAACTTCAAAGAAGAAACCGAAACCGATCTGTTCGGCGAACAGGCCGTGTTGTGTGGTGGCGCTGTGGAATTGATCAAGATGGGTTATGAGACCCTGGTCGAAGCCGGTTACGCCCCCGAAATGGCTTATTTCGAGTGCTTGCATGAACTGAAACTGATCGTTGATCTGATTTATGAAGGCGGCATCGCCAACATGAACTACTCGATCTCGAACAATGCCGAATACGGCGAGTACGTGACCGGTCCCGAAGTCATCAATGCCCAGAGCCGTGAAGCCATGCGCAACGCTTTGAAGCGCATCCAGAATGGTGACTACGCCAAGATGTTCATTCTGGAAGGCCGCACCGGCTACCCCAGCATGACCGCACGTCGCCGCAACACCGCCGATCACCAGATCGAAGTGGTGGGTGCACAATTGCGTGCCATGATGCCCTGGATTGCCAAAAACAAGTTGGTGGATCAGTCCCGCAATTAAGGGCGTAAGCCGACCTGTCAAAAGGCCACCTTGGTGGCCTTTTGTTATTATGGACTCCCTCAAAAGGCCGCTTGAATGGATGATGTGACTACCTCTGACTTTGCCGAACTCGACGTGCCGCCCAAAAAGCGTCGCAAGGGTATTTACGTTTTGCCCAATCTGTTCACGCTGGCCGCGTTATTTGGTGGCTTCTATGCCATTGTGATGGCCATCAACGGGCGTTTTGACTTGGCTGCTATCGGTGTGTTTTGCGCCATGATTCTGGACAGCCTCGATGGTCGGGTGGCCCGCATGACCAACACCCAAAGTGCTTTTGGTGAGCAAATGGACTCCTTGTCAGACATGGTGTCTTTTGGTGCGGCTCCGGCGTTGATCAGTTATGTCTGGGCGCTCAAAGGGCTGGGGCGCTGGGGTTGGCTGGCAGCTTTTGTGTATTGCGCCTGCGCCGCCTTGCGTTTGGCCCGTTTTAATGTGAATACCGCTGTGGTTGACAAGCGTTACTTTCAGGGCTTGCCGTCACCGGCAGCAGCTGCCTTGGTGGCTGGCTTGATTTGGGTGGCGACCGATCTGGGGGTTTCTGGCAGCAGCCTGGCATGGCCTATGTTTGCGGTATCGCTGTATGCCGGTTTGACCATGGTGACCAACGTGCCGTTTTACAGTTTCAAGGATGTGCGCATGAAACGTAGTGTGCCCTTTGTGGTGATTGTGCTGATTGCCATTGCGATTGCGCTCATCAATATCGATCCACCTACCGTGTTGTTTGGTATTTTTGTGGTTTACGGCTTGAGTGGTTATGTCATCTACTTTTGGCGCAAGACCAAAGGTATCCCGACCAGCGTTATCAGCACCTCAACCCAAGAACCTGAAGAGCGTGGTTTGCACCACTAGACTCCTTTGCAGAGACACTCTTTCTGCTGGATGGTCTGTTGGCCTGTGGTACATTGTTTCCATGCACAAGCTATCTCTGGCTCTACTACGGTCACCTGACGGGTGGAGTTGTTAGCGCTTGATTGCATCAACCCTGAAAAGCCCGTATGCCATTCGCAACGGGCTTTTTTGTTGGCTTGAACACATTGAAGTTGCGAATTCATTGAGAACTTAGGAGTGACAACATGGCAGATAAGTTAGTGATTTTTGACACAACCTTGCGCGATGGCGAGCAGTCTCCAGGCGCTTCCATGACCCGTGACGAGAAGCTGCGCATTGCACGTCAATTGGAACGCCTGAAGGTGGACGTGATTGAAGCCGGTTTTGCCGCCAGTTCCAATGGTGACTTTGAATGTATCAAGGCGATTGCCGAAGTCATCAAGGACTCCACCGTGTGCTCGTTGGCACGCGCCAGTGACCGTGATATCGCACGGGCCGCAGAGGCTCTGAAACCGGCCAACTCCGGTCGTTTGCACCTGTTTCTTGCCACCAGTCCACTGCACATGGAAAAGAAGTTGCGCATGACGCCGGACCAGGTGTTTGAACAATCCAAACTGGCGGTTCGTTTTGCCCGCAACCTGATAGCCGACATTGAGTTCAGTGCAGAGGATGCGTACCGGTCAGACCCTGATTTTTTGTGTCGTGTTTTTGAGGCTGTGATCAACGAAGGTGCTACCACCATCAATGTGCCTGATACGGTGGGTTACGCCATACCGGAGCTGTATGGCAACTTCATCAAGGATCTGCGCGAACGTATTCCCAACAGTGACAAGGCGGTCTGGTCGGTGCATTGTCATAACGATCTCGGCATGGCGGTTGCCAACTCCCTGGCTGGGGTCAAGATCGGTGGCGCCCGCCAGGTCGAGTGCACCATCAACGGCCTCGGTGAACGTGCCGGCAACTGTTCACTCGAAGAGATCGTCATGGCGGTCAAAACCCGCAAGGACTATTTTGGTCTGGATCTGGGCATTGATACCAAACACATCGTTGCGGCCAGCCGCCTGGTCAGCCAGACCACCGGTTTTGTGGTCCAGCCCAACAAGGCTGTGGTGGGCGCCAATGCTTTTGCCCATGCATCGGGCATCCATCAGGATGGAGTTCTGAAAGCGCGGGATACCTACGAAATCATGCGAGCTGAAGACGTGGGCTGGAGCGCTAACAAGATTGTTATGGGCAAGTTGAGTGGTCGCAATGCGTTCAAGTTGCGCCTGCAGGAACTGGGTGTCACGATGGACAGTGAAGCGGAGATCAACAACGCGTTCATCAAGTTCAAGGATCTGGCCGATCGCAAGAGCGAGATTTTTGACGAAGACATCCTGGCCCTGGTCAGTGAGGAAAATGTGGCGCAAAGCCATGACCGCTACGGCTTTGTGTCTCTGGTGCAGCACAGTGAAACTGGCGAGAGGCCACATGCCAAGGTGGTGATGACGGTGGATGGCAAAGAGGTGACAGGTGAGTCGGATGGCAATGGCCCAGTGGACGCATCACTCAAAGCCATTGAAACCCATGTCAAGAGTGGTGCGGACATGGTGCTGTATTCGGTCAATGCCATCAGTGGTTCCACGGAGAGTCAGGGCGAGGTGACCGTGCGTTTGCAAAACAGTGGCCGTGTGGTCAATGGGGTGGGTGCGGACCCGGACATCGTGGTGGCATCGGCCAAAGCTTACCTGAGTGCCTTGAACAAATTGAGCAGTCAGGCCGAACGGGTCGCCGCGCAAGGTTAGGTACCGTACATTGGTTTAAGAAAGTCTCGCAAGTACTTGTCACTGCGAGATTTTTCAGATTAAACTGCGGCCTTCGGTTTAGCGCGGTGAGGAGCCAAGGTCATGACAATTTATCAGCAGCGTTTATTGGGCAGAAAAACACGGAGATTGGTCTGCCTGATCGGCCTTTGTGTTGCTTTTGCATTGGCACCGCTGTCTCTCTCACACGCTGCAACCAACAAGGCCAACGCAACCAAAGCACATGTCAGTAAAGCACATGTGGCCAAGGCGAAGGCGGGCAACTCCAAAAAAGTTGTTGCGCAGAGCAAGCGGCGTGTGGCTGTGGTTATCGCCAGGAAGCGGGTGCAAGCCAAGCCACTGGCGGTGGTTGATCGGGCATCCTTCGGTCAAATCGCCGGTTTGCATTCCGCGTCAGATCAACTCAATCTGAAATCCAGCGTGGCCTTGGTGGTTGACCAGCAGACCAATGAAATTCTTTACAGCAAGAACGATAAGGCTGTGTTGCCGATTGCCTCTTTGACCAAACTCATGACTGGCTTGCTGATCAGTGAGGCACATTTGCCGATGGATGAATCCATTGCCATCACCTCAGAAGATGTGGATACCGAAAAACACAGCAGCTCTCGCCTGCAAGTGGGCAGTGTCTTGACGCGAGGTGAGTTGCTGCACCTGGCTTTGATGTCCAGTGAAAACCGTGCTGCACATGCCTTGGCAAGAACGTCACCCGGCGGCTTGGCCACGTTTGTGGCGCATATGAATGCCAAGGCGCGGGCTTTGGGGATGACTGACACTGTTTATGTTGAACCCACCGGCCTGTCCAGCAGCAACCGATCCAGTGCCCATGATTTGGTCAAACTGGTAGACATGGCACACCAGCACCCCTTGCTTCGGGAGTTGACCACGTCACCCGGTTTTGAGGTGGATGTGGGTCGGCGCACTCTGCAGTACAACAACACCAACCGACTGGTGAAGAACCCCACTTGGGATATTGGACTGCAAAAGACGGGTTATATCTCTGAGGCCGGTCGCTGTCTCGTGATGCAAGCCAGTGTGGCGGGGCGCAAACTCATCATGGTGTTTTTGGACTCAGCAGGCAAGCTCAGCCGTCTCGGTGATGCTGAACGTGTGCGGCATTGGCTTGAATCGGGTGAACGGCGGGTCTCCGCCAAAGCGGCTGTGCCCGTCGTCGGAGGCTAACTCAGGTCGAGTGATAGCCCAGGTTTCTGGATATCTCTGCGGCGGTGGCCATCAGTTTGGGTAGCCACGCTTCGTCCATTCTCCCGGCAGGTGCCGAAATGGACAGGCCGGCGAGCAATTTTCTCTGGTCATCGAAGATCCCGGCAGCCATACAGCGCACACCTAACTCAAGTTCTTCGTTGTCAGTTGCGTAGTTGTCGCGACGGACCTTGGCCAGCTCTTTTTCAAGTGCAGGCAGTTGGGTTAAGCTGTTTTTGGTGTGGCCACTCAAACCAGTGCGGGTGGCATACGCCCGAATTCTCTGTGGCTCGTCCGACGCCAGAAAAAGTTTGCCCACCGAGGTCAGGTGTAGGGGCGCTCTGCCGCCAATGGCGCGGATCACCTGCATGCCTGAGCGTTCGCTGTAGGCCCGCTCCACATACACAATTTCATCACCCTGTCGCATGCTTAAGTTGATCGTTTGCTGGGTGACGCGATGCAATTCCCGCATCGGCTCCAGGGCGGCATCACGCACATTGAGCCGATTTTTGACCAGGTTGCCGAGTTCCAGCAGACGCATGCCCAAGCGGTAATTGCCCGCTTGTGGCCGGTCTACAAAACGTCCGGTGGCCAGATCATTGAGGATGCGGTGCGCCGTTGAGGCGTGTAGACCAGCTTTTTCGCTGATTTCCTTGAGGGACATCGCGTCTTCCCGGGACGCCAGAATGTCAATCAATGTGAACATTCTCTCAATGACTTGCACGGTGGGTACGGAGGGTATCCCCGAGTCTGTTTTTTGCATGAGACTTCCTACAAATGAACAGAACATTTTATCCTATGAAATTTCAGGATGCGCGGGCAACCAGAGCCCGTTTTGCATCAGTTCATAGGGTTTGAAACAGGATTTGTAGTTCATTTTCTGGCAGCCTTCGATCCAGTAGCCCAGATAGAGGTAGTTCAAACCCAAAGACCTTGCCTGCTGAATCTGCCAAAGCACATTGAACGTGCCATAGTTTTGCCCCGGCTCGGGCGAGTAGAAGGTGTAGACCGCCGACAGCCCGTCTTTCAACTGGTCAATGATGGACACCATCTTGAGCTCTGTCGCAGACTGCCCTGGAACGGTTTCGCGGAACTCCACCATCCAGGACCGGACATTGGAGCGCACAAGAAAATCGGTGTACTGCGCTTCATCATCAATGTCCATGCCACCCCCCGGATGTCGGGATTTTTGGTAACGCTTGTACAAGGCGTAATGGTCAGGCAAAAAAGTGGGTTTCATCACCGTGCACGTCAGTGTCTGGTGTTTCGCCCAGGCCCGTTTCTGGCTTCGGTTAGGCTTGAAATCTGAAACAGGCAAGCGGATGGACAAACAAGCCTTGCAGTTGTCACACTGTGGTCGGTACACAAAAGAGCCACTGCGCCGGAAACCAGCTTGGATCAACACATCGTATTTTGCAGCGTCGATGGCTTCACTGGGCGCGGCCACCTGGGATCTGGCCAGACGGCCTTCCATATAACTGCAGGGGTAAACCGCAGTCGAGTAGTACTGAATGTCTGAGACAAATCGCTGGGAATGGGTCACGTGTTGGCAGCCGCAGGGGTCAGAAGACAATTCCAGTATAGGGGCGAGAACCGCCAATCGGGCGCAGGTTGCTGCAAGGTCTCAGTGACAGCCTGCACAAAAGTCGCCCGGGGTGTTTCCGCCGCGCCGAAGGAGGCCAGGTGCTGCGTATTTTGTTGGCAATCTATCTGATGCACACCGCCATGGCGACACAGCGCGACCAGCGCAGCCAGGGCAATTTTGGAGGCATCGGTCACCCGGTGAAACATGGACTCGCCAAACACGGCACGCCCGATCGCCACAAAGTACAAACCTCCAACCAGTTCGCCGTGTACCCAGGTTTCCACGCTGTGTGCCAGACCCGCCCGATGTAGTGCCACATAGGCTTGCACCATGGTTGGCACGATCCAGGTCCCAGATTGCCCACCACGCCCGCTGTCTGCACATGCTTGGATGACGGTTTCAAAGGCGCTATCCACCCGGATCTCGCAATGGGGTGAATTGGCAAATTTCTTGAGCTGTTTTTTCAGAGATGTGTGTAGACGAAATGCGGCGGGCTTGAGCACCATTCTGGGGTCAGGGCTCCACCACAAAATGGGTTGCCCCGGGCTGAACCACGGAAAAATGCCAGTCCGATAAGCACGTACCAAGCTGTCCACGGACAAATCACCACCGGCACACAACAAGCCGGGAGCGTCCGAGTTATGCCCCCAGGCGTGGTGGACGGGCGGGAAGGCGTCACCCGGTTCCAGCCATGCCAAGCTCAGTGCGTTTTCACTCATGCGGTGTCGGATTGGGATGCCCTGGGTGTCAAACACATCAGTTCATCGACAAAAAAGTCTGGGTCAAGGAGGTAACTGACCGGGTTTTGGGCAAAAAGCCGCTCTCGAGCCATTACAATGGCGAGGTCGGGGCGTAGCGCAGCCTGGTAGCGCATCTGGTTTGGGACCAGAGGGTCGAAGGTTCGAATCCTTTCGCCCCGACCATTCATCTCTCGTGATCTCTGCCCGTAGCTCAGTTGGATAGAGCAACAGCCTTCTAAGCTGTGGGTCGGGGGTTCGATCCCCTCCGGGCAGGCCATCAACGCAGTTGCCCCCAACATCCCACAGTATCAGCTAGCGGCTTTCAGGCCGTTTTTGAAGTGATCCAGCATACGCTGCTGGCTCAAAGCGGGATCACGTGCCAGCAAGGCGGCCATCAGGCCACGGTGCTCTTGCAACGAGGCCTCCACCCGGCCGGACTTCAACAGGGAGTCGTGGCGGTGTAACTTCATCACCTTGCGCAAGTCGGACACCACCTGGTTGCGCCAGCGGTTGTTGGCAATTTCCAGCATCAGCATATGGAACTGTTCATTGATCACAAAGAACTGCTCGCGGTTGACGTGTTCAGGTTGCACCGATTGTTCCAGCGTTTCGTGAAGCGTCTGCAACCTTTGCATTTGTTCATCGCTGGCTTTGCTGGCCACGGCCGCTGCTGCGTCTGATTCCAGCAGACCCAGCAAGTGGTAAACATCTTCCAGATCATTCTCTGAGACTTCTGTCACATAGGCGCCACGGCGTACCTTCATAGTCACCAGACCTTCGGCAGCCAGCACCTTGAGTGCCTCGCGCAAAGGCGTGCGGCTGATGCCATAGGCTTCAGCGATCTTCAATTCGTCGATCCAGCTGCCAGGTTTGAGATCGTGTTCAAAAATACGCTGGCGCAGGAGTTCCGCTACCTCTTCGTAGAGTGCACGGGGGGCCAAAGCGTTTGCAGTCATGTGGAAATTGTAAGCTGGGTGGATTTTTTTGTATCAATAATTATAAATAACGTAAACTCAAGGGGCTTTTTAGCAAACCTCGTCACTGTACGTTGGGCAGTGCAGGTGTACTGTTTGAATCGCCGACTGGAGCCATGACTCATGACACAAAAATACCCTGAATTTCAAGCCGCTGATATGCAGGCTTGGGCCAAAGCCGCCGCCAAGTCGGCTCCCAATGGTGATGTGGATGCCCTCAATTGGCTGACACCCGATGGCATCACGGTCAAGCCGCTGTACACCGCCGAAGACACACAAGCCCTGCCTTACACCAACACCCTGCCGGGTTTTGAGCCCTACCTGCGTGGTCCACAGGCCACCATGTACGCAGTGCGTCCCTGGACCATCCGCCAGTACGCCGGTTTCTCTACCGCCGAAGAGTCCAATGCGTTCTACCGCAAGGCGCTTGCCGCCGGTGGCCAGGGTGTCTCCGTGGCGTTTGACTTGGCCACCCACCGCGGTTACGACTCGGACCACCCGCGCGTGACCGGCGACGTTGGCAAGGCTGGTGTGGCGATCGATTCGGTCGAGGACATGAAGATCCTGTTTGACCAGATTCCGCTGGACAAGATCAGTGTGTCCATGACCATGAATGGCGCTGTGTTGCCGGTGCTGGCTGGTTATGTGGTGGCCGCAGAAGAACAAGGTGTGACCCAGGACAAACTCTCCGGAACGATCCAGAACGACATTCTGAAAGAGTTCATGGTGCGCAACACCTACATCTACCCGCCTGAGCCGTCGATGAAGATCATTGGCGACATCATCGAGTACACGGCCAAGAACATGCCCAAGTTCAACTCGATCTCGATCAGCGGTTACCACATGCAGGAAGCCGGTGCCAACCAGGCGCTGGAACTGGCCTTCACGCTGGCAGACGGCAAGGAATATGTCAAGACCGCGATTGCCAAGGGCATGGATGTGGACGACTTTGCCGGGCGCCTGAGTTTCTTCTGGGCGGTGGGCATGAACTTCTACCTGGAAGTGGCCAAGATGCGTGCCGCGCGTCTGTTGTGGTGCCGTATCATGAAAGGCTTCAACGCCAAGAAGCCCAAGTCGCTCATGCTGCGCACCCACAGCCAGACCAGTGGCTGGAGCCTGACCGAGCAGGACCCCTACAACAATGTGGTGCGCACCACCATCGAGGCCATGGCCGCGGTGTTTGGCGGCACCCAGTCGCTGCACACCAACTCCTTTGACGAGGCGATTGCCTTGCCCACCGAGTTCAGCGCACGCATCGCCCGCAACACCCAACTGATCATCCAGGAAGAAACCCACATCACCAGCGTGATCGACCCCTGGGCTGGCAGCTACATGATGGAAAAGCTCACCCAGGACATGGCGGACGCCGCCTGGGCCATCATCGAGGAAGTCGAAGCCATGGGTGGCATGACCAAGGCCGTGGATTCCGGCTGGGCCAAGCTCAAGATTGAAGCCGCCGCAGCGCAAAAACAGGCGTGTATCGACTCGGGCAAAGACGTGATCGTGGGGGTTAACAAGTACAAGCTCAAGACCGAAGACGCGATTGAAGCGCGCGACATCGATAACGTTGCGGTGCGTGACTCCCAAATCGCCCGCCTCAACGACATCAAGCAAAAACGCGATCCAGCCCTGGTACAACAAGCGCTAGCTGCTCTCGAAAGTGCAGCGGCCAGCGGCACCGGCAACCTGCTCGACCTGACAATCCAGGCGATGCGGGCACGTGCCACCGTGGGTGAAGTCAGCGCCGCCATGGAAAAAACATTCGGTCGCCATCGCGCCGATACCCAAAAGGTGACCGGTGTGTACGCAGCCGCTTACGACAGTGCCGAAGGTTGGGACAAACTCAAGGGTGAAATCGCCGATTTCGCCACTGCCCAAGGCCGCCGCCCGCGCGTGATGATCGCCAAGCTGGGCCAGGATGGCCACGACCGTGGCGCCAAGGTGGTCTCGACCGCGTTTGCCGACCTCGGGTATGACGTGGACATTGGGCCGCTGTTCCAGACCCCCGAAGAGTGCGCGCGCCAGGCGATTGAAAACGACGTGCACGCCGTGGGTGTGTCGACCCTGGCCGCCGGGCACAAGACCCTGGTGCCGGCCATCATGGCCGAGTTGAAGAAGCAGGGCGGCGACGACATCGTGGTGTTTGTGGGTGGGGTGATTCCGCACCAGGACTACGACATGTTGTACGCAGCGGGTGTCAAGGGCATTTACGGCCCGGGTACACCCATCCCGGTGAGCGCCAAGGACGTGCTGGAACAGATCAAGAAGTCCCTGCCAGCCTGAGTATTGCCGTGCTGTCGTTTGCTCCCGTTGTCTGGGGAGACTTCGAGGCCATGCTGGCGATTCGCGTGGAGGCTTTGCGCGACAGCCTGGAGCGTCTCGGGCGCTTCGACCCAGCTCGGGCACGCGAACGTCTGATGGCCGGGTTCAAACCCGAGTTCATGCAACACATCATGTGCGATGGTGAGCGTATCGGTTTTGTCACCTTGCGCCCGGACCCTGCCGCCGGGCCACCCGCCTTGCACCTGGACCATTTGTACCTTCGCCCCGCCTGGCAGGGGCAGGGTGTGGGTGCTTGGGTGATGGCTTGGGCCAAAGCCCAGGCTGTGGCGCAGGCTTGTGACATCCGCTTGTCGGCCCTGAAACACAGTGATGCCAACCGTTTTTACCTGCGCCAAGGCTTCGTCCAGGTGGGGGAGTCTGACTTTGACCTGGATTACCGTTGGTCCCAGTCTTAGGGAGTGTCAGTTTGAGTATGTTTGAAGCGATTCTTCATGGTTCTGCCCCGGTTCAGCGCCGTGCCATGGCCAAGGCCATCACCCTGCTCGAATCCACCCGGGCCGACCATCGTCAGCAGGCCGATGAGCTGCTGACGGCGCTGCTACCACACACCGGGCGGGCCTTTCGGCTCGGCATCAGCGGCGTGCCGGGTGTCGGCAAATCCACGTTTATTGAGGCGCTGGGCCTGCACCTGATTGGCCAGGGGCACCGGGTGGCGGTACTGGCGGTCGACCCCAGCAGCAGTGTCTCGGGTGGCTCCATCCTGGGTGACAAGACGCGCATGGAACATTTGTCGGTCCATGAGCGCGCTTACATCCGCCCCAGCCCTAGCAGTGGCACGCTCGGTGGTGTGGCCGAGAAAACCCGCGAGGCCATGCTGGTGTGTGAGGCAGCGGGTTACGACGTGGTGATTGTGGAAACCGTGGGTGTCGGTCAAAGCGAGACCACGGTGGCCAACATGACCGACATGTTTGTGCTGATGCAGTTGCCCAATGCGGGCGACGATTTGCAGGCGATCAAAAAAGGCGTGATGGAAATCGCCGACCTGGTGGTCATCAACAAGGCCGATCTGGATGCCATTGCTGCCACCCGGGCGCAGGCGCAGATCACCTCCAGCCTGCGTTTGCTGGGCCTGCATGGCAACCCGGACAACGCCCACCACAACGAATTGGTCTGGCACCCGCAGGTGATCCAGCTCAGCGCTCTGCAAGGTCTGGGTGTGGACGCGTTCTGGGCCAAGGTGCTGGAGTTCAAAAAATTGCAAGTCAGCAGCGGCAAACAGGTCACCCGCCGCCAGAACCAGGCGCTGGCCTGGATGTGGGAACGTATCGATGCGGGGCTCAAGCAAGCTTTCCGACAGCATCCGGATGTACAAACTCTGTTGCCCAAGCTGACCCACGAGGTGCTAGAGGGCCGGATGGCTGCTTCGACTGCAGCGCGGAATATGCTCGCAGCCCAGACAAAATAAGGGCTGGTTGCTATCAAATTGTTTGCTTCCTGTCAATGTTACTGACCTCAGAGATACCACACCATGCACGACATCATTGAACTTCTCGACAAAAAGCGCGAACTGGCCCGCCTGGGAGGCGGCCAAAAACGCATCGACGCCCAGCATAAAAAAGGCAAACTCACCGCCCGTGAACGCATTGAAATGCTGCTCGATGAAGGCACGTTTGAAGAGTGGGACATGTTTGTCGAACACCGTTGCATCGACTTCGGCATGGAGAACAACAAGATCCCGGGTGACGGGGTGGTCACCGGCTACGGCATGATCAGCGGCCGCCTGGTGTTTGTGTTCAGCCAGGATTTCACCGTGTTTGGTGGCGCGCTGTCTGAAGCCCATGCCGAAAAAATCTGCAAGATCATGGACCAGGCCATGAAGGTCGGCGCGCCAGTGATTGGCCTGAACGATTCGGGCGGTGCGCGTATCCAGGAAGGTGTGGCTTCGCTGGGTGGTTATGCCGATGTGTTCCAGCGCAATGTGATGGCCAGCGGTGTGATTCCGCAGCTCAGCCTGATCATGGGTCCCTGCGCTGGCGGCGCGGTGTATTCACCGGCCATGACCGACTTCATCTTCATGGTCAAAGATTCGAGCTACATGTTCGTCACCGGCCCTGAAGTGGTCAAGACCGTCACGCACGAGGACGTGACCGCTGAAGAGTTGGGCGGAGCGATCAGCCATTCCACCAAGAGTGGTGTGGCGGACATGGCCTTTGAGAACGATGTGGAGGCGCTGCTGCTGATGCGCCGCCTCTACAACTACCTGCCGCTCAACAACCGCGAAAAACCCCCGGTGCGCAAGAGTGGCGACCCGGCCGACCGCCAGGAGTTCAGCCTGGACACTTTGATCCCAGACAACCCCAACAAAGCCTACGACATGAAGGAGCTGATCACCAAAACGGTGGATGACGGCGACTTCTTCGAGTTACAACCCGAATACGCCAAAAACATGATCATCGGTTTTGGTCGCATGCAAGGCCAGACCGTGGGTTTTGTCGCCAACCAGCCGCTGGTGCTGGCGGGCTGCCTGGACATCAAGAGCTCGGTCAAGGCCGCGCGTTTTGTGCGCTTCTGTGATGCATTCAACATCCCGGTGATCACCTTTGTTGACGTGCCTGGCTTCATGCCCGGCACCGCCCAGGAATACGGCGGCATCATCAAACACGGCGCCAAGCTGCTCTACGCTTATGCCGAATGCACCGTGCCCAAGATCACGCTGATCACCCGCAAGGCCTACGGTGGCGCCTACGACGTGATGAGCTCCAAACACCTGCGTGGTGATGTCAACTTTGCCTGGCCCAATGCCGAGATTGCGGTGATGGGTGCAAAGGGCGCGGTGGAGATCATCTTCCGCGAAGACAAGGGTGACCCGGAAAAAATCGCCGCCAAAGAAGCCGAATACAAAGCCCGTTTTGCCAACCCGTTTGTGGCCGGTGCACGTGGCTTCATCGACGATGTGATCCAGCCTCACGAAACGCGCAAACGCATCTGCCGCAGCCTGGTGATGTTGCGCGAGAAAAAGATCGAGAACCCGTGGCGCAAACACGGCAACATCCCCCTGTAAGGCCTGAGGAGCACAAGAACATGTTTACAAAAATCCTGATCGCCAACCGTGGCGAGATCGCTTGCCGCGTCATCCTCACTGCCCGCAAGATGGGCATTAAAACCGTGGCTGTGTTTTCTGAAGCTGACCGCGACGCCCGCCATGTGGCGCTGGCCGACGAGTCGGTGCTGATTGGCCCGGCGCCCAGCCGCGAGAGTTACCTGCTGGCCGACAAGATCATTGCGGCCTGCAAACAGACCGGCGCCCAGGCCATTCACCCGGGCTACGGTTTCCTGAGTGAAAACGCCGAATTCGCCAAGCGGGTTGAAGAAGAAGGCATTGTCTTCATCGGCCCCAAGCACTATTCGATTGCAGCCATGGGCGACAAGATCGAGTCGAAGAAGCTGGCCGATCTGGCCGGTGTCAATTGCATTCCGGGTGTCAACGACGCCATCGACACACCTGAGCAGGCGGTCGAGATCGCCAAGGGCATCGGCTACCCGGTGATGATCAAGGCCAGCGCCGGTGGTGGTGGCAAGGGCCTGCGTGTGGCGTTCAACGACAAGGAAGCGTTCGAGGGTTTCACCAGTTGCAAAAACGAAGCCCGCAACAGCTTTGGTGACGACCGCGTTTTCATCGAGAAGTTTGTTGAAGAGCCGCGCCACATCGAAATCCAGCTGATTGGTGACAGCCAGGGCAATGTGGTCTACCTCAATGAGCGTGAATGTTCTATCCAACGTCGCCACCAGAAGGTCATCGAAGAAGCGCCCAGCCCCTTCATCTCTGATGCCACCCGCCAAGCCATGGGTGAGCAGGCAGTGGCGCTGGCCAAGGCGGTCAAGTACCAGAGCGCCGGCACGGTCGAGTTTGTGGTCGGCAAGGACCAGAGTTTTTATTTCCTCGAGATGAACACCCGGCTGCAGGTGGAGCACCCGGTCACCGAGTGCATCACCGGGCTGGACCTGGTCGAGCTGATGATCCGTGTCGCCGCTGGTGAGGCCTTGCCCCTGACCCAGGCCGAGGTCAAACGTGACGGCTGGGCCATGGAGTGCCGCATCAATGCCGAAGACCCGTTCCGCGGCTTCCTGCCCAGCACCGGTCGCCTGGTCAAGTTCCAGCCGCCACAAGAGAGCATGTTTGCCTCTGACGTGACGAAATGGCAGGGTGTGCGCGTCGACACCGGTGTGCAAGAGGGTGGCGAGATCCCGATGTTTTACGACTCGATGATCGCCAAACTGATTGTGCACGGCAAGGACCGCCTGGAAGCCATTGCCAAGATGCGCGAGGCACTCAATGGTTTTGTGATCCGTGGGGTGTCCAGCAATATCCCGTTCCAGGCCGCGTTGCTGGCGCATCCGAAATTTGTAGCGGGCGACTTCAACACCGGGTTCATTGCCGAAAACTACGGCAAAGGCTTCCGCGCCGAAGATGTGCCACACAGCAACGTCGAGTTTCTGGTGGCGCTGGCGGTGTTTGTGAACCGCCGTTACCTCAACCGCGCGGCTTCGATCACCGGGCAGATGGAAGGCCACGAGTTGCGCACCGGCGCAGATTTTGTGGCGGTCACCTTGGGTGAAAACGGCAACGGCCAGTCCTACAAGGCGCATATCCCTGAGTTCAACGACCGCACCCGCACCGGCACGATCCAGGTGGGCAATAACAGTTACCGCATTCACAGCGAGACCAAGTTTGGCCATGTTCGCATGGTGGGCACCTGCAATGACAAGCCCTTTGTTGCCCAGGTTGAGCGCGGCACCGCCAAAAAGCCGCTGGCCATCCGGGTCATCCACAATGGCACCCAGGTCGACATGATGGTGTTGCTGCCGTATGCCGCCCAGTTGCACGCGCTGATGCCCTACAAGGCGCCGCCAGACATGAGCCGTTATGTGTTGTCGCCCATGCCTGGCCTGTTGGTGGATGTGGCGGTGCAGCCCGGCCAGAAGGTGGTGGCGGGTGAGCGCGTGGCGGTGATCGAGGCCATGAAGATGGAAAACGTCTTGTTTGCCACCGCCGACGGTGTGGTCGGCAAGGTGCTGGCTCTCAAAGGTGACAGCCTCGCGGTGGACCAGCCGATTGTGGAGTTTGCATAAAAAATAGGGCTCCGGCCCTTATATAAAAAGGGCAGGTAGCTCTGTTTTTGATAGTTTTTTTGAGAAGGTAATCACATGACTGAAGTCGTTCGTCCATTCAAGGTGCTGGGCATCCAGCAAATCGCCATTGGCGCCACAGACAAAACCCGCCTGCAAAAACTGTGGGTCGACATGTTGGGGCTGGAATTGACCGGTACATTCAAGAGTGAGCGCGAAAACGTTGACGAAGACATCTGCGCCATGGGCAAAGGCCCGTTCAAGGTCGAGGTGGATCTGATGCAACCCGTCGACATTGAGAAAAAGCCCGCCGTACACGCCACACCGCTCAACCATGTCGGCATCTGGATCGACGATCTGCCCAAAGCCGTGGAATGGCTCACCGCCCAAGGTGTGCGTTTTGCCCCAGGTGGCATCCGCAAGGGTGCGGCCGGTTTTGACATCTGCTTCCTGCACCCCAAGGGCAACGACGAGTTTCCGATCTCGGGTGAAGGTGTGCTGATCGAAATGGTGCAGGCGCCTACCGAAGTGATTGAGGCATTCGCCAAGCTGGCGGCTTAAGCCGTAAGCGTCAAGGCGCCGGGCTGGCTTCGCGTTTAGCCCGGGCGCGGGCCAGCGCCGCTTCGATCACGGCGCGTTTTTTGTCGAGTACCACGGGTTCGCTGGCGGGTGCCGGATGCGTCCGGTTCTCTTGATGCGCGATTTCAAGCTCTTTCTCAGTGAGGCCCTCGTCCTGCTTGAGCCTATAGCTATGAAAGGCGTAGCGGTCTCGGGCCTTGTCGGCATCCGCCTGTGACCAGGCGGCCCAGCCGGTGGCTGTGCCGCTGGTGTTCTCGACCCGGATGCAGTCCACCGGACACACCGGTAAGCACAGCTCACAGCCTGTGCAGTGGGCCTCGATCACCGTGTGCATCAGTTTGTTGGCGCCCACAATCGCGTCCACCGGGCAGGCCTTGATACACAGGGTGCAGCCAATACACCAGTCCTCATCAATGAACACCGTGCTGCGCGGGCCTTCCACACCATGTACCGGGTTCAGTGGCTTGGCCGTCTGACCGGTCAGGGCCGCCAGGCGCGCCACGCCCTCCTGGCCACCCGGGGGGCATTGGTTGACGTCGGCCTCGTTGTTGGCCACCGCTTGCGCGTAGGCGGCGCAGTCAGGGTAGCCGCAGCGGGTGCATTGGGTTTGCGGCAGGGCCGCCAGGATGTCTTGTGCCAGAGGGGTCATGCGGTACGGGGTATTGCCTTTTTTCGGGCGGCGGGTTTGCTTGCAGCTGGTGCCAAGTCGGCAGCCGGTGTTTTGACGACGGGTGCGACAGGTTTGGCTTTGACAGTTTTGGCCTTGGCCGCTGGTTTGGGGGCGGATGTTGGTGCAACAGATGTTGCTGCGTCTGCTTGTTGGGGCGCGGTGGCAGCCACAAGCTCCGCTGTGCTCGATGGCAGCTCGGTCTGTGTCGCCGCCACCGCAGGGCTGGTGCTCAGCGCGGGCACACTGCTCGCCACCGGTGGCTGGTAACGCAGGATAAAGGCCTTGACCTTCGGGTAGACCATTTCGCGCCAGCGCCGCCCGGCAAAAATGCCGTAGTGGCCGGCACCTTCCACCTCATAGTGTTCCTGCATGCTTTTGGGCACACCGCTGCAGATGCCGTGCACCGCCTCGGTCTGGCCCGAGCCGGAAATATCGTCGAGTTCACCTTCCACACTGAGCAGCGCGGTCTTGGTGATGTCCTGCGGGCGCACATGTTCGATCTGGCCGTCCACACCCCGCACGTGCCAGGTGCCGTTGACCAGCTTGAGGTCCTGAAACACGGTCTGGATGGTTTGCAGGTAGTAATGCGCGTCCATGTCGAGCACCGCGTTGTACTCGTCGTAGAACTTGCGGTGGGTTTCGGCGCTGGAGCGGTCACCCTTGATCAGGTCCTGAAAATAGTCGTAGTGGCTGCGGGCGTGGTTGCTCGGGTTCATCGCGACAAAGCCCGAATGTTGTAAAAAGCCCGGGTAAACCTTGCGCCCGGCGCCAGGAAAGCGGCTGGGCACACGGTAGATCACATGGTTCTCGAACCAGCTCAGTGGCTTGTTCATCGCCAGGTTGTTGACCTTGGTCGGTGACTTGCTGGCGTCAATCGGGCCGCCCATCATGACCATGCTCAAGGGCGTGAGTTCGCCCCGGCTGGCCATCAGCGAGACCGCTGCGAGCACCGGCACCGTGGGCTGGCAGACACTCATCACATGGCAGTTGCCGTAGCGGGCCTGCACGTGGCGGATGAACTCCTGCACATAGTTGACGTAGTCGTCGAGGTGGAAGTCCCCCTCGGACAGCGGCACCAGGCGTGCGTTGGTCCAGTCGGTGATGTAGACCTTGTGGTCCTTGAGCATGGTTTTCACCGTGTCGCGCAGCAAGGTGGCGTAGTGGCCAGACAGCGGCGCCACAATCAGCACCGCAGGCTGGTCCTTGAGTTTGGTCAGCGTGGCCTGGTCGTCGGTGAAGCGTTTGAATCGGCGCAGTTCACAAAACGGTTTCTTGAGCTCGACCCGTTCATGGATCGCCACATCGACACCGTCCACATCGGCGGTGCGCAGACCAAACTCGGGCTTTTCATAGTCCTTGCCCAGGCGGTGCAAGAGGTCATAACCCGCAGAAATACGTTGCGACATCGGGTGCATGCCCCAGATCGAGCGCGGGTTGGCGTACAGCTTGGCAGCCGACGCGGCCAGGTCGGTCAGTGGCTCCATCAGCGAGCGCTGGGTTTCATAAAGTTTGTAGAGCACGGCGTCACCTTTGGGTTAATTTATGTTGCAGTGCAATATAGCAGTCCTGGCCAAAAAGTACATCGGTTGAATCACCAAGCGGCCAAAGAAAGGCAGACCAGCGAGGCAGGGTGCGTCTGTCCAGACCTTTCAGGGGTTTGAACGCCGGGACAGCCGGGTTGCCAGCTGGCTCAGGGCGGCATACGCCTCACCGACCTGCGGCTGCCAGTCCGCCAGTGCCTGCTGTTGCCGAGCCACCAGGGCTGTGTCACCACGCGCGGCCGGGCCGGTCAGCGCCGCCTGCGGGCCCAGTGCCACGATGTTGTTGACCGCGTTCTGCAGCAGCGTGCGGCGCATCTGCTGCGCCAGATCTTCGGGCATGCCGCTGTGCTGCCACAGCTGTTCGGCCAGGTCCTGCAGCACCGGCAAAAAGTTGGTGGCCAACACCGCACCGGCGTGGTAGAGCAGTTTGTTCTGCGCAGACAGGGCAAAACAGCGCCCACCGATCCGGCTGAAGGCGTCCTCCAGCACGGCCAGCGCGGTCGCATCGCCTTCCAGCGCACAGGGTGTGCCGGCAAATTGGGCCAGCGCCCGTTCGGGCTGGGCAAAACTCAGCAAGGGGTGGGCACTGGCCAATTGCCAGCCGAGTTGGCCCAGTGGCGCCAGTTCGTTTGACCCCAGTGCACCGCTGCAATGGCACACCAGGGCAGGGGGCCTGTCCAGGGCCGCCAAAGCCTGGGCTACCGGCGTGATTTGGCTGTCGGGCACCGACAACACCCAGACATCGGCGGGCGGCAAGGTGCCTAGGTTGGCAACTGGCTGGCCTGTGCCAATGAAGTCCCGCGCCTGTTGAGCGCTGGCCATCGAGCGGGCCAGCACGCCCTGGATCTGGAACACACCAGAGCTCGCCCACAGCCGCCCCAGCGTCTGGCCCACACGGCCCGCGCCGACGATGTTGAGGCTGGTCATGGCAGTTGTTGACTCATAAAAAAATAGCTGCCTGCCCTTAATACATAAGGGCTAGGCAGCGATTTGTTACTTAAATGTGTGAATCAGACCACTTTGGCGATGCTGGCGCAGACGTAGTCGATGTTTTTGCTGTTGAGAGCGGCCACACACATGCGACCGGTGTCGGTGCCGTACACACCAAACTCGCTGCGCAGGCGCACCATCTGGTCCTTGCTCAGGCCAGAGTAGCTGAACATGCCGATTTGCTGGGTGATGAAACTCATGTCCTGTTTGACACCAGCGGCTTTCAGGCCGTCGACCAGTTTTTGGCGCATGGCCTTGATGCGCACACGCATTTCGCCGAGTTCAGCTTCCCACAGGGCGCGCAACTCGGGGTTGCCCAACACACCGGCCACAATCGCGCCGCCATGGGTGGGCGGGTTGCTGTAGTTGGTGCGGATCACGATCTTGAGCTGGCTCAGCACGCGGCTGGCTTCTTCCTTGTTGGCGCACAACACCGACAGGGCGCCCACACGTTCGCCGTACAGGCTGAAACTTTTGCTGAAAGAGGTCGACACAAAGAAGTCCAGGCCCGCGTCGACAAACTTGCCAATCACCGCGCCGTCCTCAAGAATGCCGTAACCAAAACCTTGGTAGGCCATGTCCAGGAAAGGGGTCAAACCCTTGGCCTTGACCACCGCAATCACCTCGTCCCATTGGGCGGCGGTGATGTCGTAGCCGGTCGGGTTGTGGCAGCAGGCGTGCAAGACCACCACGGTGCCAGCGGCGGCAGCGTTCAGGTCGGCCAGCATGCCGGCAAAGTTCAGACCACGGGTGCTGGCGTCGTAGTAGCGGTAACTCTCCACCGTGAAACCGGCGTTGGTGAACAGCGCGCGGTGGTTTTCCCAGCTGGGGTCAGAGATCAGCACCTTGGCTGTTGGGTTGAGCTTTTTCAGGAAGTCAGCGCCAATCTTCAGGCCACCGGTGCCGCCCAGGGCCTGGATGGTGGCCACACGGCCACTCTTGACGGGCTCGCTGTCGGTGCCAAACACCAGGCTTTTGACCGCTGCGTCGTAAGCGGCAATACCGTCGATGGGCAGGTAACCACGCGCGGTGGGTTTGTCCATCATGGTTTTCTCAAAAGCTTGCACACATTGCAGCAGCGGCAGCTTGCCGTTGTCATCAAAGTAGACACCCACACCCAGGTTGACCTTGGCGGGGTTGGTATCGGCGTTGAATTGCTCGTTGAGACCCAGAATCGGGTCGCGGGGGGCCATTTCGACAGCGGAAAAGAGTGACATGGAAAAGTCCTGTGGAGTGGGGTGAGGTGGCGCGTTCAGCTTGTGACCGGCCAGCCATGCATTTTACTGACAAGGAGAGGCGCCCCAAGCCGCTTTTTGCACCCCCAGCCTCCATCAATTCAGCCAACTGCCCAGTGGCCCCACAAAGAACCCACAGGTGTCACGTGGCCTGCTGCCGCGCGGGCAGCGGCTCAGGACCCGGTGCTGCTGCTTGGTGTGCTGATGTCTTGCAGGGCCGAGTACTGGTTGTCCACGCGGTCTGCGTCGTAGGCGGTGACCACAAAGGCCACAAAACCCACCAGCATCACCGCAGCCCCCACGATGGCCAAGTACTTGGTCAGAAACTCGTTCAGATCAGAGCGCATAGTCACCTCACAAAAGGATGGAAAAACCGTGAACGCAACAGTCATCTGTCAGACCGAACAGTACGCCCAATGAACGCTGCATCCTGTGTTGGCCTCAGCAAATACCTGCTGTGATCAGGGTTATGGAGCGCCACACGCTGTGGTTCAGCAGAGTTTCACTGGGGTCTGAGCTCAGGATTGGATAACATGGCCGCCTGTTATTGACCGAGTGAAAACCCCAAGATGTCCGCACCGAGCCCGCTGAACCTGGTTTCCCCTGACGATGCCGAGCCCGCGCGCAGCGGCCAGTTCGTCAGCTTTCCTGGCTCACCGTTTGAGCTGTACCAGCCGTACCCGCCTGCTGGCGACCAGCCCGAAGCCATCAGGCAATTGGTGGAAGGTGTCGAAGACGGTGAGGTGTTTCAAACCTTGCTGGGTGTGACCGGCTCGGGCAAAACCTTCACCATGGCCAATGTGATCGCGCGCCTGGGGCGTCCGGCGATTGTGTTTGCACCGAACAAAACCCTGGCAGCACAGCTGTACAGCGAGTTCCGCGAGTTTTTTCCGAAGAATGCGGTGGAGTACTTCGTGAGTTATTACGACTACTACCAGCCCGAGGCCTACGTGCCGCAGCGCGATTTGTTCATCGAAAAAGACTCGGCGATCAACGAACACATCGAACAAATGCGCCTGTCTTGCACCAAGAGTGTGTTGGAGCGGCGCGACGTGGTGATTGTGGCCACCGTCTCTGCCATCTACGGTATCGGCCAGCCCGAGGCGTACCACAAGATGGTGATGACGCTGCGCGCGGGCGACAAAATGGGCCAGCGCGACATGATTGCGCAGCTGGTGCGGATGCAGTACCAGCGCAACGACATGGACTTCAGCCGGGGTGCGTTCCGGGTGCGTGGTGACACCATCGACATCTTTCCGGCAGAACATTCCGAGATGGCGATCCGCGTTGAGCTGTTTGACGATGAGATTGAGAGCCTGCAGCTGTTTGACCCGCTCACCGGGCGCATCCGGCAAAAGATTCCGCGCTTCACCGTTTACCCGAGCAGCCATTACGTCACGCCCAGAGAGCAGGTGTTGTCTGCGGTGGAGGCGATCAAGATCGAGCTGGCGGACCGCGTCAAGGAGTTCGTGGGCCAAGGCAAGCTGGTGGAAGCCCAGCGCCTGGAGCAACGCACCCGGTTCGATCTGGAAATGTTGTCCGAGGTTGGCCACTGCAAGGGCATCGAGAACTACTCGCGCCATCTGAGTGGCGCCGCACCCGGTGAACCTCCCGCCACCCTGACCGACTACCTGCCCAAAGACGCGGTGATGTTCCTCGACGAGTCGCACGTGTTGATCGGCCAGTTTGGCGGCATGTTCAATGGCGACCGCTCGCGCAAGACCACGCTGGTGGAGTACGGTTTTCGCCTGCCCAGTGCGCTGGACAACCGGCCGCTCAAATTTGAAGAGTTCGAGACCCGCATGCGCCAGGCTATTTTTGTCTCGGCCACTCCCGCGCAGTGGGAAAAAGACCACGCCGGGCAGGTGGTGGAGCAGCTGGTGCGCCCGACAGGTCTGGTTGACCCCGAGGTCGAAGTGCGCCCGGCCAGCAGCCAGGTGGACGATGTGTTGCAGGAAATCCGCATCCGCGTCGAGAAAAACGAGCGGGTGTTGATCACCACGCTGACCAAACGCATGGCCGAGCAGCTCACCGACTACCTGACCGACAACGGTGTCAAGGTGCGTTATTTACACAGCGACATCGATACCGTGGAGCGGGTCGAAATTCTGCGTGACCTGCGCCTGGGTGCGTTTGATGTGCTGGTGGGTATCAACCTGTTGCGTGAAGGCCTGGACATCCCCGAAGTCTCGCTGGTGGCGATTTTGGATGCGGACAAGGAAGGTTTTTTGCGCTCCGAACGTTCGCTGATCCAGACCATTGGCCGCGCCGCACGTAACCTGGAGGGCAGGGCGATCCTCTACGCCGACAAGATCACCGACTCGATGGAACGCGCCATCGGTGAAACCCAGCGCCGTCGCGCCAAACAGGTGGCGCACAACCTCAAGAACGGCATCACGCCGCGCTCCATCGTCAAACAGATCCGTGATCTGATCGACGGCGTCTACAGCGAAAAAGCGGGCAAAGAGGCCGAGAAGCTCGAGCGCGATGCAATGCAGCGTGCCCAGGTCGAAGAGATGAGCGAAAAAGACATCTCACGCGAGATCAAACGCCTGGAAAAACTCATGATGGAACACGCCCGCAACCTGGAGTTCGAGAAGGCCGCACGGGTGCGCGACCAACTGGCGATTCTGAAAGAACAGGCCTTTGGTGCGCCAGGCAGCGACAACATCGCGCTGCTGGTGCCTGCTGGCAAATAAGTGCCGAATTGGCCTCTGGCCCTTTGATTACAAGGGCTGAACGCTATTGAATTTGTACCTGTCTGCGGAATAACCTTATTAAATTACCATTCAGTCTATTTATCCGACTGCGGCGCTGGGTTTTTGCTATACTTGACTCCGTTAGTCGACAACCCAGTCGGCTGGTTTTTAACCGAATGTCAGGAGTTTGCCATGCGTCTCACCACCAAAGGCCGTTTTGCGGTTACCGCGATGATTGATCTGGGCCTGCGTCAGGCCAATGGACCGGTCACCCTGGCGGCCATCAGCCAGCGCCAACAAATTTCCCTGTCGTATCTGGAGCAGCTGTTTGGCAAGCTGCGCCGCCATGCCCTGGTGGAGTCCACCCGCGGCCCCGGCGGTGGTTACACCTTGGCCAAACCCGCCAACAACATCACTGTGGCCGAGATCATCAGCTCGGTCGACGAGCCCATGGATGCCACCCAGTGCGGCGGCAAAAGCAACTGCCTGGGCGAAGGTCACCGTTGTATGACCCATGATCTGTGGGACTCGCTCAACGTCAAGATGGTTGAGTTTCTGGACTCGGTCAGCCTGCAAAAACTGGTGGACGACCAGTTGGCCAAGGGTTTCCAGATGGAAGAAAAACCCTCGCTCAAACGCGCCATCTCCAGCCTGCCGGTGATCAAGCCGATGCGTGTCAACGCGCCCAATTCGGTGTTTGCCCTGGGCAACGCCTTCTCAAAAATGTAAGTTGTCTCTTCAACCTGAAAGAGAGTCACCCATGGACAGCACCCCACATTTCCCGATTTATATGGACTACAGCGCCACCAACCCCTGCGACCAGCGGGTGGTGGACGCGATGATCCCCTGGTTGCGTGAGCATTTTGGTAACCCGGCCTCGCGTAGCCACGCCTGGGGCTGGGAGGCAGAAGCCGCCGTTGAACAAGCCCGTGGCCATGTGGCCGCGCTGATTGGTGCTGACCCGCGCGAAATTGTCTGGACCTCGGGCGCCACCGAATCCAACAACTTGGCCCTCAAAGGTGCCGCGCACTTCTACCAGACCAAGGGCAAGCACATCATCACGGTGAAAACCGAGCACAAGGCTGTGCTCGACACCTGCCGCGAGCTGGAGCGCCAGGGTTTTGAGGTGACTTACCTCGACGTTCAGTCGGACGGTTTGGTCAATCTGGATGCCTTCACCGCCGCCATCCGCCCTGACACCATCCTGGCCAGCGTGATGTTTGTCAACAACGAAATTGGTGTGATCCAGGACATCGCTGCCATCGGCGCGATTTGCCGCGGCAAGGGTGTGGTGTTCCATGTGGATGCAGCCCAGGCCACCGGCCGTGTGGCCTTTGACATCAGCCAGATGCCGGTCGACTTGATGAGCCTGACCTCCCACAAGACCTATGGCCCCAAAGGCATTGGTGCCCTGTTTGTGCGTCGTAAACCACGCATCCGCATCGAAGCGCAGATGCATGGTGGTGGCCATGAACGCGGCATGCGCAGCGGCACCTTACCAACCCACCAGATCGTGGGCATGGGCGAGGCTTACCGCATTGCCAAGGAAGAAATGGCCGAGGAAAACAAGCGCATTCAGGCCTTGCATGACCGCATGCTGGCGGGCCTGCAAGGCATTGAACAGGTGTTCATCAACGGCCACCTGACCCAGCGTGTGCCGCACAACCTCAACATGAGCTTCAACTACGTCGAAGGCGAGTCGCTGATCATGGGCATCAAGGGCCTGGCCGTGTCAAGCGGTTCAGCCTGTACCTCGGCCAGCCTGGAACCCAGTTATGTGCTGCGCGCCCTGGGCCGCAGTGACGAGCTGGCCCACAGCAGCCTGCGTATGACGATTGGCCGCTGGACCACCGAGGCCGACATCGACTTTGCGGTGGAAACCATCAAGGTCAATGTGGCCAAGCTGCGCGAACTCAGCCCCTTGTGGGACATGTACAAAGAAGGCATCGATATTTCCACGATTCAGTGGGCAGCTCACTAAAAAAGAGCACCCCTGTGTCGGCTGGCGCCGCCTCCCCCTCAAGGGGGCGATGCCAGCGGCCCGGCAAAGCCGGTTCCACGGCATCTCTGGTTTAGGCCGCGTTTTTGAGACAGATTTAAGTAGGAGAAACACCATGGCATATTCTGAAAAAGTAGTCGACCACTACGAAAACCCCCGCAATGTTGGCTCGTTTGACAAGGGTGATGACTCGGTGGGCACCGGCATGGTCGGTGCGCCGGCCTGTGGTGATGTGATGAAGTTGCAGATCAAGGTCAATGCCGAAACCGGCGTGATCGAAGACGCCCGTTTCAAGACCTACGGCTGTGGTTCGGCCATCGCGTCAAGCTCTTTGGTCACCGAATGGGTCAAGGGCAAAACGCTGGACCAAGCCGCTGCGCTGAAAAATAGCGAGATTGCCGAAGAATTGGCCCTGCCACCTGTCAAAATCCACTGTTCGATCTTGGCGGAAGACGCCATCAAGGCGGCCGTCAATGACTACCGCCAAAAACACACAGAAACACAAGCGGCTTAATTCTTCCTGGCGACACCCGGCCTGACCCGGCAGCGGTGTCAGCCTGAACAGACCTCTTAAGACATCATGGCAATTACGCTCACTGACAAGGCGCTCGCGCAGCTTGCCCGCTACCTGACCAAGCGTGGCCAGGGGGTGGGTGTGCGCCTGGGTGTCAAAACCACCGGCTGCTCAGGCATGGCCTACACGCTGGAATATGTGGACTCCGTGGGGGAGGACGACATGGTGCTCGACGCACCCGGCGTCAAGATCATGATCGACCCCAAGAGTTATGTGTACCTCGATGGCACCGAACTCGACTTTGCGCGTGAAGGCTTGAACGAAGGCTTCAAGTTCAACAACCCCAATGAGAGAGACCGTTGCGGATGCGGCGAGTCTTTTCGGGTGTGAATCTCCAATCCAACGACTTTGAGCTGTTTGGCCTCGCGCAGACCTATGCCCAGGACAAAACGCAGATCGATGCGCGCTGGAAAGACCTGCAGCGCCAGGCCCACCCGGACAAGTTTGCCGACCAGGGCGCAGCGGCGCAACGCATCGCCATGCAGTGGTCTGTGCGTATCAACGAGGCCTACCAGCGCCTCAAAGACCCGCTCAAACGCGCGGCCTACCTTTGTGAGTTGCACGGTGCGCCGGTCAATGCCGAAAACAACACCGCCATGCCACCTGCCTTTCTGATGCTGCAAATGGCCTGGCGCGAAGCGCTGGACGAGGCCGAAAGTCCCGAAGACCTTGAGCAAATCAGTCAGCAGGTCCAGCAAGCCAGCCGTGAGGTGCTGCAAAAAATAGAGCAGCTGATCGACGGCAGCCAAGCTTACACCGAGGCCGTGGGCCAGGTCCGGGCGCTGATGTTTGTTGAGCGTTTTGCGGCCGATGTGGACAAGCGGCTTGACCAACTTGAACTTTAAGTTTCCCCAGGCCGTCACGCGGCCTGTCACCCTCTAGACACCATGGCGTTACTCCAAATCTCAGAACCAGGCCAGACGCCTGACCCGCACCAACGCCGTATTGCCGTGGGCATTGACCTGGGCACCACCCATTCGCTGGTGGCCTCGGTGCGCCACGGTGTGGCCGAATGCCTGCCCGACGACCAGGGTAGGGTGATCCTGCCCTCGGTGGTGCGTTACCTCGCTGGTGGTGGCCGTCAGATTGGTTGGGATGCGGTGCAGGCTGGGGTCGATGACCCGGTCAACACCATCAGCTCGGTCAAACGTTTTATGGGCCGTGGCCTCAAGGACGTGGCGCTGGCGGCCAAACTGCCGTACCAGTTTGTGGATCACCCCGGCATGCTGGGCCTGATGACGGCCCACGGCGAGAAGTCGCCAGTCGAGGTCAGCGGCGAGATTCTGGCCACCCTGCGTTACCGCGCCGAAGACACTTTCAATACCGATCTGTTTGGCGCGGTGATCACCGTGCCCGCGTATTTTGACGACGCCCAGCGCCAGGCCACCAAAGACGCCGCGCAACTGGCTGGCATCAACGTGCTGCGTCTGATCAACGAACCTACCGCTGCGGCCATTGCCTACGGGCTGGACAACGCCAGTGAAGGTGTTTACGCGATTTACGACCTGGGTGGCGGCACCTTTGACATCTCGATCCTGCGCCTGACCCAAGGTGTGTTTGAGGTGGTGGCTACCGGCGGCGACTCGGCCCTGGGTGGTGACGATTACGACCACGCCCTGGCCGACTGGGTGCTGGCCCAGCTGGCAGCGCAATCGGGCAGCGTGGCCAATGTGTGCAGCAACCTGGGCGCCGAGCCCCAATGCGCCAGCACCTGTGCCAACTTCGGCAGCACCAACAGCCGCAGCCCGGCCGACAAAGCCGCCCTGAAAGCTGCCGCCCGTGCCTGCAAAGAAGCCCTCACCGCTACAGATTCCGTAACATTCAGCGCTGTATTGACGGGGGCTCAGGTCACATTGAACGTGACACGTGCTGACTTTGATGCCGCCACCAGCGCACTCACCGCACGCACCCTGAGTGCGGTGCGCAAGGTGCTGCGTGACGCCAAACTCACAGCCGAAGAAGTCAAAGGTGTGGTCATGGTCGGTGGCTCCACCCGCATGCCGCAGATCCAGCAAGCCGTGGGCAACTTCTTTGGCCAGCCGCCACTCAACAACCTGAACCCTGATGAAGTCGTGGCGCTCGGCGCCGCCATCCAGGCCAACCAGCTCGCTGGCAACAACCCGGGCGGTGATTTGCTGCTGCTGGACGTGATCCCGCTGAGCCTGGGTGTGGAAACCATGGGTGGCCTGGTCGAGCGCATTGTGCTGCGCAACGAAACCATCCCCACCGCCAAGGCGCAAGACTTCACCACTTACGTCGACGGCCAGACCGCGCTGGCATTGCACGTGGTGCAAGGCGAGCGCGATTTGGTGTCTGACTGCCGTAGCTTGGCACGTTTCACCCTGCGCGGCATCCCGCCGATGACCGCCGGTGCGGCACGTATCCGCGTTACCTTCACGGTCGACGCCGATGGCTTGCTGAGTGTGTCCGCGCTGGAGCAGACCAGCGGGGTCGAAGCCCACATCACCGTCAAGCCGTCTTACGGCCTGGGTGACGAGTTGATCACCCGCATGCTGCAAGACAGTTTTGCCTCGGCCGAGCGCGACATGTATGTGCGTGCGATTGTCGAAGCCCGCGTCGATGCCGACCGCATGATCCTGGCCGCCCAAAGCGCCCTGGCCGCCGATGGTGACCTGCTGACTGAGGCCCAGCGTGCCGAGATCGAACAACTGATGCGCCAGGTGCGTGCCGCCTGTGACCTGGACGACGCGCCCGCCATCGAGGCCATCACCGCGATGCTGGCCAAAGGCACCGAAGCTTTTGCCGCCCTGCGCATGAACCGGGGCATCCAGAACGCGCTCTCGGGCAAAAACATCGCCACCGTCTGAGCCCGCTTTTTCCTCCCGGACTGCCACCACCATGCCCACCATCAAAATCCTGCCCCACGCCGAATACTGCCCACAAGGCGCCGAGGTGACCGCTCCGGCCGGCACCTCGATCTGTGAGGCGCTGCTGGAAAACCACATCAACATCGAGCACGCCTGCGAGATGAGCTGTGCCTGCACCACCTGCCATGTGGTGGTGCGCGAGGGCTTTGAGTCGCTGGCACCGTCCGAAGAAGAAGAGGACGACCTGCTGGACCGCGCCTGGGGTCTGCAACCCCAATCGCGCCTGAGCTGCCAGGCGATCCTGGCGCAAAAAGACCTGGTGATTGAGATACCCAAGTACTCGATCAACCACGCCAAGGAAAACCACTGAGGTTTGGCGGGGCCTTGACCAGCATCTTGCGTTAACCCGCAGCGCACGCTGGGTATCTGACTCCGCGACTGTCCCCCGGCTTGCGGCTGCGCCTTCAGCCTCCTCCTTTATGCCGCTTTGTCAGACACCCAACGCACGCTGCTAGCCTCTTTTGGCAGATTGGCTGACGGCAGTCTCAGAGAGTTAGACTTGTTTTTTTGATCCGAACCTATGCGCCAAATCTTCCTCGACACCGAAACCACTGGCCTGTCTGCCGACAACGGCGACCGCATCATCGAAATCGGCTGTGTGGAGATGGTCAACCGCAAACTCACCGGCAACAACCGCCACATCTATGTGAACCCGGGGCGTGACAGCCACGAAGAAGCGCTCAAGGTGCACGGCATCACCACCGAGTTCCTCAAGGACAAACCCAAGTTCGAGGAGATTGCCGACGACCTGCTGGCCTACCTGCGCGGTGCCGAGGTGATCATCCACAACGCGCCGTTTGACCTGGGTTTTCTGGACATGGAGTTTGGCAAACTCGGCCACCCCAAGGTGCGCGAGATTGTCGCCAGCGTGACCGACACCTTGGTCATGGCCAAGGAGCTGTACCCGGGCAAACGCAACTCACTCGACGCCCTGTGTGACCGCCTGGAGGTCGACAACTCGGGCCGCACCTTGCACGGCGCGCTGCTGGACGCCGAACTGCTGGCCGACGTGTTCATCAACCTGACCCGAGGTCAGGACGTGCTGCTGATGGACGACAGCTCGGCCAACGAAGCGTCGGGCAACGGCGCGCCGCTGATGGACCTGCGGGTGTTCAACCTGCCGGTGTTAAGCGCCAACGAACAGGAACTGGCCGCCCACGAAACTGTTCTGAAACAGATCGACAAGGACAGCAAGGGAAAAACGGTTTGGCGGGTGCTGGAGCCGGTGGCGGCGGAGTGATCCTCTGGCGAGCAGTTGGCCAAAGCTGCATGAAGTCGCGCTTACATGGCGTCCGGTTTGTGCGAACAGTCAAATTCTGTGTTTTATTGCGCAAAGGTGAAGATGCGTTGCCAATGCCTTGTTGGCGGCTTCAGAAATCGGAAAAGCGTTCTGAAATTCGGGCTGAAACACCACGGTATTGCCTCATTCAACAAATTGTTTCGTGTACTTGCCCTCCGTACCCCGACTGGGTTCAGTGTGCTTCAGTTCCGGGAACACAAGATCAGTCGTTGTCATAAATACCGTTTCAAACCGAAGCGGATCTAACTCCCAGCTCTTTGGGGTGGGGGAAACTGCTGCAAAATCTTCCGCTTAAAGGATTGTTTTCTCACTTCAGCGGCCTTTCGATATCATTGTGTTTGTCGGAATTATGTATATTCTTATTTTTTGCTAAAGTATTAATAACTAATTTTTTGAGTGTTTTAAGATCCTCGTCGTTTTCAGTTGAATCGGAAAATTTTGTTGAGCCATTATTATATAAATTACTCTGTTTTATTCTTACATAATCAGAATAATTATCTTTTTGCTCTATATTTAATTCAAGATTTCTAACTTTTTGATTTAAAAATCTGGTGTTTTCAAGTATCTCTGTTAAGAGATTCTTTTCTGAGCGTTGTTCAGTTTTTTGACCAATTGGTATTGTTGTTAGGACTTCTGTAAACTTTTTCTCGAATTGAGGCCAATATGTTGCAAATACTTGGTCAAGAATTCGCTCATCTAAACCAATAATTCCTAAAGAAGCATTTAAGGTTTTTACTAGCTGCCAAAGTCCATCTCTGTCGGGTAAGGTGTGATTAAATTGTGCTAGAGGATCCTCTATGTCAGTAGTTTTTAGGTCGACCAGAAGCGTACAAACTCTGTTTGAAGACAAACCTTTTGCAAGTGCACCAGCTTCGAATAGAATCCATGGTCTATTTTTGTTCTCTTGTGTTAGACAAATTACACCAACGGTTGTGTCTTTTAGCTGATCGCTGATTTCTGAGAACCAAAGTGCACCACGATCAATATCACGTGTGGATATCCATGGCCTCGCGGCCTGAAGAACACATTTAATCCAATCGCTCAATAATTCGGCGACAGCTTTACTCCGCGCCCCTGACCAGCTGATAAATACTTTCATTTGAGTTTTCCGAACTTTTGTGTAGTTGTGAAGTGTTTTGGCTGACGAGAATCATAGCTACTGCAGCAGCAGTGATTAAAAGTGCAAGAAACAAAAGTTCATGATAAACGACTTTTGTGGATTTGACTATCCCCAAAATGTGAGACGCAGACATTGCGACCACTGCATCAGCGACATCTGAAAGTTTCGTCAGACCGCTATCGCCGGACACTCCCCGCATCCGTCATAATTCCCCCTGCTAGAGGTGCCACCCGTTTTCGGTGGCTGAGAAATACTCTTAGAACCTGATCTGGGTCGTGCCAGCGTAGGAAAGCGTCAAAAACTTGCTTAGCGTCGTGCGACTTCGGGTCTTTAACCTGTGACGGCCATGACGACTTTTTCCAACGCTTTAACACCTTCTGACATCTGGGCTGACGTGCTCGCGGTGCGCACGCAGCGCCCGCTGGTGCATTCCATCACCAACCTGGTGGTGATGAACTACAACGCCAACTTCCTGCTGGCCATGGGCGCCTCACCGGTGATGGCGCACGCACACGAAGAGGTGCGCGACATGGCGGCCATCGCGCAGGCGCTGGTGCTCAACATCGGCACCTTGGAGCCCTATTGGATCGAGAGCATGCGCCAGGCGCTGGCTATTGCCGCTCAACGTGGCATCAAAACCGTGCTGGATCCAGTGGGTGCGGGGGCTACAAGCTATCGTAACCAGAGCATTTCTGCCTTGCTGGCCCAGGCCAGCCCCTCGGTGATTCGGGGCAATGCGTCCGAGATCATGAGTGTGGCGGGTGTGGCGGTGCAGACGCGCGGGGTGGACAGCGGCGCTGCCGTCAGCGACGCCCTGCAAGCCGCACGTGACCTGGCAAAGAGCACCGGCGGTGTGGTGTGTGTCAGTGGTGAGGTGGACCATGTGCTGGACGCCAGCGGCCGCCACGTGAGTCTGTCCAACGGCCATGAGTGGATGACGCGTATCACTGGCGTGGGCTGTTCTGCCACCGCGCTGGTGGGGGCGTTTTGTGCGGTGCAGCCCGATGCCTGGCGCGCCACGGTCTCGGCCATGGCGTATCTGGGTGTGGTGGGGCAGGTGGCCACACAGCAGGTGCAGGCCCAGGGTTTGGGTGTGGGCAGCTTGCAAATTGCTTTGCTGGACCAGTTGCAGCTGCTGGACCGGGTGACCTTTGAGTCTGTGCTCAAAATGGCCTCTAGTCCAATCACTGCCTGAGCCATGCACTCCGATTTTGTGAGTGATATGGCGCGCCCAAACCGCGCGGCGGTGGCCGATCTGGTGCGGCTTTATCTGGTGACCGACCAGCAGGCGCTACGCGGTCGCAACCTGACGGACGTGGTGATGGCGGCGGTGCAGGGCGGCGCCACCTGTGTGCAGCTGCGTGAAAAAACCAGCAACACGCGCGACTTTGTCGCGCTGGCGTGTGCGCTTAATGATTTGTTGACACCGCTGGGTGTGCCGCTGGTGATCAATGACCGCATTGACGTGGCCTTGGCCTGTGGTGCGCAAGGTGTGCACCTGGGTCAGTCGGACATGCCGGTGGAGTTGGCGCGCCAACTGCTGCCAGCGCAGGTGTTCATCGGCCTGTCAGTCGAGTCACTCGACGACGTGCACCGCGCTGCCAGTTGGCCAGTGGATTACCTGGGTGTCAGCCCGGTGTTCCCGACCCCCACCAAAACGGACACCGCGCCGCCTTGGGGGCTGGCTGGTTTGTCTGCCGTGCGGGCTGTGACCGATTTGCCGCTGGTGGCGATTGGTGGCATCCATCTGAGCAATGCGGCTGAGGTGTTGGCCGCCGGGGCCAACGGGCTGGCGGTGGTCAGTGCGTTATGTTCGGCAGACGACCCGGCAGCGGCGGCACGGGCTTTTCGGGCGCTGTTTTGAGCCGACTGGTTTGGTAAATGCCACTCTCAAGCAAAAAGTGTCTAGACCAGTTTCCCCTCACCCCAGCCCTCTCCCAGAGGGAGAGGGAGTGAAGCCCAGGCTTCTTCTATTTTTTCAAGCCTTTTTGGCCTCTAGCACTTGTGGCATAAGGACAGTTTGTTATGACTTTTGAACTGACACAGCGTTACCCCCATGTTTTGTCGATTGCGGGTTCGGACAGCGGTGGTGGCGCGGGCATCCAGGCGGATTTGAAGACCTTTGCCGCTTTGGGTTGTTTTGGCATGACGGCTATCACCGCACTCACCGCACAAAACACCTGTGGGGTGCGCAGCATCCACGGTGTGCCGCCCGACATACTGCGTGACCAGATCGACGCGGTGATGGAAGACATTGGCGTGGACGCGGTCAAGATCGGCATGTTGCACGCGCCAGACATTGTGCGCACCGTGGCCCAGGCGCTGGACAAACACCAGCCACCGCATGTGGTGTTTGACCCGGTGATGGTGGCCACCAGCGGCGCGGTACTGATCGACGCGGAGGCCATCCATGTGCTGGTGGCCGAGCTGTTTGCCCGGGTGGCGCTGATCACCCCCAACCTGGACGAGGCCGGTTTGCTGGTGGGCAAACCGCTCAGCAGCGTGCAAGACATGTTGCCCGCCGCCCAGGCGTTGCTGGGCCAGGGCGCGCGGGCGGTGTTGCTCAAAGGTGGCCATTTGCCCGGCGAAGAGGTGGTGGACCTGCTGCTGGCATCGGGCGCCGAACCCGTCTGGATGCATGGCCCACGCATCCACAGCCCCAACACCCACGGCACCGGCTGCACCTTGTCGAGCGCCGTGGCCGCCTATCTGGCGCTGGGCCACACCCTGCCAGACGCGGTGCAACAGGCCCGAGAATTTGTGCGCCAAGCCATGGCCGCCGGCGCCACCGTCAAAACCGGCCAAGGCAGCGGCCCGCTGAACCACGGCTTTGCGCCGGTGGTGATGCGGGTCTGTCCGTGCTCAGAGAGTTCGCCTGCACCACGCGCAAAGATTGCCGATTTGCTGGTGATGCCAGACACGGATGGTCTTGATGGTGAGACTCCGCGCTTGCGGGACCTTGGGCGGCCCAACGAGCACTGACAAGGCCGTCATTAGTTATTGCGCCATCCGTTACTGTTGTCATTCAGGCTGAGCCTGTCGAAGCCCTTCGACAAGTTCAGGGCGAAAGGTTCTGACTTGATGAGGCCAGATCAATAGGCTGGCGGACCGAGTTGTTCCATTCGCGCCAGCAATGCATTTGCCGCCGCCTCTGGCTGGTCTGCCGCCACCAGCGCCCGCACCACCCCTACAGACCCGACCCCACACGCCAGCACAGCGCCCAAGCGATCCAGGTCGATGCCGCCAATGGCCACGGTGGGGTAGTGGCGCAGCAAGCGGCTGTAGACCTGCAGACGCGCCAGACCTTGGGGTGGGGTGGCCATGCGTTTGAGGGTGGTGGCAAACACCGCGCCCATCGCGATGTAGCTGGGGCCATGGTGGGCGGCGCGCAGCATCTCGGCATATCCGTGGCTGCTGATGCCCAGGCGCAGCCCGGCGCTGCGGACGGCGCCCAGGTCGGCCTCGCTCAGGCTGTCCAGGTCTTCCTGCCCCAGATGCACACCGTAAGCCCCGGCCTCGATGGCGGCCTGCCAATGGTCGTTGATGAACAGCAGCGCCTCGGTGCCGCGCACCGCCTCGACCGCTGCACGCACCTCCTGGGTGATGGTTTGTGCGTCGTCGGATTTAAAACGCAGTTGTACCGTGGGCACCCCGGCGCGCGCCATTCGACCCACCCATGCCGCGTTAGGCAACACCGCGTACAGGCCCAATTTCTGCGGGCAGGGGGCAAAGACCTCGGTGTCCGTCCGGGGGCGCAGGCCAAAGTCCTCGGGCTCGGTGGGCCACTGGTCGGTGTCAAACTGGCCGGTGCGCTGGGTTTGGGCTTGCCAGGCGCGGGCTATTAACTGGGCGTCGGCCTCGTCAAAGTCCAGCGCCAGGCAGGCTTGGTGGGCGGCCTGGTAAACCTCGGTGCTTGCCTCATCTTTGATAGCTGTTGGCCCTTGATGGATAAGGGCTGGAGGCTCAAAAAGCTTAGAAGTCTTGGAGGCGCCAAGTGCCAGCGCGGCATGGGCATTAACTATGGCTTGCGCCAGGTGGCTCACGGTGTGGGTCATAGAGCGGGTATCAGGTCTGGTGCCAGAACGGGGTGCCTAACACCGGTGTGCTGGGCACGGCGGAGGCTTTTTCGGCCATGGTGCCGGCCAGAAAAGCATCACGCCCGGCCTGGGTGGCGGCGGCAAAAGCACCAGCCATACGCACCGGGTCGTTGGCCAGCGCCACCGCGGTGTTGAGCAAGACGCCGTCAAAGCCCCATTCCATCACCTGCGCCGCGTGTGACGGTCGGCCCAGGCCCGCGTCCACCAGCATCGGCACTTTCAGGCGGGCGCGCAGGGTCTTCAAGGCATACGGGTTGATCGGGCCTTTGCCGGTGCCAATCGGCGCGGCCCAGGGCATCAGCGCCTGGCAACCCACATCGACCAGCCGCTGGCATAACACCAGGTCGTCGGTGCAGTAGGGCAGCACCTTGAAGCCGTCCTGGATCAGCTGGCGGGCGGCGTCGACCATGTTCAGCGTGTCGGGCTGCAGCGTGTAGTCGTCGCCAATGAGTTCGAGCTTGAGCCACGGGGTGTTAAACACCTCACGCGCCATCTGCGCGGTGGTGATCAGTTCGGCCACCGTGTGGCAACCGGCGGTGTTGGGCAACACCGGCACACCCAGCTCGGCCAGCAGTTGCCAGAAGCGGTTGGGGCTTTGGCTGCTGTCCAGGTTTTGCCGACGCAGCGAGGCGGTCAACATCGCGGGTTGGGCGCGTTGCACCGCCGCCTGCAGGATGCCGGGAGACGGGTAACGCGCGGTGCCCAGCATCAGGCGGCTGGCGAAGGACTCACCGTACAAAATCAGCGGGTCGTTCGGTGGGGTGTCAGGGGAGATGTGATCTGTGTTCATGGATGTAACGATGGGTTCAGCCGCCCACCACTGGGGCGATCAATTCAATCTGGTCACCCTCTTGCAGCGGGGTCTGTGCATACTGGGTGTTGGGCACAAATTGCCGGTTCAGCGCGGCCGCAAAAGGCGGTGTTAACTGGCTGGTTGCCACCGCCTGGGCCAGTGTGGCCCCGGCGGGCAACTCACAGGGTTGTTGGTTGAGGAACACCTTCATGGCGCGGCCTCCAGGCAGGCCGAGAGCATCGCGCCGCGACTGTTGTCACCCTCTCCCGCCTCGGGAGAGGGCCGGGGTGAGGGGGCACTGGTTTGGACCAAACCGGTTAGCCCCAGGCCTTGTGCCAGGGGCGAGCTGCCGCTGGCCATCAGCTCCAGCACCACATCGTGCATCGCGGGGGCGATCAAATAGCCGTGCCGGTAGAAGCCGTTGACCTGCAAACAACGTGTGCCGAGCCAGCGCACCGTGGGCAGGTTGTTGGGCAGGGCCGGGCGGCACTGCGCCACCAGCTCCACAATGCGGGCCTCGCCAAAACCGCTGTCCACGGTGTAGGCAGCGCTGAGCAGCTCAAGTGCCGAGCGCAGGCTCATCGGTGAGGTGTCGTCCGACTCGATTTCGGTGGCGCCGACCAAAAAGTAGCCCTCTTGTTTAGGCGCGATGTAGATCGGGTAACGCGGGTGGATCAGCCGGGTCGGGCGCGACAGGCGCACCTGGGGCGCGTGCAAGGTGACGATCTCGCCACGCACACCGCGTAACTCAGGCCACTGCGGCTGCGCACCCAGGCCACGGCAATCGAGCAGCCAGTCGGGCTCACCGGCTTGGCCAGGGCTGAAGTCGAGCGGGCTACGCGGGCTGGCCCAGTGCAAGTCCACACCCAGGCGCAGCATCTGGAACAGCAGCGCGTCCATCAGTTGGTGGTTGTCGAGCTGGCCTTCACCGGGCAGGTACAGGCCGTGGGCAAAACGGCTGCCCATGCCGGGTTCCAACACCTCTAGCGCTGCTGAGTCCAGCGTTTGTGGCTGCGGCAGATCGGGCAGGCGTGCGCCGGTGGCGGCCAGCAGCTGGCCAAATCGTTGGGCATCGGGCGCGTCTTGGCGGTGCCAGACCACCAGTGTGCCTTCGCGCTGGAAAAACACCGGGGTGTCGAGTGCGGCGATCAGCTCGGGCCAGCGCGTCAGGCTGTGTTGGCCCAGGCGCACCACCTCGTCCTCGGCTACCGCCGACTCGGCCAGTGGCGCCAGCATGGCGGCCGCGGCAAACGCGGCGGCACCGCGCGAATCGGCCGCACGTTCCTCAAAAACAGTCAGTGTGTGGCCTGCGCGTGCCAGTGAACACGCCAGCAGTCGGCCCATCAGGCCGGCACCCAAAATCGTGATGTTCATGCGTGCACCTCACGCAAGGCAGCGGTCGTGGGGCGTGTCAGCCAGGCCAGGGTGAAGGTCAGGGCCAGCGTGGGCAGGGCAGAACCCCACTGCGGCGCGTAGTTGGCCAACAGGTGATAACAAACAATGCCCAGCAGCCACAGGCCAGCGGCCATCCAGTCCACGGCTTTGTTGGAGACGGCCAGGCTGGGTGAACCCAGCGCCAGCCGCCCCAGAATCACCCCATACAGCGGTACGAACACCGAGCTGAGCAGCAGCAAAAACGGCTCCAGACTGTGCATTGGCAACACCAGCGCCAGTGCGGTACACAGCACCGCCAGCACCAGGCCCCATTGGCGGATGCTCCAGCTGCCGCGCAGGCTTTGGCCCGACACCGAAGCGGAGTACACATCGCCATAAGCGTTGTCGATTTCGTCCACCAGAATCAGGCTCAACGCGAGCAAACCCCCTTGTGCCAGCAGCAGCGCGGTGACCAGGTCGGTGCCCGGCTGCGCCACACTCACCACCATCACCCCCAAGGCGTAACACCAGATGTTGGCCAGCGCGTAACCGAGCCAGGTGCCACTCATCGCGCTACGGCCGTTTTTGCCGTGGCGCGCGTAGTCGGCCACCAGCGGCAACCAGGACACCGGCATCGCAATCACCAGATCCATCGCTGACAACAGGCCCATGCTGCCGTCACCCTGGCGTGCCCAGAATGCGGCGAGCCCTTGCGCCTGCAACTGGCTGCCAAACTGCCAGCTCAGCCACAGCAGCGAGGCAATCACCAGCGGCAAGGCGATGTGGCTGATGAGTTGGCGCACCAAACGGGTCATGGAACCCGCCAGCAGCGCCACCAGCACGCTCCCCCAGAGCAGGGTGCTGACAAGCAGGCCTGAGGTGTCACCCAGGTCCAGCCCGAAGGACTGCAGGCTGATCGCGCGGGTGCCGTCGCGCATGATCACCAGCTCAAACGTGGTCCAGCCGATCAGCTGCACCATGTTCAAAAGTACCGGCAGGCGTGCAAACTGGCTGCCAAAGCCGGCGTGCATCAGGCCCGCACTCGACAGGCCGGTGCTGCAGCCCAGCCGCGCGGTCCAGGCCAGCAGGCCGGCGCCGACCAGCGAGCCCAGCACAATGGCCACCGCCGCGTCGCGGCTGCCCACGGCAGGCACCAGGTAGGCGCCGATCTGCATCACCAGCAGGCCCACACCCAGGCTGAACCACAGGGCGGTGTGGTCACTCCAGCTGAAAACCCGCTCGCTGACGGCGATGGGTGAGAGCGCCGAATTCGACGCCGGGTTGGGTGAAATAGGTTTGTTTGCCATCCGTTTGCTCCATGCAAAAAGTTGGCAGGTCAGCGTAGATCGTGACGGGTAAACGTTGTCTGAGAAGGCGGCAACCCCCGTGCTTGGACCAGCTTCCCTGCGCGAGGATTACCTCAATCAGGTTCAAAGGGACTCTCTCAGTCGGCCCACAGCGTGTGCTGCGGGCCAACACCCCTAGCGTGTGCACCAGGTGACTGGCGCGTGGCGGATTCTAGCCTGCGTGACCCTGCACCAGGCTGACATCCCGTGTTGGATGCCAAATTGGCCTCTTGCCCTTATGGTATCTGGGCAGATAGCTATCAAAAGTGATAACTCTGGCCAAGGGCCGCTGTGTTGACTCGAGGGTGTTGGGCATCCAGCTGGGTGGTGCCCGAGCCGTTCTCAGGGCGCTGGCAAAACCCCAAGCCGCTGCTGCAGCAGTGCGCTGCTGGTGGTGTACTGCAGCACCGTCGAGGCTTCCGGGTGGACCAGCGCGGCCGCGCCAAACGCGGCCAAGGTGGCCTCATGGAAACCGCAGACGATCAGCTTCTTTTTGCCAGGGTAGGTGATCACATCCCCCACCGCAAAAATCCCCGGTGCGCTGGTGGCAAAGCTGGCGGTGTCCACGGTGAGCTGTTTGCGCTCCATGGCCAGACCCCATTGCGCCACCGGGCCGAGTTTGGGGCTGATGCCCTGGAACACCAGCAACAAGTCCAGCGGCAGGTTCAGGGTCTGGTCGTCCGGGGTGCTCACCGTCACACCGGTCAATCGCTGGTCGTTTGTCTGGATACCGGTGATTTGCCCGGCTTGAAAGTGGATGCGACCAGCGTCGCGCAAAACGGCAAATTCAGCCAGGGTGTCTTCGCTGGCCTGCAAGACCTCACGCCGGTAGACCAGGGTGATGCTGCGTGCTTGGCAAGCTTGGGCCAGATGGACAGCCTGGGCCACGGCCTCGTCTTCACCACCCACTATCACGATGTCTTTGTCGCTGACCAGCTCGGGCGGGGGCGCTTTGTAAAACAGCTGCTGGCCCAGAAACGGACCCAGGCCGTCGAGCTTGAGCTCTTTGGGCACAAACGCACCCACACCGGCTGCCACCACCACGGTGCGCGCCAGGAACTGCTGGCAAGGTTGGTGCTTGCGCTCGGTGCTCACCAGCCAGCGGCCGTCGGCTTGTACTTCCAGACTGCTCACAAGCTGGTCCCAATGACAACCGGGTGAAAACGGTGCGATCTGCCGCAGCAGGTTTTGCGTCAGCTCACGCCCGCTGCACACCGGCACACCGGGGATGTCGTAAATGGGTTTGTCCGGGTACAACGCGGCACATTGGCCACCCGGCGCGTCGAGCACGTCCACCACCTGGGCCTGGAGGCCTTGCAGCCCCAGTTGAAACACCGTGAACAAACCAACGGGTCCGGCGCCGATGACCAGTGCGTCGGTTTGGATCACGGTGGGGTGTCAGACGTGAAGAATCAGCGTTGCAGCTCGGAGAGCTTGCCGGTCTTGTTTTTCCAATCGTCAGCGTCAGGCAGTGGTGCCTTGCGCTTGGTGATGGTTTTCCAGCTGGGCAATTGCGCCAGCTCAGCGTTGAGCTGGGTCATGTGGCGCTGGTCTTTGGGCACATCTTCTTCGGCGTAGATGGCGTTGGCTGGGCATTCCGGGATACAGACAGCACAGTCGATGCACTCGTCCGGGTCGATCGTCAAAAAGTTCGGGCCTTCGCGGAAACAGTCCACGGGGCACACGTCGACGCAATCGGTGTATTTGCACTTGATACAGGCTTCGGTGACGACATGGGTCATGTTGAGTGGTCTACGGTTGTATTAAAAGGACGGGATTTTAAATGCTTGCGCAAGGCCTGCCGCAAGCATAGAAGTTATGCCGCCAAGACACATTGAGATGTATCAAGTCAACGCGCGGCCCCGTTGGTGTTGCTGGCGAACACCTGGCCCAGGGTACGCATCTGCTGACCCATGTCCTTGCCCACCAGGTCCTGGATGCTTTGTTCGTCGCTCTGGCTGGCCACACCGGCAGCGGCGAGGCGTGCGCGCAGCTCGGTCACGGGGATGCCCGCCACGTCGGCCACCGTGGTCAGGGAGCTTCTGGCCAAGGCCTGCACCGGTGCCACAAAGGGTGGTTTGCCACCGGCAGCTCCTCCCAGTGGCACAAAACTCAGTACCAGCAGCAGAGCACTGGCCCCCAGCACCCAGCGACCGGTGGTGTTGGCCAGGTGCCGCTTGAAGGCATTGATGTTCAGCGCCACGTGCAACAACACCCCCACCACCATGGCCCAGCCCAGCCATTCGTGCGCGGTTTTGTTAAGGCCGATGTCTATGTGGAAAAACATCAGGCTGCCCGTGACAGCCATGAGCAGAAAAATGCCGGTCACCAGCGGGGTGATCCAGGGGCGTTGTGCGTTCAGAGTCATGGTATTTCCTTGTGTGTAAAAAGGGTCAAGAGGGCTTGGGAAGGATTGTCCAAGCCGGGTTTGAAGTTGCATCAAGTGCGTGTGAACCTGCGGTAAAGCCGCTCAAAACAGGGCCATCTGTCAGCAGGTGATGGGCAGAATGCGGCTTTTATGCCGCTGTGGAGGTTTGCCCATGTTTTGCTGCCCGCCCAAGCTGTCGCCGCTCAAGCGGATGTTCTGGTTGCTGTGCGCCAGTGTGTTGTTGTCCTCATCCGCCGTGGCACAGGACGGCGTGCTGCGCCAGCGCCTCAAAGAGCGGCTGCAGCAACGCCAGGCCGAGCGTGCCCCCGCGCCGACCAGCCCGACCACCATCACCCAGCCGGGTGACTACCGCCTGAGCCTGGTGCATCAGGGCCTGTTGCGCAGTTACCTGGTGCATGTGCCCCAACGTGATCTGACCAGCCAAGCGCTGCCGCTGCTGGTGGCGATGCATGGTGGTGGTGGCAACATGGACTTCCAGGCAGACGACAGCCGTTACGGGCTGATCAGTGCCTCGGAACGTGAAGGTTTTGTGGTGGCGTTCCCCAACGGGTACAGCCGGTTTGCGGGGGGCAAGCTGGCGACATGGAACGCTGGCAACTGCTGTGGTGCGGCCCGTGACGGGCAGGTGGACGATGTGGGTTTCATCCGCCAGATGGTCAGCCAGATCAGCGCCCAGCTGCCGATCAATCCACGCCGTGTGTATGCCACCGGCATGTCCAACGGTGCCATGATGGCTTACCGCCTGGCCTGTGAGGCGCCCGATGTGTTCAGCGCGATTGCCGCTGTGGCGGGCACCGACAACACCCGTGTGTGCCAGCCGGGCAAGCCGGTGTCGGTGTTGCACATCCATGCCAAAAATGATGACCATGTCTTGTTCCATGGCGGTGTCGGGCCCGCTGCAGCCATCAAATCGGCCGAGACCGAATACACATCGGTGCCAGCCACAGTAAGCAAGTGGACCGGACTCAATGCTTGTAGCCAGGCCCCGAAGCGGATGCTGGAGCAGGCCGGTGCCCTGTGTGAGTCTTATGCACCGTGCCAAGGTGGCGCACAGGTGCAGCTGTGTGTGACCGACACCGGTGGGCACTCCTGGCCTGGAGGTCACAAGCCACGTGGTGGTGAGCCACCTTCTCAAGCCTTGTCGGCCAATGAGGTGATGTGGGACTATTTCAACCGACAACCCCTTTGAGTCAAGGGTTTCTGCCCCAGGCTGGGGCACAATTTGTGCGATTCGGACCCTGTTGTCCAGCGCCTTTTTGTCACCCTCTGAACCTGAAGGACCCGTCATGAGCAAGCAGACCAAGTTTCTCCTCAACGAAGACCAGATGCCCAAGGCCTGGTACAACCTGCAGGCGGATCTGCCCAAGCCGCTGCCTGTGGTGCTGCACCCCGGCACGATGCAGCCGGTGGGTCCGGACGACTTGGCGCCGCTGTTTCCGATGTCCTTGATCCTGCAAGAGGTCAGCACCGAGCGCGAGATCGAGATCCCCGAACCGGTGCGTGAGGTGTACCGCTTGTGGCGCCCGGCGCCGCTGTACCGCGCCCATGGGCTGGAAAAAGCCCTGGGCACCTGCGCCAAAATTTATTACAAGTACGAAGGTGTGAGCCCGGCGGGCAGCCACAAACCCAACACCGCGGTGCCGCAGGCCTTTTTCAACAAAGAGGCTGGAGTCAAACGCCTGGTGACCGAAACCGGCGCCGGGCAGTGGGGTACCTCGCTGGCTTTTGCGGGCGGGCACTACGGCTTGCAGGTCGAGGTGTTCCAGGTGCGCGTGTCCTTTGACCAGAAACCCTACCGCCGCGCGGTGATGGAGACCTACGGCGCACGTTGTGTGGCCTCACCCTCGAATGAAACGGTTTATGGCCGATCAGTCCTGGCCAAACACCCGGACCATCCGGGCAGCCTGGGTATTGCGATCTCTGAAGCGGTGGAACTGGCGGTGCAGCGTGACGACACCAAATACGCACTCGGTTCGGTGCTCAATCATGTGTTGTTGCACCAGACCGTCATTGGCCTGGAAGCCATGCAGCAGATGGAGATGGCCGACACCTGGCCCGATGTGGTGGTGGGCTGCACCGGCGGCGGCTCCAACTTTGCCGGGATGGTTTTTCCGTTCATTGGCCATGGTCTGCGTGGTGGACCCAAACCACGCATCGTGGCGGTGGAACCGGCCGCTTGCCCGTCGCTCACACGTGGCAAATACGCCTATGACTTTGGCGACACGGCGGGCATGACGCCGCTGACCAAGATGCACACCCTGGGCAGCCAGTTCACACCGCCAGGTTTCCACGCCGGTGGTCTGCGTTACCACGGCATGGCACCGATGGTGTCGCACGCCAGGGAGCTGGGTCTGCTTGAAGCGGTGGCCTACAAACAGGTGGAGTGTTTTGAGGCCGGGGTGTTGTTTGCCCGCACCGAAGGGATCGTGCCGGCGCCCGAGGCCAACCACGCGGTGCGCGGCGCCATTGTGGAGGCATTGCGCTGCAAGCGTGAAGGCAAGGCTGAGACGATTTTGTTTTGCCTGTCGGGCCATGGCCACTTTGACATGGCGTCCTACCAGAAGTACTTTGCCGGGCAACTCAGCGACGAGAGTTACGACGAGGCCGAGCTGGCCATGGCACTGGCCGGTTTGCCCAGCGTGCCCGAACCCGCTTAAGCCTGCATCACCTCCAGCAGCCGGTCGAGTCCGCCGGACTCGATCGAGACCTTGGCCTGCTCCCGCACGGCGGGTTTGGCGTGGTAAGCCACCGACAGGCCAGCCACACCCATCATCGGCAGGTCGTTGGCACCGTCGCCCATGGCAATCGCCTGGCTCGGGTCGATCCCGAGCTGGGCGCAGGTGTGCAACAGCATGGTGCGTTTTTCTGCGCCGTCGCAGATGTCGCCCCAGGCCTGGTCCACCATGCGACCGGTGAGGGCGCCGTTGGCCACCTCCAGCTGGTTGGCACGGGTGAAGTCGATGCCCAGGCGGTCGCGGATGCGGTCAGTGAAATGGGTGAAGCCGCCTGAGACCAGCAGCACCTTGAGCCCAGCGGCCTTGCAGGCGGCCACCAGCTCGGCCGCGCCGGGGTTCAGGCGCAAGCGCTCCTGGTAAATCTGGTCCATCTGCGCCAACGTCACGCCCTTGAGCAGGGCCACGCGCTGGCGCAGGCTCTCCTTGTAGTCGCTGATATGGCCTTGCATGGCGGCCTCGGTGATGGCGGCCACCTCAGCCTTGCGGCCGACCGCGTCGGCGATTTCGTCAACACACTCGATGTTGATCAGGGTCGAGTCCATGTCAAAAGCAATGAGCTTGTAGTCAGTCAGGCGCAGCGGCGGGGTGATACCTGCGATGCGCAGGCCAGGAGCAAATTCGGTGGAGGTCATGGAATGGAAAATACTATGAATAAAGTAGCTAACAGCGCCGTGTATCAAAGGGTTAGGTACCGATTTTCCTTGAAATAACGCAGCGTCGTGTGTGTCACGGCTTTTTCAGGTAGAGCCGGTCCGACCAGGTGGCCAGCCAATCGGGTTTGTAAGCGACCAGGATCGCGGTGACTAGGCCGGTCAAAAACGCGTCACCCCAGGCAATGAGCCAATGCGCCACCAGGCTCAGGTCGTTGTCCACACCCGGCAGGCTGTGACCCGCCCACTGGCCCAGCACACCGGCGATAAACACACTCACCACTGTGCCCAGAAACGCCCGCCCCAGAATGTAGACAAACAGGTGGTGCCCGATCCAGCGGCGCACGGCCAGACCCAGGCCCAAGGCCAGCGTGGCCGGCACCAGGCCCAGCCAGACGATCAGGTCCAGCGCGGTGTCCCAGCCCATCGGTGAGATCAGCGCAGCCAGCACACCCACACCACACAAGACCGGCACTGCCAGCGGCCAACCCAGCATCAGCACCAGCAGGCAGGCGCCCGAGCCCTGCAACTGCAGCGGCATCTGGTGCAGGCTGGGCAGCGCCCATAGCCAGGGCAGCAGGGTGAATGCCGCGAGCATTGGTGTCAAGCGGGTGGCGCCTTTGAGCAGCTGCCATGGGCGCAGCAGCAGCGCAGCGCTCAGGCACAGCAACAACAGGACAAGGTTGATGGATGTGGCCGACATACTACAGACGTTGTAGCGACTTGGGCTTATTGAATAAGGGCTGGAGCCACATTTGTTATCAGACTCTGGGTGCGAGTTTCGCTCGCAGGTGTCGCACCTGCAGTGGCCCCTTGGCGTCAAAACCCTGTTCGGTGAAGTCGACGTGGTCGACGCCCAGACGCACCACACTGCAAGCGCGCGTGCCGTAGTCGGGCAGGGCCACAAAAACGGCGGACAGGGCGCGCTCCAGCGGCAGCGGCACACCGGTGGTGGGCAAATCGGCATCGGCGGCGGTGCGCCGGTCCTGCAACAGTGCCAGCAATGCGGCGTCGCTGGTCTGGCCTTGTGTGAGCTGTTGTTGCAGGCTCTTGGTCAAACCGTTCAGCTTGGGCCAGGGCGTTTGAAAATCGGCGTTGGATACCGCGCCCATACCGTCGGGCAGGTCCAGCACCCGGGCGTGGCGGCTCTCCAATCCCATCAAATTGCTGCCGTCGTAGACCAGCAGGTTGAACGGGTTGTAGTTGTTGGCGTGTGGACGCAGTTCGCTCAGATAAGCCTCGGCGCTGAGATCACTGCGCAAAAAACCGCTGACCAGTTCACCCCGTGAGGGGGCGTCAGCGCGTTGTTGGGTCGGGTCGCGGTGGTTGGTCAGTGCGGCCAGCCGGCCAGAGCGGCTGACCCCCAGCCAGGTGCCACCGGCCTGTAGATCACGCCCGGCCAGGATGTCCGCGTCCTCCCACCAGCGCAGCGCGGCAGTGGGGCGGGCGTAAAACTCGTCACGGTTGGCTACCAGCAGCAGCTTGTTGGCGCTGTTTGGCTGCCAGTGCCAGGCGATCAGGCACATTTTTGCCTACAAGAACCGGTCCAGGATCTTGCGGCTGTCGCGGCCCAGGTCGCTGGCATCACGGATCAGGAACTGGATGCCGTGTGAATCGGTCACCAGCAACATGCTGGTGCCGACACGGCGGATGTCTTCGTCCCCGCGCAGCACAAAACTGGTGTGGCCACGGTCGGTTTTGACACGCCAGGTGCAGGGGGTGGAAAAACTCGTGACGCTCTCGATGCTCAGGATGGTGGGCATGAACTCGCGGAGTTGCAGCTCCTCGCGGATCAGGCTTTGTGCGGGCTCCGGCACATCGGCCAGTTGCTCAATCCAGGCCACCTCGTGGCCATCGGTGTGCACCAGCGAAATACCGACCTCGGGCGACTGGATCGGAAACGCGCGCACAGGCACCACAGCTTCGACAACCTCACCCATAGAGGTCGTCAGAGTCAGCCGCCCAAAAGGGTTGCGGACCAGGGTAAAAGGGGGGCTGGTGGTCATTTGTCGTTCTTCCTGTCGTTCAAGCGGACTTGCGAGCGGTCATCCATGTCGACATCCATGTTGCGCGCCTGGGCTTCGTAGAGGTTGAAGTAGGCACCTTGTGCTGCCATCAGGGCGTCGTGGGTGCCGACCTCGACCACCTGGCCGCGGTCCAGCACCACCAGACGGTCGGCGCGGTGCAGGGTCGAGAGCCGGTGCGCAATCGCGATGGTGGTGCGGCCTTTGACCAAGTTTTCCAGCGCGTTCTGGATTTCCTTTTCGGTCTCGGAGTCCACCGAGGAGGTGGCTTCGTCCAGGATCAGGATGCGTGGGTCGATCAGTAACGCGCGTGCAATCGAGATGCGCTGGCGTTCACCGCCCGACAGGCCTTGGCCGCGTTCACCCACCATCGAGTCGTAACCTTGTGCCAGGCGCAGGATGAACTCATGCGCATGGGCGGCGCGGGCAGCGGCAATGATTTCGGCCCGGGTGGCATGCGGTTTGCCGTAGGCAATGTTTTCGGCAATCGTGCCAAAAAACAGGAAGGGCTCCTGTAACACCAGCCCGATGTGTCGCCGGTAGTCGGCCACCGGCAAGGCGCGCACGTCCACACCGTCGACCTTGATCGAACCTTCGGACACGTCATAGAAGCGGCAGATCAAGTTGACCAAAGTGCTTTTGCCCGAGCCGCTGTGGCCGACCAGGCCAATCATTTCACCCGGGTTGATCGTCAGGTTGATGCCTTTGTTGACCTCGCGGTTGCCGTAGCGGAAGCTCACGTCGCTGAGTTCGATGCGGCCCTGCACATGGGTCAGTTTCACCGGCTGGGTGGGTTCCGGCACGCTCGAGACATGGTCCAGGATGTCAAAAATGCGTTTGGCCGCCGAGGCTGATTTTTCGGTCACTGAGACAATGCGGCTCATCGAGTCCAGTCGGCCATAAAAGCGGCTGATGTAGGAGATGAAGGCCATCAGCACACCGACGGTGATTTCGGACTTGGACACCAGCCAGATGCCAAAACCCCAGACCACCAGCAGGCCGAGTTCGGTCATCAGCGAGATGCTGGGTGCAAACACCGACCAGATTTTGTTGATGCGGTCGTTGACCGCCAGGTTTTGTTTGTTGGCCTCGCGAAAACGGGCCGATTCGCGGTCTTCCTGGGCAAAGGCCTTGACCACCCGCACACCCGGAATGGTGTCGGCCAGCACACTGGTCACCGCCGACCAGACCCGGTCGATCTTCTCAAAGCCGGTTTGCAAGCGAAAGCGCACCGAGCGGATCATCCACACAATAAAAGGCAGCGGCACCAGGGTGACCAGGGCCAGCCAGGGGTTGATCGAGATCAGGATCACCGCCGTCATGACCAGCATCAGCACATCCGAGGCAAAGTCCAGCAGGTGCAATGACAAGAACACACAGATGCGGTCACTCTCGCTGCCAATACGCGACATCAGGTCACCCGTGCGTTTGCCACCAAAGTACTCGAGCGACATGCGCAGCAGGTGGTCGTAGGTGGTGGTGCGCAAATCCGCACCAATCCGTTCGGACACCAGCGCCAGGATGTAGGTTTTGGCCCAGGACAGGCCCCAGGCCAGCAAAGCGGCACCAAACAATCCGGCCAGATAACCCGCAACCACCATGGGTTCGATGTGTTGGCCGTTCTGGAACGGGATCAGCACCTCGTCCATCAGCGGCATGGCCAGGTAAGGCGGCACCAAGCTGGCGGCCGTGCCCAGCAGGGTCAGCACCAGACCCGCGAACAACTGGCCCCGGTAGGGCTTGGCAAAACGCCACAACCTGAACAGGGTCCAGGTCGAAGGCGGGGTGTGGATCACCTTGGTGCAGATCGGGCATTCGTCCTGGTCGGGCGCCAGCGGTGCTTTGCAGCTTGGGCAGACATGGCCTTCGGGCAGCACCGGTGGCTCGCCGCTGACACAACTGGTCTGGTGGATCTGGAACTGGTCAACAACGCGGATCGCATGCAGGTTACACGCCAGGGTAAAGCACCAGTGGGCCAGGCGTCCCTGGCTGTCGAGCAACTCCAGATGACCCACACCGGCGTGGTCGTACAGGTGCATGGCCAGGCCGGGCTGGTAGGCCCAGGAACGCCAGCTGGCATCAGGCGCGCGGCTCAACACCCGGCGGTTGGTCACCAGCACCAGGCCTTGGACAAAATGCAGTTGGTGGTCCAGGTCAAACACCAGTTCGGCCAGAATGGCCTCGCCATTTTGAAGTTGCGCCGACACATCGGCCCGCCAATCCGCCGGTATGTTTTGTGCAGAAAGATCAGAAAAAGAGGGGTCGTGGGTCATGGGAAACAGAGGTTAGCGGTGTGGCAGCCCAAGGCCGGATCGGGTCGGTTTGGGGCCTATGAATGGCCTGAGGATAGTCCGGGCAGGCTGGTTTGTTACAAATATTTGTAACTTTTGTACCTTGCGGATGATGGCAGGGGACCAAATGAACTGAAAATTCGGGGCTGTTGCTTAAATGAACACCTTTAAAAATTCATGACGACGAAGACCATGCAATTGCTTCGGGTAACCCACCTGAGGGGCCCCAACATCTGGACCTACCGTCCCGTCATCGAAGCCTGGATTGATCTTGGCGATCTGGAAGACTACCCCTCCAACACCTTGCCCGGATTTTATGAGCGTTTAACGGCCATGCTGCCCGGTCTGATCGTGCACCGCTGCGGCATTGGTGAACCCGGCGGATTCCTGCAGCGGCTGCGTGAAGGCACCTGGGCTGGACATATCCTGGAACATGTGGTGCTGGAGTTGCAAAACCTGGCTGGCATGCGCACCGGTTTCGGCAAAACCCGGCAAACCTCGCAGCGTGGCATCTACAAGATGGCGTTTCGTACCCGGCAGGAGCTGGTGGGACGCGCGGCGCTGGCCAGCGGGCTGGAGCTGGTCCATGCCGCTATTCATGACACCCCGTTTGACCTGGCTGCGGTGCTGACCCAGCTGCGTGAACTGGTGGACAGGCATTGCCTGGGGCCCAGCACCTCACACATTGTCGAGGCGGCCACCGACCGGGGCATTCCCCACCTGCGGCTCAACGAGGGCAATCTGGTGCAGCTCGGTTTTGGGGCTGCGCAACGGCGCATATGGACCGCTGAGACTGACCAGACTTCGGCCATCGCTGAAGAAATTGCCAGTGACAAAGACATGACCAAGGCCTTGCTGCAGTGCAGTGGTGTCCCGGTGCCCGAAGGCCGGGTGGTCACTACCGTGCAAGAAGCCTGGGAGGCCGCCCAGGATGTGGGGTTACCGGTGGCGGTGAAACCTTACAACGGCAACCACGGGCGTGGGGTCTCGCTGGACCTGAGCACACAAGCAGATGTTGAAACCGCTTTTGTGCTGGCGCTGCAACGGGGCGAGAGCAAAGTGATTGTGGAGCAGTTCATTCCAGGCAACGAACACCGTTTGCTGGTGGTGGGGCGGCGTGTGGTGGCGGCCGCTCGGGGTGAAACCGCCTGGGTCACCGGTGACGGTGTCTCCAACATCCTGACCTTGGTGAACCAGCAGCTCAACACCGACCCTCGGCGTGGTGAAACAGAGGACTTTCCGCTCGGTGTGGTGAAACCGCATGAGTCTGGCGAGATCATTCTGGAGCTCGAACGCCAGGGCTTTACAGCCTACTCGGTGCCTGCTGCGGGCGTCAAGGTGCTGATTCAACGCAATGGCAATGTGGCCTTTGATGTGACGGACGATGTGCATCCCAGCGTCGCTGCTGTGGCGGCCTTGGCCGCACGCGTGGTCGGGCTCGACATTGCCGGTGTGGACATGGTGCTGGAGGATGCTTCGCGCCCTCTGTCCGAGCAACGCGGCGCGGTGATCGAGGTCAATGCCAGCCCGGGCTTGTTAGCCCATCTGAAACCGGCCAGTGGCCAGCCGCGCCCGATTGGGGCCGCCATCATGGACCATCTGTTTGGTGTGGCACACAACACCGACAAGCTGGGTCGCATCTCGGTGGTCGGTGTCACTGGCCGCAGCCATGCCACCCCCGTGGCGCGTTTGATCGCCTGGCTGCTGCACAACAAGGGCCACAAGGTGGGCCTGGCCTGTCGTGATGGTTTTTACCTGGGCGCACGTCGTGTCCATGCGGGTGACAGCACGAGCTGGGATGCTGGCCAGAACCTGCTGATCAACCGTTCTCTGGACACAGCCGTCTTTGAACACAACAGCCACCGTATCCTCAGTGAAGGCTTGGCCTACGACCGATGTGATGTGGGTGTGGTGACCGACATCGGTGACATCGCTGCACTGGCTGAGTTCTACATCGATGACCAGGACAAACTGTTCAACGTCGTGCGCACCCAGGTTGATGTGATCCTGTCACACGGCACAGCCGTGCTCAACGCAGATGACGCCCAGGTCGTGGATCTGGCGGCTTTGTGCGACGGCAAAGTCATTTTTTATGCCCTCGACCCAGCGTCGGAGGTGCTTATTGCACACCGCGACAGAGGTGAGGCGGTGGTGTTTGTCGAGGGGGGGCAGCTGGTGCTGGCCAAAGGCCAGACCACCGTGGCGCGTATTGCACTGAATGCGTTGGGTGCCGACATCCAGGCTTTGCCAGGTGCGGTGCTGGCCGCCACTGCGGCTGCCTGGGCGCTGGGCATCACCGCAGAATTGATTGGTGCCGGTTTGCGCACCTTCGGGTTGACACCCACCAAAAAACACATTGAGCCATGAAGTTATCCCGTATTCGAGCCCTTCGCGGCCCCAACCTTTGGACGCACCGCACCGCCATTGAGGTGGTGGTCAGCTGCACCCCTGCCGAGTGCACAGTGACCGCAGACCCCGGTTTTGATGCCCGACTCCATGCCTGTTTTCCGGCCATTGGTGTGGTGCATACGGGCGGACAGGACAGCCCACTGAGCCTGGCCCATGTGCTGGGCGTGGCTGCACTTGGTTTGCAGGCCCAGGCGGGTTGCCCGGTGACCTACCGGCGCACCACACAGACGCTGGAGACCGGTGTGTTCCAGGTCATCGTGGAGTACACCCAGGAAGAGGTGGGGCGACTGGCACTGGAGTTGGCGCAGGAGCTGTGTCTGGCGGTGCTGGAGGGGCGGTCTTTTGATTTGCAGCAGGCCTTGGCGCAGCTGCGTGATCTCGACGAAGACGTGCGCCTGGGCCCCAGCACCGGCACCATTGTGGATGCGGCGGTGGCCAGACAGATCCCGTTTCGGCGCATGACCGAGGGCAGCATGATCATGTTTGGCTGGGGCAGTCGGCAGCGCCGCATTCAGGCCGCCGAGGTGGACCGCACCAGTGCCATTGCCGAGGCGATTGCGCAGGATAAACAGCTCACCAAGAAGCTCTTGCATGCGGCAGGTGTGCCGGTGCCGCAGGGGCGTGAGGTCAGCAACACCGATGATGCCTGGACCGCCGCGCTGGAGATTGGTTTGCCGGTGGTGGTCAAGCCCAAAGATGGCAACCAGGGCAAAGGTGTCACTGTCAACATCGCCTCCAAAGAGCAGTTGCTGGCCGCCTACCAGACGGCCGCCGAGTTCAGCCGCAAAATTTTGGTGGAAAAGTTTTTGCCGGGCCACGACTTTCGCCTGTTGGTGGTGGGTGACAAGCTGGTGGCCGCAGCTCGACGTGAAGCCCCCCATGTGGTGGGTGACGGCATCCACAGCGTGCGGGCGCTGGTCGACGAGGTCAACAAGGACCCGCGCCGTGGTTCAGGCCACGCCACCTCGCTGACCAAAATCCGTTTTGACGACATCGCCCTGGCGTGCCTGGCCGGGCAGGGCCTGCAGGCGGACTCGGTGCCGACCAACGGGCAACGTGTTGTGTTGCGACGCAATGCCAACCTGTCCACCGGTGGCTCCGCGACCGATGTCACCGACGATGTCCATCCGGAAGTCGCTGCGCGCGCTGTGGCGGCAGCGCAGATGGTTGGTCTGGACATCTGTGGTGTGGACATGATGACCGAGAGCATCCACCACAGCCTGGAGGAAAAAGGCGGTGGTGTGGTGGAGGTCAATGCCGCACCCGGTTTGCGTATGCATGTGTCGCCCTCGTTTGGCAAAGGCCGCCCGGTTGGTGAGGCGGTCATCAACCACATGTTTGGTCCCCATGACAACGGTCGGATCCCGCTGGTGGCGGTGACCGGCACCAATGGCAAAACCACCACCGTGCGCCTGATCTCGCATCTGCTGGCCCAAAGTGGCCTGCGTGTGGGCATGACCAATACCGATGGTGTGTTTGTGGCTGGTCAGCGTATCGACACCGGTGATTGCAGCGGCCCCAAGAGCGCCCGCAATGTGCTGGCTCACCCCGATGTGGATGCTGCCGTGCTGGAGACAGCGCGGGGTGGCATGCTGCGTGAAGGTCTGGCTTTTGACCGCTGCGACGTGGCCGTGGTCACCAATGTGGGCAGTGGTGACCACCTCGGTTTGAACTACATCACCACGGTGGAAGACCTGGCGGTGCTCAAACGGGTGATTGTGCAAAACATCGGCACCCACGGTGTGGCGGTGTTGAACGCGGCCGACCCGATCGTGGCGGGCATGGCCAAACACTGTTCTGGCTCGGTCACCTTTTTTGCCGCCGACCGGGATCACCCGGTGATGGCCACCCATCTGGCACAAGGCAACCGGTCGGTGTTTGTGGAAGACGGCTGGCTGGTGGCTTGCCAAGGTGAGGTCCAGCACAGGCTGGCCTTGTCCGAGGTGCCCATCACCCTCAATGGCAGCATCGATTTCCAGGTTGAAAACGTCATGGCCGCAGTGGCTGCAGCCTGGGGACTGGGTCTGGATTGGGACGTGGTCCGCGCCGGTTTGGCCAGTTTTTCCAATGACAGTGACAACGCCTTGGGGCGCTTTAACCTGTTCTCCTACCGCGGTGCCACCGTGATTGCGGACTACGGCCACAACCCTGATGCCATGTCGGCCTTGGTCCAGGCGGTCCAGTCCATGCCTGCCCGTAAGCGTTCGGTGGTGATCAGTGGTGCGGGTGACCGGCGCGACGAAGACATCCGCCAGCAGACCCAGATCCTGGGTCAGGCGTTTGATGACGTGGTGTTGTACCAGGACCAATGCCAACGCGGCCGCGCTGACGGTGAGGTGATTGCGCTGCTGCGTGAAGGCCTCAACGGCGCCGCCCGCACACGCTTGGTGCAGGAGATCACCGGTGAGTTTCTGGCGATTGACACTGCCATGGACAAGCTCGGTGAGGGCGATTTGTGCCTGATCCTGGTGGACCAGGTGGAAGAAGCATTGGCGCACATTCGCGCCAAGATCGCGGCAGGCTAAAGCTTTTTCGGTGTGTTCAGAGACTGCGCCCCTGGCTTCAAACCCAGGGGCGCAGTGTTTTGGTGGCTAACACTCACGCAGTGGCTTTCTCCTGCGCCATCGGTTGTCCCAAATTCTTGAGAATGTCACGCACCATCTGGGCCCGGTCCTTGGCCTCGGGCAGTTCGCGCTCGATGCGTAATTTTTCATTGCCCGCCAGTTTGATGTGTTTGTTTTTCTGGATCATGGCAATGATCTTCATCGAGTCAATCGGCGGGTTTTTCTTGAAGGTGATGCTGATCACACCGGGCGCGGCATCCACCTTGGTCACACCATAGGGCTGGCTCAGCACCCGTAGCCGGTGCACGTCGATCAGGGTTTGCGCCTGTGTTGGCAGTTTGCCAAACCTGTCGATGATTTCCTCCAGCAGGCCATCAATCTGGTTCGTGGTTTTGGCGGTGGCCAACTTTTTGTAGAACGACAGGCGCAGGTGCACGTCGCCACAATAGTCGTCTGGCAACAGCGCCGGGGCGTGTAAGTTGATGTCGGTGGCCACGTTCAGCGGGTTGAGCAGATCGGGCTCGATACCGGCCTTGAGGCAGCGCACGGCCTCTGACAGCATCTCGTTGTAGAGTTGAAAACCCACTTCGAGCATGTTGCCGCTCTGGTTTTCACCGAGCACCTCGCCGGCACCCCGGATTTCCAGGTCGTGCATCGCCAGGTAAAAACCGCTGCCCAGTTCTTCCATGGCCTGGATCGCGTCCAGGCGTTGTTGCGCCTGTTTGGTCAGGCCTTCCAGATCGGGCACCATCAGGTACGCGTAGGCCTGGTGGTGGCTGCGGCCAACCCGGCCACGCAGCTGGTGCAACTGGGCCAGACCAAACTTGTCGGCGCGGGCCATCACGATGGTGTTGGCGGTGGGCACGTCGATGCCGGTCTCGATGATGGTGGAGCACAACAACAGATTGCTGCGTTGTGCCACAAAGTCACGCATCACCGCCTCCAGTTGGCGCTCGGGCATCTGGCCGTGGGCCACGCTGATACGCGCCTCGGGCAGCAACTCTTCGAGCTTGGCGCGGCGGTTTTCAATCGTTTCGACCTCGTTGTGCAGGAAGTAGACCTGGCCGCCACGTTTGAGTTCACGCAGCACCGCCTCACGGATCACGCCTGCGCCTTCGGTGCGCACAAAGGTTTTGATCGCCAGCCGACGTTGTGGTGCGGTGGCGATCACACTCAAATCACGCAGGCCTTCAAGTGCCATGCCGAGGGTACGCGGGATGGGTGTCGCGGTGAGGGTGAGCACGTCCACCTCGGCACGCAGGGCTTTCATCTGTTCCTTGTGGCGCACCCCAAAGCGGTGTTCCTCGTCGATGATCAGCAGGCCCAGGTCCTTGAACTTGGTGGACTCTGACAGCAGCTTGTGGGTGCCGACCACGATGTCGATGGTTCCGTCCGCTACACCTTTGAGTGCGGCGGTGATTTCCTTGGTCGAGCGGAATCGGCTCATCTCGGCCACTTTCACCGGCCATTTGGCAAATCGGTCGACCAGGGTCTGGTAATGCTGTTCGGCCAGCAGCGTGGTGGGTGCCAGAAAGGCCACCTGTTTGCCACCTGTGATGGCAATGAAGGCGGCGCGCAGTGCCACCTCGGTCTTGCCGAAACCCACGTCACCACACACCAGCCGGTCCATCGGGCGCGGGCTGATCATGTCCTGGATCACCGCATGGATGGCGGCTTTCTGGTCAGCGGTTTCCTCAAAACCAAAGTCATTGGCAAAGGTCTCGTAGTCGTTGGGGCTGTAACGGAAGGCATGGCCTTCACGTGCGGCGCGGCGGGCGTAGATGTTGAGCAACTCGGCGGCGCTGTCGCGCACCTGCTCGGCGGCGCGGCGTTTGGCTTTGTCCCACTGGCCGCTGCCGAGTTTGTGCAAGGGCGCCTCGTCCGGGCTCACGCCGGTGTAACGGCTGATCAGCTGCAGCTGGCTCACCGGCACATAAAGGGTGGCCTTGTCGGCATATTCCAGATGAAGAAACTCTTGTATCTCCGCATCACCATTGGGTAATTTGTTGCCCAGGTCCAGATTGATCAGACCCCGGTAACGGCCAATGCCGTGGGCGCTGTGCACCACCGGGTCACCCACCTTGAGTTCACTCAGGTCCTTGATCAGCGCTTCGACATCGCTGACCTGCTCCTGTTTTTTGCGTTTGCGGGTGGTTGGGCTGGCGGCAAACAGCTCGGTCTCGGTGACAAAGTCGACACCACTTTCCAGCCAGCTGAAACCGGTGGCCAGGCTGCTGGTGGCGATGCCGATCTTTTCGTCACTGGCCAGGAACTCCTGCAGCGAGTCAAACGCAGGCGGGTCAAAGCTGCTGGCATGCAAAAAGTCGAGCAGGCTGGCGCGTCGACCTTCACTCTCGGCCAGCACCAGCACGCGCTGTTGGGTGTTGCGGATGTGGCTCTTGAGACGGGCCAAGGGGTCTTCGGCGCCCCGCACCACGGTCATGGGTGGCAGGGCTTCAAATTCGGCGTAAGGCGACTGGCCCTCACCCCCGCCCTCTCCCGGGGGGAGAGGGGGCAAAACCAGGGCGTTTGGTGCATCAGTTCCCTCTCCCCCAGGGAGAGGGCTAGGGTGAGGGCGGGCTTTGATGGCCAGCTGGGCATGCTGGTTGACCCGGCCGTAAAACTGCTCGGCGCTCAGGAACAGTGTTTCGGGCGGCAAGACCGGGTGTTCCGGGTCACCTTGCACCAGGCGGTAACGTTCGCGGGTGTCTTGCCAGAAGTGGGCAAACGCGGGCTCCAGGTCACCATGCAGGACCACGGTGGCAGCGTCACCGAGGTAGTCAAACACGGTGGCGGTGTCCTCAAAAAACAGCGGCAGGTAGTACTCGATGCCTGCGGTGGCCACACCATTGCCGATGTCCTTGTAAATGCGGCTGCGCGTGGGGTCGCCTTCGAGCAGCTCACGCCAGCGGCTGCGAAACCGTGCACGTGCGTCCTCGTCCATCGGAAACTCGCGCCCGGGCAAGAGGCGCACCTCGGGTACCGGGTACAGGCTGCGCTGGCTGTCGGGGTCAAAGGTGCGGATCGAGTCGATCTCATCGTCAAACAAATCCACCCGGAACGGCACCGGGCTGCCCATCGGAAACAAGTCGATCAAGCCGCCGCGCACTGCATATTCACCGGGGCTGACGACCTGCGTCACATGGCTGTACCCGGCCAGGGTGAGCTGCGCCTTGAGTTTGGATTCGTTGAGCTTTTGTTTGACCTTGAAGTGAAAGGTGGTGCCCGCCAGAAAACTTGGCGGCGCCAAGCGGTACAGCGCGGTGGTGGCTGGCACCACCACCACATCGGCGCCGGTGTCCTTGTCGTGCTGGCTGATGCGCCACAGGGTGGCCAAGCGTTCACTGATCAAATCCTGGTGCGGTGAGAAGGTGTCAAACGGCAGCGTCTCCCAGTCCGGGAACAACACACAACGCAGCTCGGGTGCAAAAAACGCCATCTCGTCGATCAGGCGCTGAGCGTCGGGTGCATCGGCGGTGACGATGGCGGTCACCTTGCCGCTGGCCTTGTCGCGCAAGGCCAGTTGGGCCAGCAGCAGCGCGTCGGCCGAACCGGTGGGGCGGGGCAGGGTGTAGCGCTTGCCGGGGTTGAGTTTGGGTAATTCCATGCGAAAGTGTGTCAGGTAGAAACGCCAAAACCCTGCGCAAAGATTGGCAGGGTGTGTTGTGACGGATTCTAGAATGCAGCCCACACCATGACTGAACTCACCGATATCACCCTTACACCCAGCACCACGCCACGCTGCTGGGCCCTGATTCCCTGCGCTGGCAACGGCTCACGTGCGGGCGCCGCTGGCCCCAAGCAGTACCAGGTGCTGGCGGGCCAACCGATGGTGATGCACACCCTGGCGGCGTTTGCCGAGGTGCCGCGTATTGACCAGACGCTGGTGGTGGTGTCTTCAGATGACGCGTTTTTTCAGACACCGCAGTGGAAGGATTCATCTTTTTTGATAGCGTCTTGCGGAGGTTCTACAAGGGCTTCAAGCGTATTTAATGGTTTGAATGCGCTGCTGGCAGAGGGTGCAGTCCCACACGACTGGGTGCTGGTGCATGACGCGGCACGCTGCCTGATCACCCCGGCGCAGATCAACCAGTTGCTCGATGCTTGCCTGAGCGACGAAGTGGGTGGTCTGCTGGCCCTGCCGCTGCCCGACACCCTCAAATCTGGCCAAGCTGGCCGGGTTGCCAGCACCTTGCCACGCGTCGACAAATGGCTGGCGCAAACGCCGCAGATGTTCCGCATTGGCAGCCTGCTCGAAGCGCTGGAGCTGGCAGGTGACGCCGTCACCGACGAATCCAGCGCGATTGAAGCCATGGGGATGGCCCCCAAGCTGGTGCCGGGCAGCGCCCAGAACTTCAAGGTGACCTACCCGGAAGACTTTGCGCTGGCGCAGGCGGTGCTGTTGTCGCGCACCCCTGATACACAAACAAGGTCAACACAATGAATTTCAGAATTGGCGAAGGCTGGGACACCCATGCCCTGGTGGCTGGGCGCAAACTGATCCTGGGTGGGGTGGAGGTGCCGTTTCACCTCGGTTTGTGGGGCCACTCGGATGCCGATGCGCTCTTGCATGCGATCACCGATGCGCTCTTGGGCGCTGCCGCTCTGGGTGACATTGGCACGCATTTTCCCGACACCGACGCGGCTTTCAAAGGCGCGGATTCCAGTGTGCTGCTGGCCGAGGCGGCGCGCCGGGTGCGTGCCACAGGCTTGGAGATTGGCAACATCGACAGCACCGTGATCGCCCAGGCGCCCAAGCTGATGCCATTCATTCCGGCCATGCGCGCCCACATCGCGCAGACCTTGGGACTGCAGCCCGATCAGGTCAACGTCAAAGCCAAAACCGCTGAAAAAATGGGACCGGTCGGCCTGGGGCACGCGATGGAAGCGCGGGCGGTGGCGCTGCTCTACAAGACAGCCTGACGCTGCTCACACGCTGCCTTGTGCAACAAATCAGCCTCTAGACCTTAGATTACAAGGGTTTACAGCTCTTTTTAATAGAGCATCTGCAACCTCAGATCCTTGCGCACCGTCCTCTGCGGCAGGGTTCAACAAGCATGCGCTGGGTCAGTTGCCGGGCCGGGTCGTCAGGCATCCACATGCCTGGCACGATGCCCCCATCCCGACACCGGGCCGGACATTCCGCTACGCTCAGGCGCTGTCTGATCCTGCTCAACCACCAAGAGTCCCCCCATGAAAACACAAGCCGCCGTCGCCTGGAAAGCAGGCCAGCCTCTGACCATTGAAACCGTGGACCTGCAAGGCCCCAAATTCGGCGAAGTGCTGGTCGAAATCAAAGCCACCGGCATCTGCCACACCGATTACTACACCTTGAGCGGCGCCGACCCCGAAGGCATCTTTCCGGCCATCCTGGGTCACGAAGGCGCGGGCATTGTGGTAGACGTTGGCCCGGGCGTGACCACGCTCAAAAAGGGCGACCACGTCATCCCGCTCTACACCCCCGAATGCCGCCAGTGCAAGTTTTGCCTGTCGCGCAAAACCAATTTGTGCCAGTTAATTCGTGGCACCCAGGGTAAGGGCCTGATGCCCGACGCCACCAGCCGTTTCAGCCTGGACGGTGAGCCGATCTTCCACTACATGGGCACGTCCACCTTCAGCAACTACACCGTCGCCCCCGAAATTTCGCTGGCCAAAATCCGCGAAGACGCGCCGTTTGACAAGGTCTGTTACATCGGCTGCGGCGTGACCACCGGCATTGGCGCGGTGATCTTCACCGCCAAGGTGGAAGCCGGTGCCAACGTGGTTGTTTTTGGCCTGGGTGGTATTGGCCTGAACGTGATCCAGGGCGCCAAGATGGTCGGGGCCGACAAAATCATTGGCGTGGACATCAACCCGGCCCGCCAGGAGATGGCGCGCAAGTTTGGCATGACCCATTTCATCAACCCCAAGGAAGTTGCCAACGTGGTGGATGCCATCGTGCAGCTCACCGATGGCGGCGCCGACTACAGCTTTGAGTGCATCGGCAACACCCAGGTCATGCGCCAGGCGCTGGAGTGCACCCACAAGGGTTGGGGCCGCAGCATCATCATTGGTGTGGCAGAAGCCGGGGCCGAAATCAGCACCCGCCCGTTCCAGCTGGTGACTGGTCGCAAATGGGAGGGCTCGGCCTTTGGTGGTGCCCGTGGCCGCACCGACGTGCCCAAAATTGTCGACTGGTACATGGAAGGCAAGATCAACATCGACGACCTGATCACCCACACCATGCCGCTCAAAGACATCAACAAAGGCTTCGACTTGATGAAAAGCGGCGAGTCCATCCGCGGTGTCGTGATTTATTGATCAAAACAGGCGCTCACCCTTATCCATCAAGGGCGAGCAGCTATCAATCAGATATCAAATGAACCTGTCTCCCTTGCAACTCCTTAGTGAACATGGCTGCTTTGGTGGTCTGCAGTGCTTTTACCAGCATGACTCGCGTGAAATCGGCTTGCCCATGAAGTTATCGGTCTACCTGCCGCCGCAGGCAGCACGTGGCACGGTGCCTGCGGTGTTGTACCTGGCAGGCCTGACCTGCACCGAAGAAACCTTCATGGTCAAAGCCGGTGCCCAGCGTGTGGCGGCCGAACTGGGGCTGGCCCTGATTGCGCCCGACACCAGCCCACGCGGCGCCGGTGTGCCGGGTGAGGCTGATGCCTGGGACTTGGGTGTGGGCGCTGGTTTTTACCTGGATGCCACACAAGCGCCTTGGGCCACAAACTGGCGCATGGAGAGTTACCTGATGCAAGAGCTGTTGCCCTTGCTGGGCCAGAGCTTGCCGCTGGATATGCAACGCCTGGGCATCACCGGCCACTCCATGGGCGGGCACGGTGCGTTGACACTGGCGCTTAAATACCCGGAGCGCTTCAAATCGCTGTCAGCCTTTGCGCCGATCTGTGCGCCCAGCCTGTGCCCGTGGGGCCAGAAAGCCTTTGGCAATTACCTTGGTGCCGACCAGGCCACCTGGGCCGCGCACGATGCCAGCGTGCTGATGAACAGCCTGAGCACAGCGCCTTTCCCCGATGGCATCCTGATCGACCAGGGACTGGCCGACAAATTCCTGGCAGACCAACTCCACCCCGAGCTGTTTGAGGCCGCCTGCGCCCGTGTGGGCCAGCCGCTCACCTTGCGCCGCCACGCGGGGTATGACCATGGTTACTACTTCATTGCCAGCTTCATGGCCGACCATCTGGCGCACCACGCACAGGCGCTGAGCTGAGAATGCGCCACAGGTTTTGAGGGTTTGTCACTTGCTTCAATAATTGGATCCCGACCCACTGGGAGTGTGGGTCATTCCACAGCCCGTTCTGACAACCCAAGTGATGGGAGAGCCATGAGCATCAAACGTTTGATCGATGCGGTTGAGAAAATTTTCCTGGCTTTGATCGCCTGTTTCACCGTGGTGGCGATGGGCCAGGAGATCTGGGTGCTGATCGAAAACCGCCGGGTGGCCTTGCAGGACCTTCTGCTGATGTTCATCTACGCCGAGGTGCTGGGCATGCTCGGCGCGTTTTATGTGCGCCAGCGCAACCTGATCATCTTGCCCCTGTTCATCGCGATGACGGCGCTGAGCCGCCTGATTGTGTTGCAGGGCAAAGATTCCGACCCGATTGTTCTGTTGTACGAGGCTGGCGCGATTTTGCTGATTGCCGTGGCCTGCTGGATCACCAGCCGGATGCGCAGCGAGGAGTGATCGGTCTCCGCCAGAAGTTTTCCTTTTGAGGAAAATTGGCCTCAAGCCCTTTATCTACAAGGGTTGGTAGCTCTGATTAGCAGAGCGTTTTCAGAGGGATATCATGCTCAGCCGCCAGTGCCTCCAGCGCCTCACGGCTGAGTCCGGCGACAAAACTGGCAATGGTCTGGTGGGTGCTGACATCCTGCATCATGGCTTGGCCGCGCCAGGGCAGGCCAACTGCCATACACAGGGTCTGGGCAAAGTGCGGTTCCAGCGCGGCCAGGGCCACGCGGCCGTCCAGGCAGGGGTAAACCTGGTAACCGGCATGGCCTCCACCCAGCAGGGTGCCGGGCCCGGTGGCGCCCCATCGGCGGGGCAGGGCCAGGTGAGCGGCGGCGTCGGACAAGGCCACTTCGATCCAGCTACCCGCGCCGCTTTGGCGCTGCAACAGCACAGCCTGTAACACCGCCTCGCTGGCCATCAGCGCACCACCCATGTCGGCGTAGAGGGTGGTTGGCAGGTCCAGACCGGTGATCAGGCCGTTATCGGCCAGGTAGGTCAGATCATGGCCCGGCAGGTCGGCGTTCACACCGGGTGCACCGACGATGCTGACCATGGACAGTTTTGGGTAACGCGGTTGCAGGCTGGTCCAGTCCAGACCCAGTTTGCGCAGGGCGCTCGGGCGAAACGAGGTCAGCAGCACATCAGCCTGCGCCAGCTCGGTGTGCAGGGCCGCCTGGCCAAGCTCGGTTTTGAGGTTGACCACCTGAACCTCAATGCCCTCATGCAAGTCCCGGTAGGCAGCCGGGCTGTAGTGGCTCATCGGGTCGCCGGTGAGGCCGGTCGCTACATCGGTGTCATCTTTGGACTGTGGCGCGGGTGGCTCCAGTTTGCGACAACGTGCGCCCATCTGGCGGCAGCGTTGCAGCGCCGCAGGTCCTGGCAAATTGAGGCTCAGGCTCAGGATCTGAACCCCCGTCAGGGCCTGGGGCATGTGGGTGGGTGTGGTTAGCATGGATATGGGGGAGGGCGCTTAGATGGCCCATTTTGACGCAGTGGCTCAGGACCAGCACATGGTCTGCATGCCTCCTGTGCCAAGCGCAGCAAAGTGTCATTCACATGACGGCGGGCAAGCATATAAACGCATCATGGGTATTGGGCTGGCGCTGGAGGGGCCAGGGTGGGCGGGTAGAATTCGGGAGTCGCTTGGGTCATCTCACCCAGCTGTTATTTTGGGCCTCTTCCTCGTTTGTCTGCCAGGATGTTTCCTCGCCGAAGACGCCCGTTGCCTCAAGGATTTTCATGAAACGTGTTGATGACTTTCGCCTGAAATTCGGCCAAAAAGAGTATGTGCCGATCATGGTGGGTGGTATGGGCGTCGATATTTCGACAGCAGAACTGGCATTGGAGACCGCCCGCTTGGGTGGCATTGGTCACATCTCGGATGCCATGGTCAACGATGTGTCTGACCGCCGTTTTGACACCAGTTTTGTCAAAGACAAAACCAAACTCTACAAACACAACATCCTCAATGCCGACAAGTCCGACGTCAAATTTGACCTGGACATTCTGGCCGAGGCCACGCGCCGCCACGTGGGCGCCACCATGGAAGCCAAAAAGGGGGATGGCCTGATTTTTGTGAACTGCATGGAAAAGCTGACCATGAACGGTCCGCGCGAAACCCTGCAGGTGCGTATGGCGTCCGCGCTGGACGCGGGCATTGATGGCATCACGCTCAGCGCGGGTTTGCACTTGGGTTCCTTTGGCCTGATTGCTGATCACCCACGTTTTCGCGATGCCAAGCTCGGCATCATTGTCAGCAGCGTGCGTGCGTTGCAGCTGTTTTTGCGCAAAAACGCGCGGCTGGACCGCAAGCCCGACTTTGTGGTGGTCGAAGGCCCGCTGGCCGGTGGTCACCTGGGTTTTGGCCTGGACTGGGCGCAGTACGACCTGGCCACCATCATTGCCGAGGTGATCAAGTTTGTGAAGGACGAGGAGCTCAACATCCCGGTGATTGCCGCAGGTGGCATCTTCACCGGCAGCGATGCGGTCTCGTTCCTGGAGGGTGGCTCGGCCGCTGTGCAGGTGGCCACCCGTTTCACCGTGGCCGAGGAGTGTGGTCTGCCTGCCGACGTCAAGCAGGATTACTACATGGCCAACGAAGAAGACATCGTGGTCAACACCATTTCGCCCACCGGTTACCCGATGCGTATGCTCAAGGGCTCCCCGGCGATTGGTGACGGCATCCGGCCCAATTGCGAGTCTTATGGTTACCTGCTTGATGGCAATGGCAACTGCGCCTACATCACCTCGTACAACCGTGAACTGGCGCTGCACCCGAGTGGCAAAAACATCTCGGTGATGGACAAAACCTGTTTGTGCACCCAGATGCGCAACTTCAAGCTGTGGACCTGTGGGCACTACACCTACCGCCTGAAAGACACCACACGCCGTGGGCCGGACGGCAAATACCAGCTGTTGACAGCAGAACATATCTTCAACGACTACCTCTACAGCGTTGACCACCAGATTGCGCTGCCACCCGGGGTTTGACAGTTCGGTCCTGACCAGGCGTCTGCCCTGGTTGGGGGACCTCGCTGTCAGCGCTAAAAGCTGAACAGATCGATGAGTTTTTGCAGCGGGTCCAGGTCAATCGAGCGGGTTGCCGTGTTGTCTGAGAGCGCATCCATGACCCAGTCACCTTGTGACATCGACACACCCGCCGGAGGTGTTGGCATGCTGACGGGTTGTTTGGCCAGGTTCACACGCATGTAGTCGATCCAGATGGGCAGCGCCACGGTGGCGCCAAACTCATGGCTGCCCAGGCTGCGCGGTTCATCAAAACCCATCCAGGCCACCGCGGTCGTGCTGCCGCTGTAGCCCGCAAACCAGCCGTCCACCGCGTCACTGCTGGTGCCGGTTTTGCCGGCCAGGTCGTGCCGCGCCAGTTTTTGTGAGGCGCTGGCTGCGGTGCCCGAGCTGGTGACTTCGCGCAACAAACTGTCGGTGATGAAGGCGTTGCGGGCATCGAGCACCCGGTTGGCTTCCTGTGCGGGCAGCACCGGGGCGGCTTCAAACAAGACATTGCCCCGGATGTCGGTGATTTTCTGGATCAGGTAGGGGTTGACCTGAAAGCCGCCATTGGCAAACACCGAATAGGCCCCGGCCAGCTGCAAGGGGGTGACCGCACCGGTGCCCAGGGCCAGCGTGTAGTTCACCGGCTGTTTGCTGGGGTCCAGGCCAAAACGGGGCAAAAAATCGTGGGCATAGGCCGGTGTGATGGCGCGCAGCAAACGCACTGCGGCCACGTTTTTGGACTTGGCCAGCGCGGTGCGCAGGGTGATGGCACCGTCAAACTGGTTGTCGTCGTTCTGCGGCTGCCAGGGCTGGCCGCCGGTTTCTTCGCTGGTGAGTGTCAATGGTGCGTCGTTGACCAGGGTGCCCGGTGTGTAACCTTTGTCGAGCGCAGCGGAATAGATGAAGGGTTTCATCGCCGAGCCGGGTTGGCGCCAGGCCTGGGTGACGTGGTTGAACTCGCTGCTGTAGAAGTCAAAACCACCCACCAGGGCGCGCATGGCACCGGTCTGGTTGTTCAGCGCCACCAGGGCTGCACCCACATTGGGTATCTGGCTGATGCGCCAGCGGCCTTTGTTGTCCTGCTCGACGCGGATCACCGAGCCGGGCTTGATCTTGAGTGCCGCCGGGGCTTTGTCTTTCAAAGCATTGCCCGCAAAACGCAAACCTTCAGGCAACAACTCGATGCTGTTGCCGTTGGCCAGGACCGCCCGCACACTTTTGGGTGTGGCCGACAGCACCACGGCAGACAGCAGTGTGTCGCTGGCCGGGTACTTTTGCAGCGTGGCCTCTATCAACTTTTGGCGCTCGGTGGCGTCTCGTGGCAGGTCGATCTGGGCTTGTGGACCCCGGTATCCGCGCCGTTGGTCATAGGCCAGCACCGAGCGGCGCACCGCGGCGTAGGCGGCGTCCTGGTCGGTGCTGACCAGGGTGGTGTAGACGTTGATGCCGCGGGTGTAGGTTTCGTCCTTGAACTGGCCAAAAATCGCCTGGCGCACCATTTCGGCGGCGTAGGGTGCGTGGTTGTTGATGGACTGGCCCTCGGCCAGCACATGGATGTTCTCTTTGAGTGCGGCCTGGTACTGCGCTTCGGTGACGTACTTCAGGTCGAGCATGCGTTTGAGCACCAATTGTTGGCGTGCTTTAGCCCGCTGCGGGTTGGTGATCGGGTTGATGCTGGACGGCGCCTGTGGCAGACCGGCCAGCATCGCGGCTTGGGCCAGGCTCAGGTCCTTGAGCGGCTTGCCAAAATAGATGCGTGCTGCACTGCTGAAACCGTAGGCACGTTGACCCAGGTAGACCTGGTTCATGTAGAGCTCCAGGATCTGGTCCTTGCTGAGTTCCGCCTCGATCTTGTAGGCCAACATCACCTCGGTGAGTTTGCGCGAGAACAGCTTCTCCTTGGTCAGGTAAAAGTCGCGCGCGACCTGCATGGTGATGGTGGAGGCCCCTTGTTTGAGCCCGCCGCTCAGGTCCGCCAACACCGCACGCACCACACCTTTGTAGTCCACCCCACCGTGTTCGTAGAAGCGCGAATCTTCGATTGCCAACAGTGCCTGCTTTTGCACCAGAGGGATGTCTTTGATAGCAACAAAGTCCCGCCGCTCCTGGCCAAACTCGCCAATCAACACGTTGTCGCTGGTGTATACGCGCAGGGGGATCTTGGGCCGGTAGTCGGTCATGGACTCCAGGCTGGGCAAATCCAGGGGAGAGGCGGCATAGACACCGGGCCCGACCAGCACCCACAGCAACAACAGCGCACGGGAAATGTGTGAAATGGACATCTTCAAGTTAGATCAGGTGGCCAGAACGGCTGATGGGGTGGGGATTGGTGCCAAGGCGCCGCGTGGTGCGCTGGGCAGGTGGCTGAGGTCGGTCTGCATGTGTTTGAAACAGCCGCTGATTGTCCAGCTTGCCGCCTGGGCTCGTGTGTCAGCTATGTGAACCTGACACGGTCTTTTGTAAGCAGATGCAAATTCAGAACTGGATGCCCGCCGGATTGCTGGGTGACACCCGCGTTGCCGCAGCGGGAGCTGGTGCGCTGGTTCTGGCGGGTGCTTCGGGCGCCTTGGCCGCACTGGGGGCCAACTCCGTGGGTTTGGCCGCCACCAGTGGGCTGGGCTCGGCATAACGGTAGCCAGCGGGCAGCTTGTTTTTTTCAGGGTAACCAGCGGCGTTGAGGTACTGTGTCCATTCGGGCGCGGAATAACCCTTGATTTGCTGGCCACCCACGGTGAGCAGCGGCACCGAGCTGGTGTTGGCCAGGCGTTTGAGCGATTCGGCGTCGTCATTGCTCTCGACGGTTTTCTCCGTGAAAGGGATGCCACGGCTGCGCAGCAAGGTGCGGCCCTCGTCACAGGGCATACATTCCTTGGCGCTGAAAAGAGTCACCGGGTATTTCGCGGCCACCTGGCGCAACTCGTAGGGCAGCGCGCTGGCTGCGCCGCCAGCGTCTTTGCCATCTGCACTCAGGGGTGTGACTTTGGCCGCAGCGGCTGGCGGTTTGTCTGAAAAGGTGACACGCCCGTCCGGCCCGACGATGCGGTAGAGCGTCTGTGCTTGTGCCAAGGGCTGGGTCAAGATGGCAACCGTGCAAAAACATAGCAGCCCACCCAATATAGATAAGGGCTTGCGTGCTCTGATAGCACGAATATGAAGCTGACGATGTGCCATTTGCAGACCTCCTTTAACGCGTTTGGACCATGCCCTGGTGCCGCAACAAGGCGTCCAGCAGCGGCTCGCGACCGCGAAACGCCTTGAAAGACTCTATCGCCGGGCGGCTACCGCCCGCCTCCAGGATTGCCTGGCGGTAACGCCGACCGGTGTCCAGACTGGGCTGGCCTTCAGCGCCCATGGTTTCCTCAAAGGCGGCATAGGCATCCGCACTGAGCACCTCGGCCCATTTGTAGCTGTAATAACCCGCCGCATACCCACCGGCAAAGATGTGGCTGAAGGTGTGGGCGGTGCGGCTCCAGCTCGGGGGCTGCAACACGGCCACTTCATCACGCACCTGCTGTAGCAAGGGCATGATGTCCTGGGCCGGGTCGTGGGCGCTGTGCAACAACATGTCAAACAGCGAAAACTCGATCTGGCGCAGGGTCTGCATACCACTCTGGAAGTTCTTGGCCGCCAGCATTTTGTCGAACAGGGCGCGCGGCAGCGGCTCGTCGGTGTCGACATGCGAGGTCATGTTCTTGAGCACCTCCCACTCCCAGCAGAAGTTCTCCATGAACTGGCTGGGCAACTCCACCGCATCCCATTCCACACCGCTGATGCCCGACACATCGCGCTCGTTCACCTGGGTCAGCAGGTGGTGCAGGCCGTGGCCAAACTCGTGGAACAGGGTGGTGACATCGTCGTGTGTCAGCAAGGCCGGGCGGCCTGCCACACTGGCGGCAAAGTTGCACACCAAGTGCGCCACCGGGGTTTGCAGGGTGTGGGTGTCGGGGCGCAACCAGCGGGCACGCACATCGTCCATCCAGGCGCCGCCGCGTTTGCCGTTGCGAGCGGTCGGGTCCAGGTAAAACTGGCCGACCAGGGTGTTGGCCGTGTCACCAGCCTGTGTGGCGGGGCGCTCGATGCGGTAAAAGCGCACATCTTCGTGCCAGACCGGGGCATGGTCCTCGCGGATCTGCACTTCAAACAAGGTCTCCACAATCTGGAACAGACCGGCCAGCACCTTGGGCAGCGGGAAGTACTGTTTGACTTCCTGCTCGTTGAAGGCGTAACGGGCTTCCTTGAGTTTTTCACTGACATAAGGCCAGTCCCAGGCTTGCGGGTCACTCAGGCCCAGCTGCTCCGCAGCAAAGCTGCGCATGTCGGCCAGGTCTTGTTCGGCAAAGGGTTTGGCACGTGTTGCCAGGTCACGCAGGAAGTGGATGACTTTGTCGGGCGACTCAGCCATCTTGGGCACCACCGAGAGGGTGGCAAAGTTGGCGTAGCCCAGCAGCTGGGCTTCTTCGAGGCGCAGCGCCAGCAACTCTTTGATCAGCTCGGAGTTGTCAAACTTCTGGCTGGCCTCATCGGCCTGGTTGGAAGCGCGCGTCACATAGGCGCGGTACAGCTTTTCACGCAGTGCGCTGCTTTTGGCAAACTGCATGATGGGCAGGTAACACGGCATTTTGAGCGTGAGTTTGTAGCCCTCTTTGCCATCTGCCTGTGCGGCCGATTGGGCGGCTTGCAGAATGTCGTGGGGCACACCGTTTAGCTCGTCCAGCGTGGCGTAGTAGGCAAAGGCGTCGGTCGCGTCGAGCGCGTTTTCGCTGAATTTCTGGCTGGCTGCGGCCTGCAACTCCTGGATGGCGGCAAAACGTTCGCGCGCTGCACCTTGCAACTCCGCACCACCGAGCACAAAGTTGCGCAAGGCGTTTTTGTGCGCCTGGCGCTGCTCGGCTGTCAGGGTGCTGGGGTCAATGGCTTTGTACTTGGCGTAGAGGCGTTCATCGGCGCCCAGGCGGGTGTAGAACTCGGTGACCTTGGGCAGGGCGGCATTGAAGGCGGCGCGTAACTCGGGGCTGTCGGCCACGCTGTTGAGGTGACTGACGGCGCCCCAGGCGCGTGACAACTGCTCGGTGGCCACATCGAGCACACGGGCCATGTTGTCCCACTTGGCCTCGAAAGCTGGTGCGGTGACGGCATCCAGCGCCTGGTTGGCCTGGGTCAGCAGTTGTTCGAGCGCCGGTTCGATATGCTCCGGGCGAATCTGGTCAAACGCGGGCAGGTCGTCAAAAGAGAGTAGGGGATTGGTCATGGTGTTCAGATGGTGCTGCGTTCGGCGGCTTCAAGGGTGTTGACCAGCAACATGGTAATGGTCATCGGGCCAACACCACCCGGTACCGGGGTAATGAAGCCTGCGACCTGGCGCACGCCATCAAAATCAACATCACCGCAAAGCTTGCCCTCATCGTTGCGGTTCATGCCCACATCGAGCACCACCGCACCGGGTTTGACCATGTCGGCGGTCAATACATTGCGTTTGCCCACCGCCGCCACGATCACATCGGCCTGCAGCGTCATGGCCTTGAGATCAGCCGTGGCACTGTGGCAGATGGTGACGGTGGCGTTTTTCTGCAGCAGCATCATGGCCATGGGTTTGCCCACGATGTTGGAGCGGCCAATCACCACCGCGTGTTTGCCACGCAGGTCGTAACCAATGGACTCCAGCATCTTCATGCAGCCATAAGGGGTGCAGGGCCAGAAACCCGGCATACCGGTCATCAACGCACCGGCGCTGGCGATGTGGAAACCATCGACATCCTTGAGGGGCGAAATCGCCTCGATCACCTTGCTGGCGTCGATGTGTTTGGGCACCGGCAGCTGCACCAGGATGCCGTGGATGCTCGGGTCGGCATTGAGCCGGGCAATGTGGGCCAGCAACTCGACTTCACTGAGGCTGGCCTCGTATTTTTCGAGCACCGAGTGAAAACCGCAGTCTTCACAACCCTTGACCTTGTTGCGCACATAGACCTGGCTGGCCGGGTTGTCACCGACCAGGATCACCGCCAGGCCGGGGGTGATGCCACGGGCCTTGAGGGCGCGGGCGCGCTCGGTCACATCCAGGCGCAATTGTTTGGACAGTGCCACGCCGTCAATGAGTTGGGCGCTGGGGGTGGGTGTGTTCATCGCAAATCCATCATAAAAAAAGCCCGCTAATCCTTACGGGGCGGGCGTTGATAGCTATTCTAAAAATAGCGCAAAAGAAGCAGGTTTTGGCTCAGGCTTTGACCGCATTGGGTCCCAGGGCCACTTTCAGCAGGTCGGCCACGGTGTTGGCGTTGAGCTTTTCCATGATGTTGGCGCGGTGCGCCTCCACCGTCTTGATGCTGATGCCCAGGTCGTCGGCGATCTGCTTATTTAAACGGCCCGCCACAATGCGTTCCAGCACCTGGGATTCGCGCAGGGTCAGGCGTGCCATCAGGGCGTCGCGGGCGGCGGTGCTTTGGTATTCGGCAAAAGCCCCTTTGGCCTGCTCCAGCATGCGCTCCACCAGCGGCACCAGTTGTTCTTCCTGGAATGGCTTCTGGATGAAGTCCATTGCGCCCTTTTTCATGGTGTCCACCGCCATCGGCACATCACCGTGGCCGGTGATGAAAGACAGGGGCAGGGGGGAATGGGCTTCCATCAGACGGGACTGCAGTTCCAGGCCGGTCATGCCCGGCATACGGATGTCGATGATCAGGCAGGCCACTTCGCGCGGGTCGTAGCGGCTCAAGAAGGATTCGGCGGAGTCGAAACACCTGACCCGGTAATCTTTGCCCTCCAACATCCACTGCAAGGAATCTCGCACGGCTTCATCGTCATCAACGACATACACGGTGCCTTTTTTGGGGATCAAACTCATGACGGTACCTGAAATCCTGGTTGTTCAGAACGCTTCGCGGGCGGCGCTGAGAGGGGGTCCGGGTTGGGTATCCAGAACGTGAAACAGCAACCAACGACAGCCTCGCCATTGTAGAGGTTCTCCGCTTTCATTCTGCCCAGATGGGATTCAACAATTGAGCGGCACAAAGACAGGCCAATGCCCATGCCTTCGGGCTTGGTCGAGTAGAAGGCCTCGTACAGCCGCGCCATGACTTCCGGCGCAATGCCCTGGCCCGAGTCGGACACCTTGAACTCGACCACCGACTTGTCATCGACCCAGGTCGTGGCCACCCGTAGTTTCACCAGACGCTGTGCGGTGGGCTTCTGGGCGGTGTCGATGGATTCGGCGGCGTTTTTCAGCAGGTTCAGCAGCACCTGTTCGATCAGGATCGGGTCCACCAGGATGTTGGGCAGGTTGGGGGCGACGTACTGGTTGAGCTTGACGTTGCGCCGACGCAGCTCGATTTCGGCCAGTTCCACCGCTTCGGACACCAGGGTGCTCACATTGGCAATGCTGCGGTTGGGCTCACTGCGCCGCACAAACGAGCGGATGCGCTGGATGATCTGCCCGGCCCGGTGCGCCTGGCGACCGGTTTTCTCCAACGCGCCGAGCAGCTCGTTTTGGGTGATCTGGTTGCCTTTGATGCGCGAGAGCATGCCGTTGCAGTAGTTGTTGATCGCGGTGAGTGGCTGGTTGAGTTCATGCGCCACGCTGGAGGCCATCTCGCCCATGGTGATCAAACGACTCGACGCCTGGGCGCGTTCGGCCTGGATCTCGGCCTGCTCTTCGGCCATACGGCGTGCGGTGATGTCGGTGGCAATCACCATCTGCGCCAGGCGACCATCCACCCAGCTCAGGTAGCGGGTGCGCACCTCCAGCCAGCGGCCCAGGCTGCCCAGATACACCTCGGCGCTCTCAGCCTCCTTGTCAGAGAGCTGGCTGGTGGGCAGACCGGCAAAGGCGTCCACCATGTCCTGCGCCTCGTCACTGTGGTTCAGCGCTGGTACACCGGCCTCGGCCACCAGTTGCAGGTGTCCCTGAGCCTCGGTGCCAAACCACAGGCGGTACAACTTGTTGGCAAACAGCAGCTCGTGGCTGCCCAGCGGCGCCACCGAAATGGACGCATCCAACGCTTCAAGCACGGCGGTGAAACGCTCGTGCGAGGCGGCGAGTTGTTCACGCACCCGGGTCGGCTCGGTGATGTCGGTCATCGAGGTCATCCAGCCGGTTTGCTGGCCAAAGGCATCAATCAGCGGCGAGACATACAGGTGCGCCTCAAAGATCTCACCGTTTTTGCGTTTGACCCGGAACTGGATACCGCTGGGCTGGATCAGGCCAGCGAGTTCCTCGCGCAGCCTGGCCCGCAGCGCTTCGTGGTCACTCTCAGGCCAATAGGGGAAGGGCGCGGTCTGGTTCACCAGTTCCGCCTCGCTCCAGCCTGTCATCTGGCAAAAAGCGGTGTTCACATAGGTGATGCGCCCGTGCATATCGAGCGCGCGCATGCCGGTGAGCATCGAGTTCTCCATGGCCCGGCGAAAAGCGGTTTCGCGGATCAGTGCCTCTTGCGCCTGGATGCGCCTTCGGGTGTGGCGCCAATTGGCCAGCAGCAGCCAGGCCGTCACCGCACTGAGCACCATCACCAGCCAAAACAGGCCACTGCCGATCACTCCCAGCGAGGTGCGGTAGGCCTGGCCACGCAGCGACAACCCATTGCCGATGGGTGACACCGGCAGCTGGTAAGCGTTGACCGGATTGGCCCAGGGCAAGATGCTGCGGGTAAGGGTTTTCTCGACCAGGCTGGTGCCTGCCAGAACCTTGCTGTCGGCGTCCAGAAAAGCGATGGCGTATTTGGAGGTGACCTCGGACGGCACACCGTAGCGGAAGATCGCATCGACCGAGTAGGTCACGATCAGGTCGCCCTTGAAGCGGGTTTTGTCGATCAGGGGCAGGTGCAATTGCACCAGGGTGGGGCCGTTGTCCTGCTTGCGCGGGGTGGAATACACCGGCAACAACACGTCGCGCACCAGCAGGTAGTTCTGCACGGTTTCCTCCACCCGGCGGCGGATCTGGGCGCTTTGTTTGGAGGAGCGCGCCAGCACACCGCTGGCGTCAAAACTGCCACGTTCCCGAAAGCCGTCGTCCATCCAGGTCATGCTTTGGATCTCTGGAAACTGGTTGCTGAAGGCTTCTGCACGGCTGAGAAAACTGTCCTCTGAGACCTCGCGCCCGGCCATTTCGCGGGCGAAACGCATCAGCTGCTCCTGCTGCTCGAGCAGGCGCAGGCGTACCCGCTGCTGGGAGTACTCGACATCGCGGTGGATGGCCTCGCGCTCGCGCGCGATTTCTTCAAAACGCAGGTAGGCAAACGCCGACAGGATGGCGGCCAGAAACAGCAGCACCGCCGCCAGCGGTGCCAGCATGGCCAGCCGGTCCTGGCGGTGGGCCGTTTGACCCTTCCACCAGCGGCGCAATCTGGCGCGTGGGTTGAGCGTATCCGGGCTGTCGGCAGGCGAGGAAAGGGGCAGAGACATGGCTTGAAGTGTAGGCGGCTTGAGGCCTTGTTGTTGCTTGTCATATTTCATAATGCGAATTGACCCTACGCAATTTGAAATATTTTGAAATGCCCCTAGAATCCCGCTCGCGACAAAAATGGCCAAACCCACTACCATTCCCGGCCACCACACAGGAGACATGCATGTCAGTAGCACCCGATAACCATACCGCCATTGATGCGGATGCCCAGGAAACCCGCGAGTGGATGGACGCACTGAGCGCCGTTATTGAAAAAGAAGGCCCAGAGCGCGCGCACTATCTATTAGAGCAACTGCTGGAACACGCCCGGCAAAACAGCCTGGACATGCCGTTTTCGGCCAACACCGGTTACGTCAACACCATCGAGCCCGACCAGGAAGAACGCTGCCCGGGCAACATCGAGATCGAAGAGCGCCTGCGCGCCTACATGCGCTGGAACGCCATGGCCATGGTGGTCAAAGCCAACCGCCATCACCCTGAAGACGGTGGGGACTTGGGTGGCCACATCGGCTCCTTTGCCTCATTGGCCAGCCTGTTTGGTGCGGGCTTCAACCATTTCTGGCATGCCGAGAGCCAAGACCACGGCGGTGACTGCCTGTATGTCCAGGGCCACGTGGCGCCTGGTGTGTATGCCCGCGCCTTTTTGGAAGGTCGCTTGACCGAAGAGCAACTGCTCAATTTCCGTCAAGAAACCGCTGGCAAGGGCTTGTCGAGCTACCCGCATCCGAAGCTGATGCCCGAGTTCTGGCAGTTCCCCACGGTGTCGATGGGTCTGGGCCCGCTGATGGCGATTTACCAGGCGCGTTTCCTGAAGTACCTGCATGCCCGTGGCATTGCCGACACCAGCAAGCGCAAGGTCTGGGTGTTCTGTGGCGACGGCGAAATGGACGAGGTCGAAAGCCTGGGCGCGATTGGCTTGGCTGCCCGTGAAAAACTCGACAACCTGGTGTTTGTCATCAATTGCAACCTGCAGCGCCTGGACGGCCCGGTGCGTGGCAACGGCAAGATCATCCAGGAACTGGAAGGCACCTTCCGCGGTGCGGGCTGGAATGTGATCAAGCTGATCTGGGGTGGCAACTGGGACCCGCTGCTGGCGCGCGACAAGGACGGCGCCCTGCGCAAGGTCATGATGGACACGCTTGACGGCGACTACCAGGCCTTCAAGGCCAACGACGGCGCGTTTGTGCGCAAACACTTCTTCGGCCGCTCACCCGAGACCGCGAAGATGGTCGAGAAGATGAGTGATGAAGAGATCTTCGGCCTGCAGCGCGGCGGTCACGACCCGCAAAAGGTCTACGCGGCTTACCACAAGGCCGTCAACCACACCGGCCAGCCTTCGGTTCTGCTGATCAAGACCGTCAAAGGTTATGGCATGGGCAAGATCGGTGAGGGCAAGAACAACGTGCACCAGACCAAAAAGCTTGGTGATGACGACATCCGTGCCTTCCGTGACCGCTTCAATATCCCGATTCCCGACAGCCAGCTGGCTGACCTGCCGTTCTACAAACCGGCCGACGACACCCCCGAGATGCAGTACCTGCACGCGCGCCGTCAGGCGCTCGGTGGCTACCTGCCGCACCGTCGCACCAAGGCCGATGAGTCCTTCACCGTGCCGTCCATCGAGACTTTCAAGTCGGTGATGGAACCCACCGCGCCGGGCCGCGAAATTTCGACGACCCAAGCCTATGTGCGCTTCCTCACCCAGCTGCTGCGTGACCAGGCGCTGGGCCCGCGTGTGGTGCCGATCTTGGTCGATGAGGCTCGTACCTTTGGTATGGAAGGCCTGTTCCGTCAGATTGGTATCTACAACCCGGCAGGTCAGCAGTACACCCCGGTCGACAAAGACCAGGTGATGTATTACAAGGAAGACACCAAGGGCCAGATCCTGCAAGAAGGCATCAACGAAGCCGGCGGTATGAGCAGCTGGATTGCCGCAGCCACCAGCTACTCCACCAGCAACCGCATCATGGTGCCGTTCTACGTGTACTACTCGATGTTCGGCTTCCAGCGCATTGGCGACTTGGCTTGGGCTGCGGGTGACATGCAAGCGCGCGGCTTCTTGTTGGGTGGCACCTCCGGGCGCACCACGCTAAATGGCGAAGGCCTGCAGCACGAAGACGGCCACAGCCACATCCTGGCGGGCACCATTCCGAACTGCATCAGCTACGACCCGACCTTTGCGCATGAAGTCGGTGTGATCCTGCACCATGGCCTCAAACGCATGGTCGAGAAGCAAGACAACGTCTTCTACTACCTGACTTTGCTCAACGAAAACTACGCGATGCCGGGTCTGACCCCGGGCACCGAAGAGCAGATCATCAAGGGCATGTACCTGTGCAAACCTGGTGTCGAAGGTGTCAACAACCCGCGTGTGCAGTTGCTCGGCTCGGGCACCATCCTGCGCGAGAGTTTTGTCGCGCAAAAACTACTGGCCCAGGACTGGGGCGTGACCGCCGACGTCTGGAGCTGCCCGAGCTTCAATGAACTGGCGCGTGATGGCCAGGAAGCCGAACGCCAGAACCTGCTGCACCCGGCCGACACCCCGGTGGTGTCCTTTGTGGCGCAGCAGCTGCAAGGCAGCGAAGGCCCGGTGGTGGCGTCGACCGACTACATCAAGGCCTATGCCGAGCAGATTCGCCCCTACATCCCCAAGGGCCGCACCTACAAGGTGCTGGGCACCGACGGTTTTGGCCGCAGCGATTTCCGCAGCAAGCTGCGTGAACACTTCGAGATCAACCGCTACTACATCGTGGTGGCGGCGCTCAAGGCATTGAGTGAAGAGGGCAAGGTGCCCGTCGCCAAGGTGGTGGAAGCCATCGCCAAATACGGCATCGATACCAACAAAGTCAACCCCCTTTACGCCTGAGCGAGCGGAGACACAACATGGCAATTCTGGACATCAAAGTGCCCGACATTGGCGACTTCGACGAAGTCACCGTGATCGAGCTGCTGGTCAAACCTGGCGACACCGTGCGCGCTGACCAATCCCTGCTGACGGTGGAGTCCGACAAGGCCTCCATGGAAATCCCTTCGAGCCACGCCGGTGTGGTCAAGGAACTCAAGGTGGCGCTGGGCGACAAGGTCAAACAAGGCTCGCTGGTGCTGCTGCTCGAAGTGGCGGGTGAGGCTTCTGCACCAAATCAGCCCCAAGCCCCCGTGGAACAAGCGCCTGCTGCTGCAGCTTCTGTCGCACCTGCCGCCGCACCTGCTATCCCAACACCGGCTGCACCGGTGGCCGCCGCCGCTGGCCCGGTCGAAGTGCGCGTGCCCGACATTGGCGACTTCAAGGACGTGACCGTGATCGAGGTCATGGTCCAAGTCGGTGACAGCGTCAAGCTCGAGCAAAGCCTGGTCACCGTCGAGTCGGACAAAGCGTCGATGGAAATTCCCTCTGGCGCCGCCGGTGTGGTGCAAGAACTCAAGGTCAAGCTCGGTGACACCGTCAACATCGGTGACCTGTTGCTGATCTTGCAAGGCAGCGCCGCAGGTGCCGCACCTGCTGCTGCCGTGGCTGCAACGCCAAATGTGCCTGCAGCCCCCGCAGCACAAGCGTCAGCAGCTCCTGTTGCTGTAGCATCACCCGCCGCCGTGGCAGTAGCACCTGCGCTGCCCGCGCACAACCCGACCGCCCTGGCGCTGGGTCTGCCGCATGCCTCTCCGTCCGTGCGCAAGTTCGCGCGTGAGCTCGGTGTGCCGCTGGCTGAAGTCAAAGGCACCGGCCTCAAAGGCCGCATCACCGATGCTGACATCGAATCCTTCACCCGCTCGGTCATGAGTGGCGCGGTGCAAACCGCTGCGATTGCTGCGCAGCAATCCGCAAAACCCGCAGCCGCTGGTGGTGGCGAAGGCCTGGGCCTGATCCCCTGGCCGAAGGTCGACTTTGCCAAGTTTGGCCCGATCGAGCGCAAGGAGATGAGCCGTATCAAGAAGATCAGCGGCGCCAACCTGCTGCGCAACGCCATCATGATCCCGGCTGTCACCAACCACGACGATGCCGACATCACCGACCTGGAAGCCTTCCGCGTATCCACCAACAAGGAAAACGAGAAGAGTGGTGTCAAGGTCACCATGCTGGCGTTTTTGATCAAGGCCTGCGTGGCCGCGCTCAAGAAATTCCCCGACTTCAACAGCAGCCTGGACGGCGACGCGCTGGTCTACAAGCAGTATTACCACATCGGTTTTGCTGCTGACACGCCCAACGGCCTGATGGTGCCGGTGATCAAGGACGCCGACAAAAAGGGCATCTTCCAGATCAGCCAAGAGATGAGCGAGCTGGCCAAGAAAGCACGTGACGGCAAACTGAGCCCAGCCGAAATGTCTGGCGCCACTTTCACGATTTCGTCACTGGGTGGCATTGGCGGGCGGTATTTCACCCCGATCATCAATGCGCCTGAAGTGGCGATTTTGGGCGTGTGCCGCTCCACCATGGAGCCGGTCTGGGACGGCAAGGCTTTCCAGCCGCGTCTGATGTTGCCGCTGAGTTTGACCTGGGACCACCGCGTGATCGACGGCGCCGCTGCCGCGCGTTTCAACGTCTATCTGGCCCAGATCCTGGGCGACTTCCGCCGCGTATTGTTATAACTTTGTGGGTCAGACCACTTTGCGAAGCACATGTGCTCTGACCCCAACTAAATAGAAAGAACAACATGGCACTCATTGACATCCATGTTCCTGACATCGGCGACTTCGCGGAAGTCACCGTGATTGAACTGCTGGTCAAACCCGGCGACAGCATCAAGGCGGACCAAAGCCTGATCACCGTCGAGTCTGACAAAGCCTCAATGGAAATCCCCAGCAGCCACGCTGGCGTGGTGAAAGAACTCAAGATCAAACTTGGCGACAAGGTCGCCATGGGTTCATTGCTGCTGACGCTGGAAGCTGCAGGCGAGGGCGCTGCACCGGCTCCAGTCGCAGAATCCAAGCCCAATCCACCTGTAGCCCAGGTAACACAAGGGCCAGCAGCTACGCAAACGGTAGCAGCTGCAGCATCTGTGGACCCACCCGCAGCCGCCAATTTTGCGGGCAACGCCGATCTGGACTGCGATGTGCTGGTGCTTGGTGGTGGCCCTGGTGGCTACTCGGCAGCCTTCCGTGCGGCTGACTTGGGCCTCAAAGTCATTCTGGTTGAGCGTTACACCACCTTGGGTGGCGTTTGCCTGAACGTCGGTTGTATCCCGTCCAAAGCCCTGCTGCACGTGGCGGCGGTGATGGACGAGGTGAGCCACCTGGGCGACCTGGGCGTGGAGTTTGGCAAGCCGGTGGTCAACATCGACAAGTTACGTGGCCACAAGGAAAAGGTCATTGGCAAACTCACCGGCGGGCTGGCCGCCATGGCCAAGATGCGCAAGGTGACCATTGTTCGCGGTTACGGCAACTTTGTCGGCCCCAACCACCTCGAAGTGGAAGAAACCACCGGCAGCGGCCAGGAAAAAACCGGTAGCAAAAAAGTGGTCGCGTTCAAAAACGCCATCATCGCCGCAGGCAGCCAGGCCGTGCACCTGCCCTTCATGCCTAAAGACCCACGCGTGGTGGACTCCACCGGCGCGTTGGCTTTGAAAGACGTGCCCAAACGCATGTTGATCCTGGGCGGCGGCATCATCGGCCTGGAGATGGGTACCGTCTACAGCACCCTGGGCGCCCGCCTGGACGTGGTTGAAATGTTGGACGGCCTGATGCAGGGCGCTGACCGTGACCTGGTCAAGATCTGGCAAAAGATGAATGCGCCACGGTTTGACAACATCATGTTGAAGACAAAAACCGTCGCTGCCGAGGCAACCCCAGAAGGCATCAAGGTTAGCTTCGCACCCGCAGAGGAGGGCGTGAAAGTGCCCGAGCCACAAACCTACGACCTGGTTCTGCAAGCCGTGGGCCGCACGCCGAATGGCAAAAAGCTCAGCGCCGAGAAAGCCGGTGTGGCTGTCACCGACCGTGGGTTCATCAACGTCGACATCCAGATGCGCACCAACGTGCCGCACATCTTCGCCATCGGTGACATCGTCGGCCAGCCGATGCTGGCACACAAAGCGGTGCATGAAGCGCATGTGGCCGCTGAAGTCATTGCCGGTGAATTGCAAGGCAACAAGGAACTGGCAGCTGCCGCCTTCAACGCCCGCGTGATCCCCAGCGTGGCCTACACCGACCCCGAAGTGGCCTGGGTTGGCCTGACCGAAGACCAGGCCAAGGCGCAGGGTATCAAGGTCAAGAAGGGCTTGTTCCCCTGGACAGCCTCTGGCCGCGCCATTGCCAACGGCCGCGACGAAGGTGTCACCAAACTGCTGTTTGACGACAGCCCCGAAGCCCACGGCCACGGCAAGATACTGGGCGGCGGCATGGTCGGCACCCACGCCGGTGACATGATTGGCGAAATCGCCCTGGCGATCGAGATGGGAGCAGACGCCGTGGACATCGGCAAAACGATTCACCCGCATCCCACACTGGGTGAATCCATTGGGATGGCTGCCGAGATTGCACACGGTTCGTGCACCGATGTGCCGCCAGCGCGCAAGTGAGTTGACCACCTGAGAATGCTACTGACTCAGTAGCAAGCTGCGCAGATTCCGAAAGGGCTGCGCGGCTTTTTTATTCGTCGCTGCGCTTGGTCAGACCAGACACCACCGCCACCAGCAACAAACTGGCCACCCAGCCAAACAGGATTTCAAACCAAACGACAAAACGAACGAAGTGATTGAACGTCCAGTGTGCAAATAGCTCCTGATACCAACTGCCCTTGGGGGTGGGGATCAGCGGCGCCCAGTCCGTCTCTTGCTGCAGGTTCACCAGCGGTAGTAGCACATCGAGTGAATAGGCCAATGGGCTGAAGCCCGTGTACTCTTCCGGCAACGTTTTACACAGATACCAGTTGGTTTCGTTCTTGGTCTCGGGTTTTGCTTGGCTGTTTTTGCAAGATTGGTAGGTCGGCAGGTTCTGGAACACCAGCGGGTTGCTAGGTGCCATCACACCTTGCAAGGCCGCCCACCAATAAACCCCTGCGCAGACCAGCCAGACGGCCACCATCCAGATGCCCAAACGCATGGGTCGGTAGCCATAACCCATCAGCGCCTTGAAGGAGAAATGCAAGACTATGGAAGGATAGCGGTAAGCCGCACGCATTAATGTTGGCCAGGTTGCTGGTGTTTGCCCGACAAGGTTGGATGAGCGCAATCGGTCTTCAAACGCAATCGCCACCTGCCTAGCGTCTTCTACATGGCCCATGTTGCGCAGCACCGACTGCAGCTGTTTCCAGGGTTGTGGCCTAAAACTCTCAGCACCTGTGAACTTTGCATGTTGCTTGTTGAGCCAGCTTAGCCGTGTCTGCGCATCGGTGGGTGCGCCACCGGCCAGGTGACCATAAACAAATCCATTCAAAGTCAGTTGATCTCCCCACGAGGCTTCATCGTCCACCAAACGGCCCACGCTCGCGGACGTGAGATTGACGCCCTTCGCGGGAGTTGCCAGGTTACGAAAGAAAAATGAACCGTTCACCTTCATGCCTTCGGCAGACAGAGACTCGCCATCTTTGCCGTCCAGCTTGGCACCTGTGCATGTCAAATCAAGGCCAATCTGCGCTCCCAGCAGTCTGACTTCGCCGGTAGATGTGAACCCATTAGACAGGAAAACACCTCCTTTAATGATCGCGCCATCCGCCGACAGAGCGTCGCCATCTTTGCCATCCAGCTTGGCACCATTGCATGCCAAATCACGGCCAATCTGCGCCCCCAGCAGCCGGACTTCGCCGGTAGCAGTGAACCCGTTGCCCAGGTAAACGTCGCCCTTGATCAGCGCGCGATCCGCCGACAGCGCATCCCCATCTTTGCCGTCCAGTTTGGCACCTTGGCATTCCAAATTGCGGCCAATCTGTACCCCCAACAGCCGGACCTTGCCGGAGGCAGTGAACCCAGCGGAAAGGAAAACACTGCCCTTAATCATCGCGCCATCTGCTGACAAAGCGTTGCTATCTTGGCCATCCAGCTTGGCACCTCTGCACGCCAAATCACCGCCAATCTGCGCCCCCAGCAGCCGGACTTCGCTGGTAGCAGTGAATCCGTCTTTCAGGAAAACATCCTCTTTGATCACTGCGTTATCCGCCAGCAGTCCAGGTAACAAACTGCCTGACAGGTTGAGGCTTCCCTGGATTTCTGCACCGTTGAACACAGGAATGGAATCAAAGTGGGAACGGCGCAGTGACAGGTTGGTGGGCGTGACTGTGCCGCTCAAAATCAGCGGACCCTCAATCCATGCCCCTACAAGTTGAACACCGTGTTCATGTACCGGTACCTCGTCATCACCACCCAAGGCCAGAAAACGAATAAAACTGGCTCGAACCGTGTTGGTATCAGACTTAGCGGTGGGTCGTTCAGACCCCAGCACAGCCACCTCGCCATTGGCACAGGCGCTTAGCAGCTTTGATTCGCCTGGCTTCAGCGGCTGAAACTCGGCAAAAGTTCGGCCTTTGGGCAATTTTTTCATCGTGAATCCCTGATTGAGTTGCCGTCTGACATCGCTTTTGTCTGTGCAAAATGCGAACGCTGTCTTGGAT